>CAYPVU010000046.1:0-86428 GCA_964414295.1 uncultured Candidatus Saccharibacteria bacterium | reverse complement strand
TCTTGAATAACAAACATTTTAACAGCTTCTGTTAAAAACATTCCTAAATTTTCCAATCTAAACTTTTCTTTTCTGCATCTTTTTAGCTTATTAGATAAAGTTTTAATAGTATTTTTACCTACTTTAAGATTAGCATTTATATATTTATAATCAGCCCACATTGTAGCATGACCTTTTTTAGAATAAAATCTACAGAAGTTGTAAAGTAACTGTACTGGTACTATTCTATTTTCTTGAGCAGTAGCTTGACCAATAGTTTTTATAGTACAAAAACCATCTGATGTTATATCAGTTATTTCATAAACATAACCCATTACAAGACTGTTACTAGATGTTGCTTTATAACAAATAGCATAGACTTTATCTATTACCTCAGAACTTAATAGAATATTTAAACCACTAACATCAATAACTTTATTATCTTTAGGAGGAGGTAATAATTTTTCCCAACCTTTTAATTTAGGTTTATATGTTCTGTCATCATCTTCATCATTTTCAGACTTATATATATTTTTAGGATCAGGTGAAAAACTACAAGATTTATTTTTAGTAAAAGTTTCAACACCTCCTACATTTCTATAGCTTCTACCATATTTATATCCACCATTAGAAAATAAAAAGCCTTGATCTTCAACAAATTTACCTATATTAATAAGACCACAATCTGGAAAAAGAATAGATACTTTATTACTACCTAAAAAATGATCATAGATACTTTCAAAAGTAACTTGATCTCTTTTTAAAAGAGATTGTACTTCAGGAATACTCATAAATCTTCTAGTAAAATGAAAAGTATCTGAATATTCTGAATGATAATCAGAAAACTTACTAAATATTCCATTATGAGCTAATACTGGATATTCTACATAACCTTCAGTTGTTAATATATCATCCATTTTTTCAGATACTACAAAAGGATGCATATTAACTTTATTTCTACCTCCAGATGTACCTATTCTACTATGGACAATTAATTCATCATCTTTTTGTAAATTATGAGATTTAATAGCATTTATTATTTCGTCAGCACTTAAATAACCTTTAGATATATATATCTTAGATTCTCCTGCTTTTTTAAAAGCAAATCCAGATCCATCTCCATTAGATTCTACTCCAGAAGCTACTCCATTAAAAAACAGTTCATTTAATTCTATACCTTTAGGTTTTACTGATACAAGACACATATTAAATATTTATTAATTGTTTAACGCTTAATTCTTCAGAACTTAATTTTTCTTTATATTCATTATTAACTTCATTATAAGCTTCATTTTCAAACTGAGCTTTTCTTTCTTGAATATAAGGAATTAAAATTCTGCTTTTAGTAGGGTAAACTTTAGTAATTATTTCTTCTAAAGTTATATCATTTCTAAACATTATATCTTTTTTATAGTTTTCTACATAAGATACAATACCCATACAGATTAATACCCAATTTTTAATTTTACGATAGTTTAAACTACCACTATGATTTCTGAACTCTACAGTATAAGAGAAATTACCTCTTGTATTAAAAGCAGCAGGAATCAAATTTAACCACCAATATCTAGGAGTACTTTGGTCATAACCACAAGTTCTACCTCTAGGATGATTAAACTTTTTATTAATATCTTTATTTAAAATATTACCATCTTTATAAAATAACTTATAAAGTTCATGATAATAGTTATTAAATAAAATATCATACTCTTCTAAAGATTGATTTTGAGGAAAAACAATATTTAGATTTTTCATTTTCTGACAATATTTATTATTACGTCTAGAAGGAGGTAATATACTGAAAATTTCTTTTTCTAACATTACTCCTAGTTTTTGTAATAATACTAAGAAGCTCTTACTATTATCAAAACCACCAATATGAACATGTATTCCACATTTAGCGTCAACAGAACAGCGTGTAACTAACTCATTAGTAATCTTTTGTAACTGTTTAAAACCAGAATCTCCTTTCAGAACACCTGTTACATATTCACCTCCTGTAACAGATCCATCTCTAGTACAAGACATATTTAAATCATGATAAAGATATAAAGGTAAATAACCAGAAGCAGTTTCTAATTCTACTCCAAAGCTATATTTTTTACCATCTGTAATAAGATAACTTAAACTTTCTTCACCAAAGTTTATTTGATCTTTTTTATCATTTATTTTAACTAATCTTTTAGTTTGAATATAATCATACTTTTCACTAATTTGTGCTTTTACAACACTATTATCTTTAGTATCTTTATGATAAAATAAACCAGTTCTTTTACATTCTACAATATCTTTATTATCTCTAACTACACTTAAATGTACTTCTGCTGTAATAATATAATAATCATTATTGTTTTCTTTAACAGGTATTAACATTATTGGGAAATGCCTAGTTTTATCAGAAGTATAAGCATATTCTGTTATTTCGCAACCTAAAAAATTATTACCTTCATACAAATAAGATAGATTTTTAATATATCTTCTACAAAATTGAGGTAATACATAATCATTGATAAATTCATCATATACTAAACTTGATATGTGATAATACTCACCTCCAATTTCTCTTATTTCAGAAATATGACAGATTTTATTATCTCTTGTAAGTACAGATTCTTCTTTTAGAATGTTTAAACCTCTATAATCTTTAACATATTTATTATAATTTATAATAAACTTTCTAATATCTTTTTTATATTTTAGTTCTATACAGTCAGAAGGTATAATAATAGGTAAATTTAACTTAGATGATCTTAAAACAGCTTTATTTTCACTATGATGTAATAGTGTAAAAACAGTATCTAATACTTTAATATTAATTGCGTCAAAATTAAAATACTTACTTGTAAAATAAGTATTATCTTTATAGTTAATATTTACAGTTGACTTTAAAATATCTTCTTTAAAATTTTTAGTTAATATTACCTTACAACCTATAGAAAAAAACTTTTGTTCTTCTTTATTCTTCATTTACTAATTTATTAAATGATTCTTTAATTTCAACCTGAATATCATTAATATGTTCTTTAATATCTTCCATATTTTTAAGAAATCCTAAATCTATAGAAGTATTTAAAGCTTCTAATTTTTCTTCTACTGTATCAAAAACTAGTTTAAGATTATCTCCAGGAATTAAAACACAAGATAAATCTTGTTCTTCTATTTCACTAGACTTAGCTAAATCAGGATCTTCTTCTAATATACTATCAGGTATATCTTTATCATCTAATTTATTGCAATTATCATAGAAATCATCTAAATCTACATGTACTAAAAAGTTCTTTCTCATAATATATTTATTATTCACAGTATCGAAAGAATATAAAGTACAATCTAATTCATGATTATTTTGATTTATATTAATAACTTCTAAAATATCACCTGCATATAAAAAGGAAAACTCTGTATTATTTATAGCATCAGTAGAATCTATTTTAGTAGAATAAGCTGAAAAAGAATATCCTAAAGTAGCTTTATTAGAATGAACTTTATAAAAGTTACCTTTATCTAATTCATCTATAAAAATTTGTCTTAATGTTTTAGATTTACCATTAGAATTTGATGAAGAAGAATCAGTTTTTAAAAAGTCACCTGGTAATGCGCTTGTAACTTTATTTTCAAGTTCTTCAGGATTTAAACATTTAAACTTATTTATATGTTCAGATTCTTTAGTAAATTTATATTGACCATGATAAGCAATAGGTTCACCTGTAATACTACAATGATCAATATCTGTTATTGTTAAAACGCTAGATACAGGAAGTAAAATAGTAACAGCAGTATTTTCTTTAATACTAACTTTTTCTGTAACTTTATAGTATTTATAAAGTTCTAAAGGTTTTCTTTTAGGATAAATATTTAGTATTGGAGTCATTTCTATATCTTTAAGAACAGGTTTCCAATTATCATAACATTCTTTATCTAAAGGTTCTACTAAATTTTCAGGAACAGTAACTAAAAAATCTAAACTTTGAGTTAATACTTTAAGACTAAACTCTTTTTTAATACTATCATAATGTTTAATGTATAAAGGATCTCCTGAATTAGTAATAAGTTTATTATTAGATATTAATACTATATTGCTACTAGCTTTACAATAAACTCCTTCTTTAAGTATTATTAAAGATTTTAAATCAAAATAGTCTTCATTATAAAAATCTGTATGATTAAGTTCTTTATGATTAGGATAGTATTTAATGTTATGAAAAGTAGCTTGATTGCTAGTTTTATAAACATCAAGTATTCTTACTAACTCACCAGGTTTTTTACTTGTTTTAGAAGAATAATGATGTATACCTTTTAATAAAGGTACAAATATTACAGATGATTTAGTACCTGATAATAAAGTTTTAATAGAAAGAAATGGACCTTGTAATTGAGGCTCTTTTGGAGGTTCATAATAAGGTACATTTTTAATTCTATAGAATTTATCTATTACTCCTTTATTAATAACATAAAGATGATTTTCTTTAAATTCTTTTATTGAAGTACAGCCTATAGCTTCTAAAGATTCTTTAATTGATGATATATACATACCTTCATCAGAATTACCTCTAAATAAAGGTCTTTCTTTGTTTCTGTAAGCATATAAAACATCTTTATTAGTTTCATCCGTAAATAATACAGCAGCTGCTCCAGAAAATTCTGTAAATACTTTAGGAGTTTTAAATTTATTAATAGAAGCAAATAAAATTTGGCTATCTACATTAATAGAACTAGCAGAAATTTCATACTTATTGCAAAGATCTAAATAGTTTCTAATAACTCCATTATGCGCTCCTACGATACTATCATATTTAAATGGATGAGCATTTTCAACAGTAGCTGCACCAGTGGTTTTAGCTCTAGTATGACCTATTAATAAACTATCAGGTTTGAAGTTTTCATTTTTAGAAATACTAACTAAAAAGTTTTCAGCTTTTATGTTATTTTTAATCAAACCTGATTGAGGAGTATATAATCCAGTACTATCAGTACCTCTAGATTGATTATAAAATAACAATAATTTTATTTTATAAGGATCAAATGTTTTATTATCTTTGGATGAGAAACCAACTAATCCACACATATAATTTTAAGGGTTAAGTTAATAAAATAAAAAGGGAGTACTAAGACTCCCTTATGTTATGAACTAGCAGTAGCAGAAAGAACTTTTTCTTCAATAGGCATTTGAATCTTAAATCTTTCTATTAACTCTTTTGCTAATTCAGTATCAGAATTATTTATACATCTAACAATTAGATGTTCATCATATCTGCTGATATAATTACCAGAATTTATAAAATCTACAGCTAACTGTACATTATTAAATACCCAAGATACTAGTTCTTGAGATTTTATCCAAAAATTACTTAAAGTACGATATTCTACACCATAATCTTTAAGTCTATAACAACCTGCTTTACCATATAACAAGCGTCTATCTTTATCAGGATCTAGTAATACACTAGGTACTCCTAAAAATAGATCAAAAGCTCTAACAATATCTATACTAATAGATGGTTTAGGTTCTGGTAAATATCCTATATGGACATGACCACCACAACTTCTCAAGCTTTTATCTTCACATTCAGGTTTTTGATTTATATCCTCTGTCCAAGCATTGAAATCTACCTCACATCCAAACTCTTTAGCTTTAGGATGATTTAAAAATTCTTCTTCAAATCTAGCAGAAGCATCAATAGCTATAGTTAAATCAGGATTAACTTTTTTTACTTTATCCTCAATATGTTTTAATATAAATTGGATATCTTTATAAAAAGCAACAGGATCTTTTGATGGAGGAACATTAAATTCAGCTGCTACATTATCTTCTTGTATTGCATGACCATCTTCAGATAGTAATAAAGGATTATCTTTAGTACCACCTACAAGATCTATAGCAGAATGATATCTCTTTTTTTTAGTATCAAATAAAAATACTTCAGGATCAGATCCTATTTTATAAGAAACAATTTTAGTCATAGTTTAATTTATCTTTTAATTATTTTAGTAAATACATTAACATTATTACAGGAATTAATATTATGAAAGTTATCAGTAAGATTAAATCCTAATTTTTTAGCTACGTGTTTAGTAATATCTCTATCTTTATCAGTCATTATTAAATAACTGTATCTAGAACCATATTTTAATTTATTAGTAACTAATTTTTCAATATGAGGATATATTTTTTGTAATATTCCTTCATTTTCTCTATAAACACGAATATCTGATATAACAGCTGCTCCACAACATGTTGGTACTCTACTTACTTGAAATCTAAATAAATCTCCTTTATCACAACCTATAATCATATGGCAACTATTATTTCTGATAGATTTAAATATATATGAAGAGGTAAAATAAGGTAATCTTGAAAAAGACCAATATCCTTCATTAAGATCATTATATAAATAAGTAGATTGTATATCATTCACACTTCCTGTTACAGATTTATGAACACTTTTTACTATAATATTATTAGCTTCTAATATATCTACAATAGGAGCAATATAAATATCAAATCTACTTCTTATAGTATTTAAAGAATTTAAATAAAGAGTAAGATTTTTACGAACATTATCATAAAAGTATTTTTCTGACTCTGTTAGAAGTTCAAAATTATCTTTACCTGTTAATGTTTCCATTAAATTATATTTTTTTTTATCTAAATCTTTTATAAGATTATTTAAATTTTCAAGTATAATTTGAGATTGTTTAACTTTAACTTTCTTTTTACTAACTGTTGACATTTAATAAAGAGTTTATTATATTAATTGAAAACTTATCAAATATTTCTTCAGGATGATATTGAACAGCATATATAGGTTTATTTACATGCGTAATTATCTCAATAGTATAATCGTCAGATACCCCTAATATTTTAAGACCTGTTCCTATATCTTTTATACTTTGATGGTGTAAACTATTAGTTTTAAAACCTTCATATATAGGATCTCCTGTTTTAGTTTTAAGAGGAGTATTATTAGCTTTCATTTTAGGAATTAAATTCCCATCATCATCTAATAAGTATATTTTATGTATTAACTCATCTCTTTCTTTACTATAAGGATGAGCAATATGTTGATTTAATGTTCCATTAAAATGAACATTTAATGTTTGTAAACCTCTACAAATACCAAAAATAGGAGTACCTTTTTCAATATATTGCGGTAAATTTACAGTATCAAAATACTCTAAATAAGTATTAGGATTACCTGTATAAAAACCAGGTACATTATTATATCTATTTGGAGATACATCTGCTCCTCCAGGTAGTACTAATAAATCTAAATCTACAGTATCTTGTCTAGGAGTAAGTATTTCTACTTGTCCAAAACTAGATAAAAAATTTAAATAAGGTTTAGTAACACCAAAGGAATTATCACCTAAAGACCAACCTGGAATACCAATTTTTTTAGACATGTTCTACAGCATTTTTAATTAATAAATCAGATTTTAAACCTACTATACCACTACGTGAATGTACCATATTTACATCACTATAATCTTCCCAGTTTTGAGAATATTCATATCCTTTTAAGATATTTTCTAATTTAGTGTAAATAGATCTTACATAGCTTGCATCATTTAAAATCTTATTGTTATCTTTAATTTTTTTAAAGAACTCTAAAATAGGCTCATTTTGATAATATTTACCTATTCTAGCCAACATAAATAGTAAACTAGATAAATATGGTCTTTCGATCCATTTAGTATCAGTTATAACTATTAAATAGTTATCTGTTTCATCAGATGTTACTATAGTATATTTATCAGGTTCTATTCCTAAAGCTTCATCAAAAATATTATACAAAGCTTCTGTTTCTTTAGCATATTTACCTAAATCTTTTGATTCTATTTCTCTTATACCAAAAACAAAAGATGATTTATTAAAGAAATCATAAGTACCTTGCTTCCAAGTAAAACCATATTTATCTATAACATCCATTTTAGTTTTTTCTGCCCATAAAGCATCCTGAAAGAAATCTTTACATCTGCATCTAACAGTTAAAGGTTCATATGTTTTATTATCCATTAAATGAAAGTAAAAATTATTAGATATTTCACTTAATTTAGAAGATACTTTAGGTTCTACAATTTTAATTTTATCCATTTCTCTTTTTCATAATAAGAAGTTTGTTAATTTCAATAATATATTTTTCAGCAGTTAATTCTCCAAAACTAGGAGCAGAATTGATTTCAATAATAATAAAGTCAGGATTTTTTCTAATATTACCTTTATTGTCTAATTTAGATTGAACTTTAACATCAACAGCACCAATATCTAATCCTACAGCATTTAAAGCTTTAACTGAATGTTCAACTATACTAGACCAGTTAACAGGTTTATCAAAATCAGGATTAGATTCTAATATCCAAACACTGTTATCATCATGTCTACGCCATCTATCATTTTCTGGAGTATCTTGTTTTAACATTTTTCTGCAAGTATAGAAACAACCTTCTTTGGTAATATGTAATCTATACTCTCTACTATAACTATAGAATTTCTCAAATATATAGTTAGATAGTGTTTTACCTACTAACCATTTATCTAAAGACTCTTTATTAAGTATTAAAGTGTTACCAGTACCTCTACTACCATAAATATGTTTAGATACTATTGGATATGGTAAATCTTCATAAGCTAGTGCGTCATTGTGAATATTTATAAATCCTTGAACTCCTTCAAGTTTTGTAAACCAATCAGCAGTTTTAACACCAGCTTCAGTAAACTTTTTTTTCATTAATAGTTTATTAGCACTATTTTTAATAGCTTGTACTTTATTAATTTCTATTCTATTACCACCGTTCTCAATAGTATCATTTAAAACTGTAGTAGAACCTAATCTAACAACTGATCTAAAAGGTAATAAAGGTAATTCAGTTCTCAATATTTTATGAGAAGGATGTCTAGACCTAATTTGAGGTCTAAACATTGTAAATTTCTTTTTAAGAGCTTTTGGCTTTTTTAAAGATTTTGCTAACATATTAAGATACTATTTGAGCTTGTTTATTATTTATTTTATCAAATATAATTCTTCTTTTAACATCTTTAGGGTTAGTACTATCTACTAAAATGATAGCTCTAATAGTTTCTTCAAAAGTAATATTAGAACCTACTTTAAAAGTATTTTCTGATACTAAAGATCTAAATTTAACACCTGGTTTAAATATAAGTGATAGTTCTTCTACTTTTGTTTTAGGCTTAGATTCTAATAATGCTTTTTCAAGTTCATTTTGATATACTTTAATAGTATTACCATATTCGTCATTAGCATTTTGATCTCCCATTAAGAAACCTTTAGTGTTAGAGTACCATACTCTTTTATTAATAGTACTACAATAAGAAGTTCTTAAATCTTTAGAAGTATTAGGTCTTTTAAATACATCTGTAGTTAAAAACTCTCCGTATAATAACTTAACAACATCTATTAATTCTATATTAGGAAAATAAAACTTACAAATCATGTAAATATCACCTAAAGATCTTCTTCTACCACAATATGTTTGTGTTTTTCCTGTAGTATAATAAACAGTATTAAATCTATTATTATAATCATTAATAAAGTTTATAAGAAATTCTTCTAGTGTTTTACAAGTATTAGTAAAACCTCCTAAAGATATTCTTACACCACTAAAAGATTTTTCAATCTTAGTTTGAAGAGTATTGAAGAAATTATTACTTTTAATTTTATTTTCAACTTTAGGATTTACTTTAAGAGTAGGTTTAATCAATGTTATTAAATCAATAGTATTATTTATAATAATATGAGATTTTTTAATAATCATAGTATCTACTATAATACTATTAGTTTCATTAATTTTTACTACATCTCCTAAAGATACAATATAATTATCAGACTTTCTTTGTACTTTAGTTATTTTATAACCATGTTTACATATAAAGTCTAACAAATTATATTTATCAGTATTATCTATAGAAGATACATATTCTCCAGTATTTTCATTTAATACATATTTCTTATTAGGTATTTGAACAGAACTAATTTCTAATAATTTAAAAGTACTAGCCATTTTTAAAGACAATTTTTAATTAATAATTTTTTTAAAGTTTTTAGCATAACTATTTACTAAAGAAGAATCTCCTCTTTTAACAGTTACAACATCTAAAGCTCTTGTTTTACTCCCAAAAAACAATCTTTTAGATTTTAAATTAGGTGTTATTTTAATTAAATCTACTACTTCATTTTTCTTTAATTTAGTATGTTTAGGATTAATAACTCTTAATTTACAGTTAATTGTAAATTCTCTATTAAGTTTACGTTTTTTAACATTAATAGGTTTTTTTAATATAACATAATACTCTAAATCATCAAAGTAATATTTAATATTTTTGTTATTTACTATTAATTCAGTTAAGTTTATAACTTTATCTGGAAACTTAGCAGGAGAATAATTAAAAGTAAAATCTTTAACAGGATATATTTTATTTAATGTCTTAGATTTTAAAGTTTGTAATCCAAAATATTCAGAAGAAATTTCATGATTTATTACTTTAGCATAAAGTCTAATAAATCTATGTAACATTCTAATACCAACAATTTTATGAAGAGTTTCAAATAGATCTACTTCCTCATATTCTTTAGTTGATATATTATATGATACTACTTTATTATCTATATTAACTAATAATTTATTAGTATTAGGTACTAAACCTATTATGTTATTAACACTTACTATGATTTCATCATCTTTTATTTCATAAGATTCCATTTTTTAAAATAAAGAAAGTTGTTTACTATCAATTTCATCAATTATTTTATAACATTCTTTAATATAAAAACTATAATTAATATTATAGTCTTTAAATTCTTTTTCAACATAATTATTAAATATATTTACAGTATATCCTACATGAATAAGTTCAGATGTACCTTTATTATATCTTTTAATAAATGTTTCTCCTCCATTAGATACATAATATCTAACATTCTTTTGTTGTTTTTGTATATTAGTTATAAATGAACCATTAACTTTTTTAATGCTATGTGTTTCACCATAACTATCTAATTTAAACTTTTGCCTACCACAAAAATCATATATATTAGTATGATTTTTAATAGTTTCTTCTACAGGTATACCTTTTATAAAATAATCACTCAAAGCTATTGTAATAACTCTAAAAGAATTATCTTTATGTAATTCTTTATCTATTTCAAAAGCTCCTTTATATTTAACTTTACCTTTAGTAGATACTGCTAAATAGTTATTAACATCTCTAATGACCATTTTAGAATATTCTACATATTCTAATGTTAATTTAGTTAACTCTTCCCATTTTTTACAAACATTATAATATTTAGGTAAATCTTCTTTTTTAATCTTAACAGTTAAACCATCAGTATTAATTTGTAACATTGTTAAATCATCTATAGAATCAACTAAATACTCTGCTAACATAGAAAGCATTAATTGACCATTTAAAGTAGTTTTTATAGTATATTGAGGATCATATAAAAAACTATTTTCATCATTAGATTTACCATATACACTATTAGCTGATAATTTATAACCATCAGCCATTACAGTATCACCTGATTTTTTTGCAAATAATCTAGGTTTAACTATCTCATTTTCATATACTTCACAAAAGATATTTCCTAAGTGTTCAGGATATAAATTATTAACAATAGCTATACTTGGATATAATGAAGCTACATCAGCATCAATTATAATGTATTCATTATCAGACTCATATATTCCAGGTTTAATACAACCATGTCATTTTGTTATCGTAAAAGCTTTTTATCTTTTACTTCTTATTCTTATATTATTGAATAAGTTCGGCATATATTTTCAACCTATCGACTTTAGGTTGTTGGATACTCGTGGATATATTATATTCTAAATAAAGAAAGCAGGTATTGTAACAACTACTCCTGCTTTTACTATAAAGTGACTCTTTATAAACTTTATTTAGTTTCAATATCTATGCTCTACACTACTTAACTTTGTTAAAGGTTAAGTTAGCACGGTGTTTTCAATATTAAATTTAATTTTCTTTCTGCTTAATCAGATAATCTTCTTTGTGGAATTTCTAAAGTTTTAGAAATTTCTTTTATACATTCCCCTTTTTCAATTAAACTTAATATTTTATTAACATCAAATTTAGCATTCCATTTATGAAATTTTTGTACATTATTCTTCATTGTATATTTTATTAAAATACAAATATACGAATAATATCCTCCAAATCTAAATTTATTTTGTTAAATTATGTTAATTAATAATGAATTCACCGTTTTTACCCAATTTATTACCTTTTAGTTACCTAAAAGGAGGACACATGTTTTATCCCTCCAGTACCATAATCATATTTAAAACCTTTATATATTACAGAATAACTTATTGAGTTTTTTGTTTCATATATAGTTTTATTTTTTAAAGTATTTAATAAATTATTAAATTCTTTATTTTTAAAACTAATATAATCAAAAATACAATCTTTTAAATTTATAGATGTTCTATAAGTTCTTAACTTTTTAACATCCCAATAACTTAATTTAGTTTTTTCACAGTAGATTTTTAAAGTTAACTCTTCACCTATTTTTGTATCACTAAAATTAATACAAGGTAAATTATATTTACTTATTAAATTCTTTCTTAGTTTTATTTTTTCTAAACTTAATAAATAAAATTTATAAGTAGCTAATACATCATTAAGATTATATTCTAATATACTAGGTATTTCTTCTAATTTAATATCATCTCTTGTATGATCTATAGGCATTTCCATAACATTAGGATAGTTCATACTTATCTCTAATGCTTTTAAACTTGTATTACGAGCTTTATTGTTGAAATGCCACATTTTAAATAAATCCAATTGAGGTATTTTAACATCAGAATCTTTAATAGCTATGATATTATTAAAACCATCAGGATTATTTTGAGATTCTATTAAAAATTGAGCTTTAGAGTATAGATGTTTAATAATATCTTCAGCACTATAATCATGTATAAACTTATGATAGTTTATTAGTATTTCATGTATTATAGGATAATCAAAGTTTAAATTATTAAAACCTATTTGACCTTTACATTTCTGTAAATGATTTACTAAAGCTTCTATTTCATTTTTATCTTTATGTATACAATATTGAACTATTTCTTCTGTGTCTATATTTATACCAGTATAAGTAAAACAAGAAGCAAGAGTTTCAATATCATATACATAAGACATTCTATTTACTATTTCCACTTTTGGTATTTCTTAAATAGTTAATTAATACCATAATATCCTTATTTTTTAAAACAAGATCTTCTTTTAATTGACCATTAAAGTACTTTTCTTTATCTTCTCTTTTAAAAGCGTTCCAGTAACCAGTAAAAGAGTTATAATGAAATAAATAATCGTATAATTCGTTCATATATTATTCTTTAAATCTATCATCAAGATCTTTTCTAAATAGATACATATAACTAAGAAACATTAAATTAGCTAGTAAATGACCAACATGTGGTTTTTCACTTTCAGGATCTAAATCTTCACCTTCTTTAAATGCTATTAAATGCCTCATAGTACTATCTATAATTCCAGACCAAGATAATCCTTTTCTCCAATTCCAAGGAGCATATTTTTCTGCTCCAAATTCTAATACTTCAACCATAGGTTCTAAAGCTTTAAAATGTACTAATGACCACTTTCGTTTACCATTATTATATCTCAAAGCTTTAGAATCTTCTTTAAGTTCTTTAGCTTTTTCCACTATTTAATAATTCTTCTATAGATTTAGGTTTAAAATCAATTAATTTAGCATCTACACAATAATATTTACCAACAGTAGATATTATAGGATTGTTTTCTTTATCATCATAAGATCTATTAACCTCAAAATCAGCTAATTTATTTTCATGATGAATATGTGCATGTATATTACCTCTATATTGTCCTATTTCACTAACATGTATAGGAGCATGAGTTAATGCAAATCCTTTGTAATCTACCATACCTGCTACACCATCTACATGTTTTAATAATTCTGGTACATGTTTCCATCTATCATGATTACCTAAAACTATTATTTTACGTCCTTTTAACCTATCTAATAAGTAATAATGTTTACTAGTTTCCATAGTAATATCACCTAATATATAAGTTAAATCTTTTTTATTAACAGTTTTATTCCAGTAATCAATTAAATGTTCATCATGATGATAAGAGTTATTAAATCCTCTATATTTAGCTAATACTTCATGCCCTAAATGTAAACATCCTATAAATCTAACAGTGCTCATTTTGTTTAATTTTAGATTTTACAAGTTCTTTTATAGATTTTATATCACGCAAAGGAAATCCAATATAAGGTAAAACATCATTAAGACTTAAACAAGGTTTATTCATTAAGATATATTCTTCTGCTTTTTCTTTGGATGAGAAATAGTAAATACCAGTATTTTTAGCATAAGATTTATCTTTATAAAAATAATTTATATTATCTCTTACTGCATTTTCTTCAAAAATCCAATCATTTAGTTTAGTATTTAATACCCAATATTTATCTCCTACATAAATATCTACTCCATCTTCTGTAGTAAATAAAGATTGTTTGGATTTTTCTATATTATCAATTCCTAAATACCAATTTTTAGAAATAACTCTTAATGTAGTACCTTTTAAAATTAACTCAAATTTAGTTATAGGATGACTATTTGATGTATCATAATCTTTAGGTGAACATACATCACCAATAGTAAATGTTTCACCATCAGATAATCTTTTAACTGAATGAATTCTAGCTTTATCACATTTTAATAAAGCTTCAATATATCCATCACCATAATAAGAAACATCTGTTATTGTAGGTTTTATTGAACAAAATCTAGCTAAAGATAATATTTTATAATCTTTTTCAACAACTTTTTCCCAAAACTCAGAATAATTCTCTATCCAATCTCTATCAGGAACTTCTTCTCTATCAAAAAAAGTAATTTCTGATATAATAGTATCTTTAGTTTTTATAGTTCCTAATTTAGGATAACCTGGATATTCTTTAATAAGACGATACTTCATAGTTTTAGCTTTTTAAAATTTTCATAAAGATAATCAACAGGATGTAAAGTTTTATGATGAAGAACTTGCACATAAAAACCTTCTTTTACCAATAAATCCCAAAGTATATTTTGTTCACCCATCGCATTGTAAAATAACTTGTAAAGTTTATTTGTTAGTTCACCCATAACAAACTCAAACCAATGAATCCCCTTACACTCATAAGGATCATCTTTTCTAAACCAAATTAAATCTGAGTCATCAAATTTAAAATCTATCCAAGAAACATTATATTCAGGAAATAATACTTTACACATTTCTAATAGTTTAGATTTGTGTTCTTCTGTTAGTTCTATAGCTTTCATACTAATATATTTTTTTATTAATATTAATAGTTCTATTCCAACTAATATCTAGTTTAAATAACCATATAAATATTTTAAATTCTATTTTAAGATATCTATAAATAATATCATGTTGAAATATAACATCTATAGTAGGTATTATATAACATTGATAATAATTAGGTTTTATTAACTTTTTGTAAAATAAATTAATATTGTACTTAGTTTTTAATGTTATCATAATTTAAGTTTTAAGATTTGATGACAGGACTCTAACCTGCGACCTGTGCGGATACCTCTAACACCGCTCTATCCAACTGAGCTACATCAAATGCCAATTTTTATTTTAATCTTTCTCTAATTTCTTCTAAAGTTGTAGTATTATAGAACTTACCATCTTCATAGATTACTTGGAGTAATCCATCTTTTAAAATAGCATTTTTAATTCCAAACCAAACAATTTCTAAATTAGACAGTTTTTTAAATCCTTTAATACAAGCTTCAAGCACGTCACTATGAGGATCAATACAAGTTACTGTTTTAAAGTTTAAAGAATTAATAATAGGACAAATAACGTCTTTAAGGTAATTATTACCACCTTCTTCAAATTTACGATCACTTCTAGCACCTACAATATAAGGAGTATAAAGATGAATTTCTTCAACACCTAACTCTCTTAATGAAGCAACAGTAGCTACAATAAGTTCTAAATCTAACCAGTTATTTAAACGTGATTTTATTTGAACAGGTTCTATAAAAGAAATAGGTTAATCCTTAATCATAAAATGATTATATTTATAATTAGAATCTATTACAATATTTTGTTGACCATCAGAAAATTTACTGATTTTATATTTTATATCAGACTTATCAATGTCTACTAAATTTAACGTTTTCATATCTTATTTTTAAGTTAAAAATTTAAGGTAACTTATTAGCATTTAATTAGTGGAGATAGAGGGAGTCGCTATAATTCTGTAAATTTCTTTACAGCACAGACTATATCATCATCTTTTTTATCAGATAAATAATTTTTTATGATAAACATAAAACTTACTGTTTCTTCAATAGAACAATTATTTTTCATAAAATTAACAAGTGTGCTAACATAACATAAATTTCCTTTAATATAACCTTTAGAAGAATCAATTCTATCTAAAGATGCTATATCATATCTATTTTTAGAGATATCTTGAAATTTATAACCATGTTTTATTAATTTTAATGATATTCCAGTATATGGACAAATTCCTTTCTGAATTTCCCATAAATCTTTAAGGTCTTTTAAAGTAACATTACATTCTTTTTTCATTCTAGTTTTTAAAATTTTATAAACATACTTAAAATCAGTATATTCATCTATTCTATTATTAGAATGATTAGATATTTTATAAGTTACTCTTTTATCTTTACTTTTACAGATTTTGGAACAATAATTATTTCTATGTTTTATAATATTTCTATTATATTCTTTTTTAAGTTTTAAATAATTGTTACCACAATTATCACAAGATACTTCAATATATTTCATAATATATGTATTTAATTTAAATACAAAGATACGAAATATATTTCAATTATCCAAATTATTTACTAATAAAGTTAAGATGTTGGACGCTTTTTCTGGTTATTAAGAAGACTGTACTTCTCCAGTAGTCGTTGCACCTTCAAGTAGTGTACTACAAGCTTGGCTCAGGATTGTCATCATCATTACATGTTAAGAGTTCCCTGAATTCATCCAATGTTTTTAATATAATATTTCTATTATACTGGTCCGAATTTAAACCCTCGTTTTCTTTAAAGTTAATTTAAGTTTTCTACAAGTTTAGATGTTGTTTTTCTTCTACATCAGAATATTAGTATTTAGCTATTATTGAGGTGAATACTATAAGTCCCTAAGTTATATTTACAGTTTAACTTCTGTTTCCTAAATTAGGCGGCTAACTCTAATTCTGCTTTAGGAGCAGATGTGAAATTAATCACTTTAGCTGAAGCCTTTTCTACAGCAAGAACATCAGCTAGTGTTCCTACTTCATTTTTTATAGTGTTTCCATCTATAATTATCCCCTAGGTTTAAACAGCACACTTATTAGAGGACGATGCTGTACTTGCTTATTTAAATCAACAGTAAAGAGCTATACCCGTTATCCCCAATATTATATTTTAATAATTATACTCTTTTATTATTGTTTCTTTAACTGATTCATTTTGATTTGATAAGTATTCTTCTGCGTCTTCCATACTTTCAAAAGACATATTATAAATACCTGCTGAATCAGAAATATTAGTTATATAAAACCACCAAAATAAAAACTTATATTGTATTTGATACCAAATTTCATTTTTCTTTTCAAATCTAATAATTCTATATTTCATATTTCAAGTTTTAAGTTTGAGATGTAGTCTTGTTTCATTGGTTGTGTCCAATTATCTGTATTTGGATAACCACTCCAACCTCTTTTATTACCAGCATCAAAAGCCTTCTCAATCTCAGGAATTAAAGGAGTTGATTGGGATGAACTTGATATGAGTTCATACAAAGCATAAATTTGTCCTGTAAAATTACCTACAACGTATTCGTTTTCAGCTAAAGCTGCTTCATCTCTTTGTCTTTCTAACTCTTCTATTCTTTTTTGAAGAGTTGTACGATTTATAATTATGTATTCGTTATTCATTTTAGTAATAATTATAAACTTTCAGTTAATCCAACAATGGCTTCTGTTGTTCCCATACCACCTTCAAATGGAATACTATTATCCATTTCTATATAAAAAGCTTCAATTTCTTCTTTTGGTGGTTTTATTTTACAACTTAAAGTATAGAATAATTCTGCCTCCCCTATAGAAAGATTGCTTTTTGTTAAGAAAGAAATAACATTTTCTTTATGTATTTCAGTCATAAGAAAGTCTTTAATAGGTTTATTTGTATCTGATTCTTGAACTTCATCTAATGATAATTCAATATCTTCTTCTTTGTTATTTTCTACTATACACTTATTAGTTATGAAATCATAACTTTTTAATGTACCAAACCAATTTTCAAAAGGTTGTTCATTTGAAATAACATAAACATTTATTTCTTTTTCTACTTTATTCATAATAAACTATTTTAGGTTGTTGTTCTTTCCAAAGTTGTAGGAGTTCTTTTGTTGTTTTACCATGCGTTTTAGCTTCTTTTTCAGATGGAGTCATTATCAATGTATATAATTCAAATCTCCAGTTCCACATATACCCTGAGTTGCAAACCCACTTATTAAATTCAATCATATCTTCATCTGAAAATTTATTAATATAAGCTCTAAATAAAGATTCATCAAATTGTTTGAATTGTTTTTAATTTGGTTTATACATACCATAATAACTTTCACGTTCTTCTAATGGTAGCTGATTTTTCCAAATCTCTTCAATTTCTCTACCTGTTAATTTAGTTAAAGCTCTTTGATGTCCTAAATTTTCTATAATTAAGTGTTGTTTTTTACCGTAAGTAATATTGTTCCACCAAATTATTGCTTGTTCTCTTGTTGAAGTTTCAGAAGCTAAACCAAAGGTTTCTTCTGGATATTGTTTTTGATAACAATTATTACAGATAATTATAGGTTCTTCCGAATTTCCTATAATATTAGGTTCATGATTAAATGTATTATTACATTCATCACATTGATTTGAAGTTTTTTTAGTTTTCTTCATGTTATTTATTGTTTAATTTGTTTAATAATAAAAATACAAGCGGCTTCAACCTTAATAACTTTGTTAATCCAGATATTTGTGTGAATACTCCGTCTGGAAACGTCTATTTAACAACATAAGTCCACTCTTTAAACCTGACTATTACAGGTACTTGTATTTTCAATAAAATCCTTAGTTTAACGAGAAATTTTACACCGTGTTTTTCAGTAATTACTCTGATTACACTCTATCTCAAACTAAGGTAAAAATTGTAGGTGTGATACAATTTTTGTTTGTAGCAAGATGAGGAATCGAACCTCTCATTAATATCTTGTTAGTGGTAATTGCCCTATGGAGTTCCGTTTTCCATCGAATAAATAACGCCTTCGAGATATTCTACCTTATTCCTAAGCTCTTCCAAGTAGGGCAACTCACCGCTAACAGGCGGTTGCCGCAATGCTCGGATAGCCTCCGAAATAGCAATTCTCACATAGCTATACTCTTTATAGCCATCAGCAGCAAGTGTCTTGTCTGCATCTTCAAGTTGTTCAATGATTGTCATTTTATTTAAGTTTTTTGTTAATAATCCGCACTGCTCCAACCGCCCTGCCGTTCAAGGATTATTACCCACTCATGTCCATAAATGAGATGAACAGCTCACCCATGAGTCTTGCTATATTTTGTTATTTATAATCACTCCAGTTTATTATTGAAGAGGAATCATCCTATTAAGGCACTCTTCCGCACAATGTTGTTATTAACTATTAGTTTTAACTAATGTAACTCAACAACTACTACAACAATATTACTATTGTTGAGGCATAATAGGTATAGTACCTATAGCTAACTTATATTAATCTATTATGCTGCCACAATTAAGCCTTTCGGTACATACTTTACTTAGATTATATCAAATAAGAGAGTAGTGTATTTCAACTACTCTCTATTAGGACCAAAAAACCTATTGGTACAGGTTTCGGACTCCACCACTTGTATTTTCTTAGTTCCAGATAACTAGGTGACGTAAAATACGCATTCCCTTTTTAAGAAAATATTACAAGATTTTTATTTAAGTATAATATAATCAAAACAGTCTTTATTTGTACTATAATAGACTAATCCTCCAAAACTTTTGAGTGATTCATCCATCATAACTACAAATTCAAATTTATGTTTTGCAGATTTAGCTTTAATAGTATTAAAATTAATTATTTTAGTTAAACCTGGATTAGATATACTCTCTATAACAAGAAAGTATTCTTTATTTAAATCTAATTTATAATTAAAGCTGCTAGTTTCTTTTTGAAGAATTAAACTATCTCTTTCGTATAGAAATACTTTAGATTCTATATAATTACCTTTAGCATCAATTATATCAGATTTGATTTTTAAATTCTGTGATATTCCTACTATAGCAGAAATAATCATAATACTCAATAAGATGAACTTTTTCATATTAGATATTATTTAGGATTTATATTATATATAATAATAGCTGTATCAGTTTCATAATCTAATACATAACTAATCATATATTTAGATTTTTTAGGAGATTCAGTTTCAAACCATACCATTAAATCTTTATCTAATCTGTATAACTTTTCATCTAAGAACTTAGGTACAGCTTGAGGATTAATATCAGATAAGTTAAATATAGTACAATATTTAGCTACGATATTATTCTGAAATGTATAAAGATGTCTAATAGATTTATTATCTATTACATAAAATATATCTTTAGTACTTTCAATTACTTTTATTTCTTCCTTAGTATAAGCTTCATAAAGCTCTGTTTTGGACAAGCCTAAAGGAATATAAACTTGTGCCATAGCACTACCTAGTAATGCTATAGCAATTAATAATAGTTTTTTCAAATTATTCTTTTGGTTTTTCTTCTGATTGTTCTGTTTTTTCTACAACTTTTTCAGTTTTCTCTTTTACATACGGTTTATTTTTATATACATCATATATAATTTCACCTTTTTCATCATACATTACTTCATCTGTACCATTTTCAGTTTTAGTTCTTTTAGGTACATAAATTAATGCAGGATGAACAACAGTTCCTCTTTTATAATGTTTAATAGCTTTATTAACTAAAGCTCTTCTTTTTTTGTAGTCTTCAAAGGATTCTCCTTCAAGTCTAGTAGGATCTAAACTAATTGTTTTACTCATAATATTAATTATAGATAATTTCTACTTTCTGATTATCAGGTTCAACTGAATTAGCAGATTTAATTAAATTTTTATTAACTTCATATTGAGTTAATTTATTACCTTTTAAATCGTATTTAACAGCATTAGAGAAATTTATTCTTCTAATACTACCATCTTTACATATTATTCTAAGAGTTCCCATCTTCTTCAGGATTTTTAAGTTCTTCTAATAGTTCTTTAAAGTCATTTAATAATTGTTTCTCTAATTTAGATGGTTCACCTAATTCTAATATAATATTATTATTTATATCACATTCAATTAAATTACCATTATTATTATAGAGCTTTCTACCACCCTCGCAATCTACTAAGATTGCATTAGGATACTTTTTATTGATTTTAGTCATTATTTAATACTTTTTATACCACTATTAATGATATAGTCATGAGATAATTACAATAAGGAGTCATGACTATAGTTTTAAGATTAATGTAAAAAGAGAGTAGGTTTTACCCTACTCCCTTTAAAATGTTTAAATTATTATTTAATTGATTATCCAACTAAATTAACACTTGCAGCTTGTGCAGTAGCACTTTCATTAACAAGAGTACTTTCAGCTACCATAGTAGCATCAGTAATAAATTTATGTTGGGCTTCTCCTACTACAACAGTAGAAATTGAGAAGATAAAACCTCCATCTTTAATGAAGTATTTAGTACCTTCTTCAGTTTTAACTTGTTTAGCTGTTTTAAGAGCATTATCAAGTAAATACTGTAAAGATGATTTTACTCCATTAGAAGTAGTTTTTGCAATTCTATCTTGAATTTCCTTTTGAGTAAATTCTTGAATTTGTACATTCAAAGGATTACCATTTACTTTAGGATTATCAAGATTAATTTCAATACTTTGCTCATTTTGTAGATTTGATACATCTATACCAAAATAAGTTTGCATTGCTAAAGCTGATACAGTCATCCAAGCTCTTCTTTCAGAAGCTTGTTTAAATCTGTCATCACCTAGATTTAATAATGCTAATGCATTATTGTTACTGTTTGGTTTTAAGATTTGTGCAGCAAATTCTGCTTGTAATGCACCATTTTTTGTTCTAGATACTTTAACTAACTTTGTCATAACTTTAAGTTTTAATTGTTTAAAAATAGATTAATTTATTGTTTTTCCCATCTGTACTTTACAAGGACTTTGGACCTTTATTAAACATATAAGTTATAATCTTATAGTATATATAGCTAACCGCTTTAGTTAGATTACATTATATATTTAATAGTGACATTAAAAGGATAGTAGGAAACCACTCCTACTACCCATATTAACCTAAAAACCAAGTCTATGAAAACTTGATATCTTTAAATAACTAAAAACTTTCTTTTAGAGTAATCTTTTCCGACTACTTTATCTAAAACATTGTTTATTAGTTCTTTTCTGTATTCTTTTTCTAATCTAATTGCAGTTAACCAAACTTGTTGACTAAAGCCATTAAAATTAGAAGATACAGGTTTAGTTTTAATGATTGTTTCTATTTTAGATAAATGATCATCTTCAATATATTTCAATTGTATTGATCTTTTATCTTTTGGTTGCCAGAACATTTTAGTTCTATTTACCAAATGAAATGCTTTTTGAGTGTTCATTGTTTGTTGTTTTTAGGTATTTTTGATATGTATTGAAATCTATCCTACTCTCAGGATATATAGATTTAATCTTATTAGGTGAATAAATATAATTTTTATCACCTATTAGTTGTTTATGACGTTTACGCCATTTAATAGCTTTACGATATCTAATAGAACGTTTTAAATAACGTTCAGCTAATAGATACATACTATATATAAATGGCATAGCTGCAAATAGTAATATAAGTATAATACTAATTGCAAATTCTATAGATATTTTCATATTAGCTATATTAATGGTTATGTTAAATTATTGTTATCATTATTATCTATATTGTATAATACAATGAGTAATGATAGAAATCCTATACATATTATTGTATAGAGTATTAGTTCTTGTAGTGCATTCATATTATATAGTTTTAAGGTTAATATTAATAAAACTTTGATAATATTCAGCGCATAGTTTTTTGTTTATATTCTTCAATGAATACTCTTTGCTTCTGATACTATTGCAATAGTAATGATTATTAAAACTACAACTTTCGTAGTAGAAACTTATCATCTATTATCAAAGAAATTGGTGTCCGTAGATAATATGGACACCAATTTAACATACGAATTTTTTAATAGATGAACTATCCTTCATAAGATTGATTTTCTAATGAGTTTAATTCTGCTTCTATATATTGTTGATAATATTCAACAACACTTTTTATTTTTTTTGGAGTATCAAAAAAATCTATTGATAAAAATTCGTTGATTTTATTAATATATTCTATTAATGTAATATTTTGATAATCGACCATAAGCCATTTGGTCAAATAACTTAAATCATTCATAGAAACTTCTTTTCTTACAAATGATTGTAACATGTCTAATGTTTTCATATTTTTTACATATTTTACAACATGTCTGTTGTTGTTAAGTTAATATTAAAGATAATTTGACTCTCACAAGGTTGCAAACCTTGATATATATCTCCTTATAAGACAGTAACCTTACTGTTACACCTGCTTCTTATAGATTGGTAATATACCTGTTTGGATGAGAGTATTCTCTCTGCACTCAGTTGTAATAGAGCCACTCCTTCATGATAATCTTCGAGGACTATCTGATTTAGGTCTTCTACTTGTGCACAGTAATCATCTCTAATAACTTATTATTTATAGGAGCCGAGATGAATATTACAACTGCTCACCCTTGGGAAGTGAGTTGTGGTGCATTAAATTAAATACTTGTTTTTATTTCTGCCAGGTACAAGTATAAACCTATAGCAATCCTAATTAGCCATTAGGATTAGTTGTCCACTCAATATAAGTAAGACAACCATTAATTATAGTTAACATAATAATATAAGCTATATAATTTACATTAGTATTGTAAATATAGATAATTGTAAATATGGTTATTTGTTTGGTTAGGTGTATAAAGACCTAAATCTAAATATTAAATCTAAATCCTAAGTCTTTAATACTCAATTAAATACATATCTAAATAATTAAATAGATGTATTAAATAAATATCTAAATAACTTAAATAGACGAAAGAAAAGAGCCCGTTAGGGCTCTAATCTTTATAATCCTATAATAAAATACTGTCCTGGTTTCATGGATTTGTATTCTATTGTAGCAGTTCTTTTAATGATTTTGTAAGTATCATTATCTCTGAACTGAGTAACATTAATTATTAACTCCTTATTATCTTCTGTTAGAATGTACTGCGCTTTACCAGTACTACTTACTCTTCTAACAAATCCAAGAGTTAATAAATTAATAGTTTTAGCAATAACAGTATCTTCAAATACTCTCTGCTTTAATTCTACGCCTGCTGCGTTTAATGCAGCAATAAATTGTTGCTTGTTCATAAAAAAATGGTTTTTAGGTTATTAGTGGCGAGGGATTTTCCCTGCCCAAGCCTGAGAGGGGGTTAGGAAATGGGGTGGTCCTCGTTTAAATTTATACTTACATTTTTAAAATTTTATAAAAAAATTTTTTATTGATTTTCAGATAGTTATAAAAAACTTATAAAAATAATTGCTAAATTATTTGGAAATGTCAGATATTTGTTTTATCTTTGCATTGTTATTCACCTTTAAGGGGACTAATCTTTAGCAAGGGTTAGGTTAGAGGTCTAACAAAGGAGATAAGTACTCCTCTCAAATAGAGAGATAGATCCTTGGATGAACAAAGTTTAATAGTGGGGAAACAATAGTAGGTAAAACTACCCCAGTAGGTACAGCGAAAGCCAGACGCAAATTAAACTAAGGAAATCCAAAAGTATTAAGTAAGATCCTTAACTAGGGGTAAACTTTGCTATGTAGTTATGGGAAGTAATTAGATAGTTAGAAGTAGAGATAGGTAGGATTAGTTACTTTAAAATGGAGTCAGCCAATGCTATGCTCTAAAATATATATTAAGATACTAGGTTAGTAAATCCTCTTATAAACAAAAGTATTTAGTATACTACAGTTTAAAATGAAACTAACACTAAGGGTAGTAGTCCCGTAAGATTATTACCCTTTTTTAGGTATTAACTGAAGAGAAGTAGATTATAATAGTGTAGATTAGATATGATAATACCTGTTAATGTAGATATTAAAAAGTTTTATAAAGCATATGTAAATGCTTTAAATCCTATTTTAAATTTAAAGAAAAGAGAAGTAGAAGTACTAAGTACTATTCTTACTCTATGTTATGCAAATAGACACCTAGATGAAGATAAGTTATTTAATCTTATCTTTTCTGCTAGTGCAAGAAAAGCAATGTATATGTCTATTAAAATGAGTGAACCTTCTTTTAATAATCATCTTACTAGTCTTAGAAGTAAAAGAATATTAACTAATGATAATAAAATAGTTAAACATCTTTTAAAGTATCCTGATGAAAAGGATAATGTTTTAAATATTACTTATAAACTTAAACTTGAGAAATAATGGATAAAGTGATTAGAGAAGTATCTCTTAGATTAAATATTCCTAAGAGTGATGTAGAAAGAGTTATTAACTCTCAATATAAGATGATTAAGCTTGCTATGGAATCTGGAAAATATGAATCTTTTAGAGCAATACATTTAGGTATATTTGGAGTTAAGAAAAATAGAAAGAAACTTAGAGATATAGAACTTGGAAGAGATAAGTAATATTATAGATGGTTGGAAGAATATAATATTCCCAACTAAAGAATCAGAAGAACTAGCTCTTAATAGAGCTAAAGAATGTTCTAAATGCCCTAAGAATAAATTAGGTATATGTACTGCTTGTGGATGTCCTATTATAGCTGCTATAAGAAGTATTGATAAAAAATGTCCTTTAAATAAATGGTAATATGTCTCAACATGAATTTAGAGTTATAGGTAATCTATACAACAATGATCCTGAGAATCCTAAAATAGTTAAACTCAATTTAACTACTAGGTGGTTAGTAGATCTTGATGATATTAGATCTATAACTGAAAGTTATAATTCCAAAGGAAAAATACATAAAAATAGATGTATAGTTTATCATAGAGATGAGGGATATAAAGTAGTTTTAGGAAACTATAATAAGTTAAGTAAATTAAAATTAGATATAAAAATAAATGGATTTAAGTATGGAAAGTAATAAAGCACAAGAGATAGAGGCTGTAGTTAAAGCTTTAGCAATGATGATTGATGAACCACAATTTGAAAGTAATCCTGAAGAAATTGGTAAAAAACATTTTGTAGGAGTTATTAGAAAACCTATACTAGAAGCTGATAATCGTAAGATAGTAATTGAGAAGTTAGTTAAAATGATAGATAGTATTACTGTGTAGTATGAGTATATTTAATTTTAAAAGTAATAAAGTAGTAATAGATCCTGATAAATTAGTTATACCTGAATTTAAAGCAATTTGGGATAGAGATAAATCTAAAGATAAAGAACAAGCATTTAAAGAACTAACTTATATTTATATGCTAGTTGATTTTAAATCTGCTTATCAAGCTTATCCTGAAGATATAAGAGAATCTAAAATAATAGAAGATTTTATAAAAGATTCTAAATGGAAACCTGATAATTTAATTTCTGATGCTGCTAAAAAGTATTATGCTTTACAAGAAACTCCTACACTAAGAATGTTAAACTCAGCAAAACTTGCTGTTGAAAAATTATCTAACTATTTTAAAAGATCTTCTCCTGAAGATAGATCTTATACAGCTAATTTAGAAAAACTAGGTAAGATTATAGAGTCCTTAGATAAATTAGAAGAAAGAGTTAAGAAAGAACAAGCTGCTGAAAATAGAGTTAGAGGCGGAGGATCTGTAAAAGATAGAGAAAGATAATATGAGTAACGATATACTTATACATGATATACCTTATTTAACAAACCCTACTACTTTCATAAATACTGATTATTTTTGTGAAGAAGCTAAAAGGTTTGTTAAATATAATACTTATTGTGATGCTCCTGAAGGAACATATGAATATCAAGAGTATTGGGATGAACAAGATAGAAGATGTAGAGAAGGTTATACTGTAGGTGGTATTAGAATAACTGGAGAACATTATGCTTATCTTAACTTTGGTAGAATTAAAATAACTGAAGGAGAAGGTAAAAAAGCTAGAAAGTACGAAGGATTTCCTCGTTTTCTAGATATGGATTACTATTATTATCATGAATTAGAGAAAGCTAAATTAAATAAAGAAGGTATAATAGTAGCTAAATCAAGGAGAAAAGGATTTGAACAACCTAATAGTGAACTTGTTTTAACTCCATTTGGATTCAAACCAATGGGTACATTAAAACCTAATGATTTAGTAATGAATCCTGACGGTTATCCTACAAGAATCCTTGAAGTATATCCTCAAGGAAAGAAGGATGTATATGAGTTAGAATTAAGAGATGGTAGAAAAGTAAAATGCGGATTAGAACATCTTTGGGAAATTATTGATCAAAGAGGTAAAAAAAGAATAGTAAATACTAAATTCTTTTTAGATAAGAAATTAAAAAGAAATAAAGGTAATAAATGTTACTATGCTTACTTTATAGAAAATTGTAAACCTTTAAATTTCTATGATTTACCTTTACCAATAGATCCTTATTTACTAGGTGTTTTAATAGGAGATGGAAGTCTAACAAAATCAAGTTTAGAGTTTTCATCAAACGATGAACAACTAGTTAATATTGTAAAAGATATATTAAAATCTAGATACAATGTTAATAAAACAACCACTCCTTTTAAATATAGTATTACTGTAAAAGATGGTGGTCCTGGTACTCCTAATAATTTATTAAGATTTATACAAAATTTAAAATTAAATGTAAAATCTTATGATAAGTTTATTCCTGAAATTTATAAGAAAGGTTCTTATGATACAAGATTAGAGTTATTAAAAGGATTAATGGATACTGATGGTACTAGTAGTCCAAATGGAACATGTAGATTTACTTCTTCTTCTGAAACATTAGCTAATGATGTAGTTGATATTTGTAGAAGTCTTGGATTAAGAGCTACTAAATCTAAAAGTAGTAATGGTAGAAAACTAATGAATTTTCCAAATAATAAGCAATCTATTGTTAGAGATTCTTGGGTAGTTAATATAATAACAGATTATGAAATATTTAAACTAGATAGAAAAAATAAAAATATTAAAAAAAGAAAATATAATCATAATAAAGTAGCTATTACTTCTGTTAAAAAATTAGATTATCAAGAAGAAAGTTCTTGCATTTTAGTAGAAAACCCAAATCATTTATATATAACTAGAGATTATATAGTTACTCATAACTCATATAAAGGAGCATTTAATACGGTTTATGAATATAATTGGTATAGAAATTCATTTTCTATTATAGCAGCTTTTTTAGCGGAGTATTCACAAACTACAATGAATATGGCTTTAGACATGATTAACTTTATTAACACTAATACTGATTGGGCTAAAAGAAAGTTAATAGATACTAGACAATATATTAAATCAGGATTTAAAGAAAAAATAAATGGTATAGAAGTAGAATCTGGATTCAAGTCTGAAATAATGACTATGAGTTTTAAAGATAACCCTTTTAAATCAATTGGTAAATCTGCTTCTGTAATGTTATTTGAAGAAGCAGGAAAGTGGACTGGACTTATAGAATCTTATATGTTATCTAAACCATTATTCTCAGATGGAGAAATAATGATAGGTATTCCTATTATTTATGGAACAGGTGGAGATATGGAAGGTGGTACACAAGATTTTGCAGATATGTTTTATAATCCTTCTTCTTATGGATTAAGAGCTTATGAAAATATATGGGATGAAAATGCAATAGGTTCTTGTGGATGGTTTGTAGATGATTCTTGGTATAAGCCTCCTTATGTAGATAAAGATGGTAACTCTGATAGAGCTAAAGCAAAAGAATCTTTGCTACTAAAAAGAGAAATAGTTAAAAAATCTGGTAATAAGAGAGCTTATGAAAAAGAAATAACTCAGCAACCTTTATCTCCAGCTGAAGCATTTTTAAGAACTAGTGGTAATAGATTTCCTTTAGCTGATTTACAAATAATATTATCTCAAGTAGAAGGATCAGAAAGAATACAAAATACTAATTATATAGGAGATATTGTATTTAATCCTAATTCACTTAAATATGAATGGAAGCCTAATCCTAATTTAAATCCTTTAAAAGAATTTCCTTTAACTAAAGATCAAGATTCTGAAGGATGTGTGGTTATATATGAGATGCCTTATGAAGATGAGGAAGGAAATGTACCTTTTGGTAGATATTTAGCAGGTACTGACCCTTATGATCATGATCAATCTGGCACAACTTCTTTAGGTTCTACTATAATTATAGATAAAATAACAAATAGAATAGTTGCTGAATATACAGCTAGACCTAAAACAGCAAATGAGTATTATGAAATTTTAAGAAGATTACTTCATTTTTATAATGCTAGATGTTTATATGAAAATGAGAAAAAAGGTCTATTCCAATATTTAGAAGGTAAGAATGAAACTTATTTACTTTTAGATCAACCTGCTTATATTAAAGATGTTATACAAAACTCTAAAGTAGAAAGAGGTAAAGGTATGCATATGAATAAATCATTAAAAGATCATGGTGAGGATCTAATAATTATGTGGTTATTAGAAGACTATGATTCATCTAATGGTATTAAAAATATGCATAAAATAAGATGTATTCCTCTATTAAAAGAGTTAATTGCCTATAATCCAGAAGGTAACTTTGATAGAGTTATGAGTCTAATGATGTGTATGTATCATATACAAGAAGTAAAGAAAGTTAAAATAGAAGAAGCTAATGATAAAAATGATATATTAAATTCTGATTTTTGGAATAGAAAACTATTTACAAAACGTAAAAATAAGCTATGGTAAGTTTAAAAAAATTAAAAACAACTAACAAATAATAGTAATTATCTTGTATTTTTATTGTATATTTGTTTTTATTAGCTAATAAAATGGAACATCAAAATAATTTCCCTAGACAAAAGTTATCAAGAAGAGAAAAAAATGAAGAATGGGCTAAAGCTTGTGTTGATTCAGGTCTTGGTATAGTAGGGTTATATGATAATACTAGACGTTCTCCTAAATGGAGAAAGTTAAGAAACTATGCTTTATACAATGGTATTTTAGATAAAACAGATTTAGAGTATGTATGTAATCCTCTAGGTTTAGATAATTTAGAATTACCTGCTAATCTACAATACTACGATATTGTATCTCCAATATTTAATTTATTATTTGGAGAAGAAGCTAAAAGACCTTTTAATTTTATTATAAGAGCTATTAATGAAGATGTTATTTCTGATAAAGAAAAAAAGCAAAAAGAGTTAATAATACAAATGTTGGAACAAATGCTAATGGCTCATATTGATCCTGAAAGTGTTGATCCAGAAAATCCTCCTCCTACACCAGAAGAATTACAAAAATATATCTCATATGAATATCAAGATATGAGAGAATCTATAGCTACTAAAATAGTTCAATATTTTAGAAGATATCTTAATTTAGATATGTTATTTTTAAAGGGTTGGGAAGATTCTTTAATAGCTGGTGAAGAAATTTATTGTGTTGATATAGTAGCTGATGAACCTTCTGTAAGAAGAGTTAATCCTACTGAAATATATTGCACATTAAATCCTAATTCTGATAATATAGATGATTCAGATATCATTGTAGAAGAAACTTGGATGTCTATAGGACAAGTAATAGATACTTTTTATGATAGTTTATCTAAATCTGATATAGATTTATTAGAAGAATGGAATGGTAATAAAAATGCTCTTAATAAACAACTATTAGGTTATACTGAACCTTATAAATTATTTATACAAAGAGAAGAAGATGTACTATCTGGTAAAGCTGCTCAAGCTAATTTTGACGAAGCTAATAATGTAAGAGTTTGTAAAGTAGTTTGGAAGTCTAGACGTAAAGTTGGTAAACTTACATTTTTAGATGAAAATGGTGAACAACAGGAATTACTTGTAGATGAACTTTATAAACATGATAAAGAAGATCCAGATTCTTCTATAGAATGGTTATGGATAAATGAATATTGGGAAGGTACTAAAATAGGTACTGATATTTATGTGAATATGCGTCCTAGACCTGTTCAGTTTAGAAGAATGGATAATATATCTATTTGTAAATCTGGATATGTAGGAACAATATATAATGCTAATAATAGTCAATCTATTTCTTTAATGGATAGACTAATCCCTTGGATATATCTTTATGTAGTTATTTGGTATAGAACAGAATTATTACTAGCTGCTAATCAAGGAAAAATAGCTAAAGTAGATTTAGCTATGATACCTGAAGGTTGGGAAATAGATAAGTGGTTATACTATGCTACATCAATGAAATTTGCTTTTGTAGATAGTTTTAAAGAAGGTAAAAAAGGAGCTGCTACTGGTAAATTAGCTGGTAATATGTCTGGTCAATCTGGAGAATTAAATTTAGAAACTGGAAATCAAATACAAGGATATATTAGCTTATTAGAATTTGTAGAACAGAAATTATATAATGTTAGTGGAGTAACTCCACAGCGTATGGGAGCAGTATCTTCTAGTGAGTTAGTAGGTAATGTTGAAAGAGCTGTTGTACAATCTGCTCATATTACAGAAAAATGGTTTACTATACATAATGATGTTAAAAAGAGAGTTGTAGAAACTTTAGTTGAAACAGCTAAGTATATTATATCTGAAGGTAAAACTAAAAAATTCCAATATATAACAGATGATTTAGCTACTGTATTTTTTTCTGTAGATGGTGAATTATTTAACGATGCTGAATATGGAGTATTCTTAACTAATTCTTCTAAAGATCATCAAGCAATAGAAACTTTAAAACAATTATCACATGCAGCAATGCAGAATGACCAAATTGCATTATCTGATATTATATCTATATTTAATAGTGAGTCTTTGGCTGATATTAAAAATAAACTCATTCAAGCTGAACAGAGAAGACAACAAGAAATGCAAGCTCAACAACAACAGCAGCAACAAGCTCAAGCTCAAATGCAGCAAGATATGATAGCTTTTGAAAGAGAAAAAATGGATAGAGATGATTGGAACAAAGAAGCTGATAGACAAACTAAAATACAAGTTGCTGAAATAGCTGCGTTTAATAGACAATCTGAATTGGATACTGATGGTAACGGTATCCCTGATCCTGTTGAGTTAGCTAAATTATCTTTAGAAGAAAGAAGATTTGCTTTTGAACAACAACAATCTATGAATCAAGATATGATTGATAGAGATAGAGCTAATCTTGAAAGAGAAAAGATAAAAACACAAAAAGAAATTAAAGAAAAAGAAATAGAAGCTAAAAAACAAATTGCTAAAAATAAACCTAAACCTAAAAAATAATGATCTCAAATATTAATAGACTTATAAAAAGACGTTTAAATACTCCTTTACAAACAATTAATAGAAAAGAATATATAGAAGATTTATTAACTATTAAATCTGAAATAGAATCTTTACAATCTAATGATAATCAAGAATCTGAATGGACTTATACAGAAGTAGATATTACTTCAAGTCAGATTTTAAACATGGGTAGTACACCAATTGAGTTGTTACCAGCTCCAAACACAAACGAATATTACGATATTAACAAAATAGCTTTAGAATATACATACGGAACAGTACCATATACGTTAGAAAACGACCACTTAGCATTTAATAATTATTCTGCGTATATACACAAAACATTAATAATAATGCAATTTAATACTGCAATTATTGCTTCAAATAATTCAGGAGGATTGCTTGATACTATCGACACAAACTTAGCATTACAAAATCAAATAAATGGAATAGGTAATAATGTGGAATTAACAACATATAATAGTACTAACCCAACAGGCGGTGACGGTACGCTTAAAGCAAAGATTTGGTATAAGATAATAACGTTTGGATAAGATTTAAGCTATAAATAAAAACTAATAATATAATAAATTATAAATTTTACATTGTATAAGTTAAATATTTGACTTATCTTTGTATTTAAAATTAAGAGTATGGAAGATAATAGTGTAGATAATCCTTTAGAAGGTTTAGATTTAAGTGTTTTGTTTGGAGAAAAAGGAGCTGGTTCTGATGATACTCAAACTATTCTTAATCCAACAATACCTCAAGAAGATGATGTTAAATCATCAGATGAAGATGAGGAAGAAGAAAATGAAGAAAATGAAAATGAGGATTCTGATAAAGATGAAGACTCTGATGAAGTAGAGATTGAAGAAGAGGAAGAAGATACTATTACTGCTGATAATAAAGATTCTTCTAACCCTATTAATGTTTTTGCTAGTATGTTAGCTGAATCAGGTTTAATTGAATATAATGAATCTGAAGAATATGATGAAACAAAACTAGTAGAAGCTTTTGAAAATAAAGTAGTACAAGAAGTAGAATCTTATAAAAATAGTTTACCTGAAGTAATTAAAGATCTTATAAACAATTATGAAGAAGGAGTTCCTTTAGCAGATCTTATAGGTAAACAATCTAAGATTCAAGAATATGAAAATATTGATGTAGATCAAATAGAAGAAAATGAAAATCTACAAAAACAGCTAATAAGAGATTTGTTATCTAAAACAGGTTTTGATAAAGATGAAATAGAAGAAAGATTATCTGATTATGAAGATGCTGGAATTTTAGAAAAAGAAGCTAAAAGATCTTTAAATAAACTAATAAGTTTAGAAACTAAAGAAAAAGAAAGCTTTGTAGAATCTCAAAAACAAGAAGCTAAATTAAGAGAACAAAGATATATTGAGTATATCAATAATATTAAATCTACTATTGATAAATCTGAAGAGTTTATACCTGGTTTAAAAGTTAATAAAGACGATAAAAAGAAACTAATAGAAGGTATATTTAAAACAGATAAAGATGGTAAAAATGCAATAGTAAAAGCTAGAGAAAAAGATCCTAATTTTGATTTAAAAGTTGCTTATGCTACTTTAGTATTAAACTGGGATTTCTCTAAAATAGAGCAAAAAGCTACTACAAAAGCTACTAAAAAGTTAGCTGAAGCAATTAAAGCTCAAGATAAAAAACAATCTCAAGGAGTTAGTAAGAAAACTAATTCTTCTGTAGATTTAGGAATTATGGAAAAAATAGCAAAAAATAAAATCTAAACAACTAAAACAATTAAATTAAAATGGCACAAAAAATTAACACCCTTCAACTATATGAAGGCAAGTCATGGTCAGGTCTAACAACCGACAATCACTTGGGTACTATGTTCGCAGAACAACCAACTTTAGTATCCAATATTATGTCAAGAGTATTTGGTCTTAACCAATATACAGGTCTTGATTATTGGTTATCTATGCTAGGAGCTGAAGAAGAACTTCCTACAGATAACGATTATGAATGGTTCTTAAAAGGTGATGATGAGAAGGCTGTTCCAGTAGTAGGTTATTCTGCTTCTGATATGAACCGTCCTGGTATCAACAACACTATGTTTGAGATCACTTTCCCTGAGAAATATTTTGCTTACACTGATGTATTGGTAGCTGATGATAGAAGCTTCCGTGTACGTGTAATGGAAGAGCCTTTCTCTAATGGTACTGACTGGGTTTACCGTGTTCAAATGATGACTGGTGATCCTACAGCATTTATGCCTCCTGCACTATTAACAGCTGGTAGACAATTCTCTAAAGAGTATTCTAATCAAGAAAGAACATTATCAAGAACAGCTGGCGAAACTAGCTTCACTTCTCCTTTCAAAATGCGTAATGCTTTCTCTACTCTAAGAAAGACTTATACTGTTCCTGGTAATATGCACGCTCGTCCTGTAGTAATTGAAATGTTAGATCCTAAATCTAATAAATCTACTAAAATCTGGACACAATACGCAGAATGGGAATTTATCTGTCAATGGTATAAAGAGAAAAACCGTAACTTATTGTATTCTGAATCTAATAAGAATGCTAATGGTACTTATACTATGAAAGGTGAATCAGGATTCCCAATCATTGAAGGAGCTGGTTTACGTCAGCAAATTTCACCTGCTTATAAGTTTAATTACACTAACTTTACTATTGATCTATTAACTGACATTCTATTGAATCTTTCTGTAAACATTTTACCTGAAGATCAACGTCATTTTATAGCATTTACTGGTGAAGCTGGTATGGTTCAGTTCCACAAAGCTTTAGAAAATAAAGTTGCTGTATTCCAGCCTCTAGATTCTAAACGTGTATTTGGATCAGGACAAAACTTAGGATTTGGTGGTCAATATGTAGAATACCGTGGACCTCAAGGTATTAAATTTACTCTTGCTCATTTACCTGAGTATGATAACGTAGTAACTAACCGTACTTTACATCCAGATGGTTTCCCAACTGAAAGCTACCGTTATACTATCTTAAACTTTGGTACTAACAAAGGTAAAAGTAATATTCGTAGAGTATATCCTAAAGGACGTAAAGAAAACATGTGGCACATTGCTGGTTCTACTAGCCCTTATGGTCCAAATGTATCTTTCAAATCTTCTGCTGCATCTGCTGTAGATGGTTATGAGTTACATTGTATGGCTAATCAAGGGATCTTAATTGAGAATCCAATGAGTTGTGCTGAAATGATTTTCTCACAAGCAATTTAATATTAAAATAATATAAACAAAGTATGAGTAAAAGTGCAGTTGAAGAAAAAGTGTCTAATGAGGTTTTAAAACCTAAACAAGTTACAATTAAACAATGTAAACGTAATGGATGGTTACCTCCAGGACATGATGGTGAGTTTAGATACACAAATACATTTGTACAAGAAACAGTCCAAGTAAACAGCATGGGTCAGTACATAACAGGACTGACTCCTGCTGACGAGGACAGATTGGAACAAGCAATGAAGCTTAACAAAGGAACTCTTTCTAGATTTAATAAAGAGTTTTGGGGAGCATTTAAAATTAGAATTCCAAAGAATGGATTAATTCTTAATTTAGAAGATCCTGAACACGAACTAATTTATTTAGTTTGTAAAGGACATCAGAAATTTGCTAAAAGTGAATCTGAAGTAGGATATGCTCCATTTGCTGAATACGTTATTGTAAATAAAGAAGAGTCTATTAAATTAGAAGCTGATAAATTTAAAGTTAAACGTGAAGCTTATAAGAAATTTGGTCAACTAAAAGGTATTGAAGAAATGCGTAATGTACTAAAAGTATTTGGTACTAAACCTTCTAAAGATGCTACTGTTGATTTTGTAGAAGCTCAAATAAGCAAAATGATTGAAGAAAATCCTGCTAAATTCCTAGAAATAGTAGATGATCCTTATTTTAAAATAAAAGTGTTTATTGAAGATTGTATTGAATATAGACACTTAATTAAAAATGGTAGTAAATATATTTTACCTGGAGGAGATGTAATAGGTCTTTCGTTGGAAGAAACAATACAATATTTAAGTAATCCAAAGAATCAAGATGTCTATTTATCTCTTAAAAGTAAACTAGAAAAAAGTAAATAATGACTGCAAGCCAAATGCATTATGAGTTTAAGATAGGGCTAGACAAAATTGATAGTCTAGCCTATCCTAATCTCATTGCTGAAGAAATAGATGTTTTTTTGAATAGTGCTGTTGATGAATTTATTTCTCAAAGAGCCTATGGGAATAATATTAGAAAGCAAGGTGTAGAAGAAACTCAAAAAAGGCTTGATGACCTAAGAAATATAACAAAAAGTTATAATACTACTACTTTTGTAAATACTCCTAATAATAAACCAAATGGAGTATTTGTAAGCTTACCAAGTGATTATAGACATGCTTTACAAGAAGATTGTATTATATCTTATACAGATTGTCACAATCAAACAGTATCAAATATTTCTAAAGTAATACCTATAACACATGATAGATATAATAAGATTATTAAAGATCCTTTTAATAAACCTACAAATGATAAAATTTTAAGGTTAGCTTATGAAGGAGATACTTTTGAATTAATATCTACAGCTAATAGTACTATAACAAATTATAGTTTAAGATATTTAAGAAAACCTGCTGTTATTACAAATGGTCCTAGTTATCAAACTCCTGTTGCTATGATAAATTGTGATTTATCTGAAAGTACACATAGAGAAATAATTAAATTAGCTATTATTAGAGCTTTATCTAATATAGAATCTCCTAGAGTAGAAATAGCTAGAAGAGAATTTTTAGAAATGGAATAAAACAATAAAAATATAAAACAATGGATAAATTACAAGGAATTAACAAAAATAATAGATCTACTTTAAAAGAAGGTCCTATTGAAAATAACTTTGCTAGAATATCTGAAGTAGAACCTATTTTAAATAAAGTAAATGAAATAGTAGATATTGAAAACAAAAAACCAAAAGTTTATAAAGCATTATTAACCCAAAACAGGAACTAATGCGCCTGTAGCAATTGTGTTAGAAAATACATTAGGAGGGAGTATAGTTTGGAGCTATACCTCTGTTGGTGAATACTTAGGTACATTAAACGGAGCTTTTACAGACAATAAAGTCTTTATCCTTAACACGCAAAAAAGTGTTGGTGATGACCGAGCTGTCAACGTATTTAGAGAAAATAAGAACTCGGTAAAAGTTATAACATCAAGAATTTCTACTGGAGCAACGCAAAACGATATTTTAGTAGGAGATTCAGTCTTAATTGAGGTTTATCCATAAATAAAATAAAAACAAATATAAACAATTAAAATTAATTAACAATGTTCAAATCAGATGAATCAATTAATGTTCTTATTGGAAAGAACATCTCTAGAACATCAAACGTGCAAATCACTGATAGAAGTGCTACTGCTACTTATATCGCAAATGGTGAGATTGTTGTTTTAGATGAAACAGATGCTGTATTAGCACCTGGTGATACTTACTCAGATAGTAAGTATATTCGTATTGCACAAGGTAGAGGAGCTACAGAACCTCTTAACTTTTCTTTGAGAATTGATGGAGCAGGAGTTACCAAATTTAGCGGTGCTTCTTATTCAGCAGCTCAAGAACAAATTACTTCCATTGGTTACAACGGTACTAGTGGTTCTATTGACGCTATTAATGCAAATGACTACAAAGTTAGTGTTATTTACAAACACAACAAAGATATGTGGTCTGAGCAATTAAACAAGCGTGTATACCGTTATACTTCAGATCTAACTGCTACTCAACAAGAGATTGCTGCTGATCTAACTAAACAAATTGTAGCTGATCCATTTAAAGCTGTTATAGCTGAAAGATTAGTTGATGGTACTTTTACAGCATTGTCTAATAATGCTACAGTAACAAACGGTGCTACTTTAGTTACATCAAATGCTCATGGTTTATCAGTTGGTTCTGTTGTAAGAATTGATGGTACTACTGGTACTACTCCTGCTTACGTAGTAGCTTCTGTTCCAACAGCTAACACATTCCATTTAGATGTTCCTTATCAAGGAGCTTCAGGTACAGTATTAGCTGCTAATATTGGTGCTATGAGTGCTATTACAGCTTGGGGCATTCGTTTAACTGGTGCTGCTATTCCATTTGAAGTAGGTTTGTATAAGTATTTAAAAGCTATCTTTGAAGTTAAAATTACTAACTTTGGAAATACTCCTGTAACTACTTCTCAAGAATCTAATAAGGGTATTGGAGCTTGGCAATCAGTAGCTGAACTAGAATGGTTTGCTTATGGATTTGATGGTATTACTAATCGTATTGGACATCCAGTACCTGCTGGTAGAACAGATGTGGTATCTGGTGCTAACTATGATGTAATTACTATTGAATGGGTTAATACTCATAAATCTTATCCAGTTAGTGGTGTTAAACCTGCTAAAAACTTACTATATATCTTTATAGTAGAAAATGCAGCTCAAACTACTGACGTATTAGCACAATTGAATCCTTGGATGGCTTCAGTTCCAGGTGCTTTTGCTACAGTAACTGTATAATCTAATACAATACTAATTAATTAAAAGGCTGGTTGGTTAAAAGCTAGCCAGCCTTTTTAAATATTCTAAAAATGAGCGTTAAATTAGATTTCTCTATATGTCAAAGTTCAAACTGTAAGAGTATAACTTTTACAGAAACTACTGGTACTTATGATAGTACCACTAATTTAACAGGCTGGGGAGCACCTAATGAATTAATATCTGATGCTACAGAAGCTACATTGCAAGTTACTATTCCTGGAATATTAGGTATAGTATCTATAGATTTACTATCTGAAGGATTTCCAACAGATACTTGTCTATCTACAAATATAACTTCTGTTACTTTAGGTTTAGGTACTACTGAAACTCCTTTACCTGATGGAGTATATACATTTACTTATACTGTTACAACATCTACAAACATTTATTATATAACTAAATATGTGTTACTAGATTGTCAAGTAAGTTGTTGTGTATCTCAAATGTTAGCAAAAATACCTGATACAGGTTGTGATTGCGATAATACTGTTGTAAAAAATGCATTATTAGCTTATACTTATTTACAAGCATTAAAACATGCTGGTAAATGTGGTAATATAACAAAAGCTACTAATCTTCTAGATATATTAAATAAGATTTGTAATAAGAAATCTTGTGGTTGTAAATAATTAAAACTTATAAATATGGCTTGTACATCATGTGGAACAGGAGTTTGTGGATGCTCTGATGACGCATTAATATTACCAGTAGGACCACAAGGACCTATTGGACCAACTGGACCTCAAGGTCCTCAAGGTGACCCAGGTCCACAAGGACCACAGGGAGATCCAGGACCTCCTGGAGCAGGTTTATCTAAAATGGTTTTAGAATATAATTATGATTATAGTGGACAAGTTAAACCTGATACTATTACTATATCTATAGTAGGTGAACAATATATTACTTGTAATATACCTCAAAAAGCTTGTGGTAATAGTTTAGTTAACCTTAGAAGTGATTATGTAGTAGAAGTTTGGGCTATAGGACAATTTAATCCTTTACCTAATCCTCCATTAGCTATTAGACAATCTAATGTTACTATACTAATGGATACTACTAATAGTAATACAAACTTTTTAATTAATACTTCAGGTTTTCCTAATATATTTTCAATCAGAATAGTAATAATTGGATAATGAGTAAGTCTTTAAACATATCTTCTCCAGGTAGAGGAATAAGTGAGGGAGAGTCATCTCCTACAATAACTAATGCCAATATTATATTAAGTTATAATAAAGCTACAAATAAAGATCATTTAGTTAGATTACACAAGATGTCTTGTTGTATAGCAGATAAAGCTTCTAAATTAGCAGATAAAATAAAACTAGGATTATCTTGTGAAAAAGATAAATTAACACTAGAAGTTTTAGTAGCTTATTATGATGCTTTAAAATGTTATCAAACAGAAACACCTTCAAGATCTGTTGGTTCTTTTAGATTAGCTAAAAATAGTACTATAATAACAGGAGAAACTGTAGAACTTTATATTAATGGAGTTCTGATATGTTCTGTTGTAGCAGTTAATGATGACTTGTATGATTTATTAGTATCTATTATGGATGAGATAAATAATAATACTAGTACACCTGAAGATTATACTGCTATATTTGATGGTGTAGACACTATTACTATTTATTCTGTAAGTACTGATAATATAATAAATGGTTATCCTGTTGTAGTATTAACAGATACTGATTATCTAATATCTTTTGATATTAGAAATATGCAAGAAGGTAATGATGGAGCTGATATTAATTGTCTTACTCAAATACAAGTTAATAAAATATGGGATCATGTAGCTAAACTATGTGGATTATGTTTTGCTCCTTATGGTTCTCAATATATAGATCCTACTTTAACAGATGAAAGTATATTTACATTTTTTAGAATAATTCAAGAAGATGGTAATTATATACTTCAAGAAAATAATTCTTTTATAAAAACTGAAAATAATCAATAGTATGGCTGATAAGAAAATATCCCAATTTACTGTAGAAAATACTCCAAATTCTAATGATGTTATACCTTTTGTTAGATCTGGTAATAATTATATTATTACTGTACAAAACTTATTAGCTTCTGTCAATGCTGCTATACAGCAAGAAATTACTGATAGATCTAATGGCGATTCATCTTTAAATAATAGTAAAGTAGCTAAAGCTGGAGATACAATGACAGGGTTTTTAACTCTACATGCACATCCTTCATCTAACATGCATGCTGCTACTAAACAATATGTAGATCAAATAATTAATAATTTACCTGGTAGTGTTATAGTACCATTTACTTATAGTAATAGTAATATAATATCTGAAAATTATGGTTTAATTTTAGTAGATGCAACTGCGTTTAATGTTGATCTTAAATTACCAGCAAATCCTACAACTGGTAAAATATTTTATTTAAAAAGAATAGATAATTCTGTAAATACTGTATCTATTAGTGGAGGTGGTAAAACAATAGATGGTGCTAACTCTTTTAATTTAAATGCTCAGTATTCGTCTAGAACAATAATTTTTAATGGAACTGAATGGTCAATTGTAAGCAGCTATTAAAATGGATAATAAAACAATACAACTAAATGTTCCTAGAGTTAATACTATATTACAATATGAAGATTGTAAAATAGATATTACTTATTTAAATCAAGGAACAGATGATGAAAGAATAGATACTGTTACTTGGAGTTCAGTATCTTATGGTAAAGCTCCTATTAAAGCTAAATTAAGTTATATAGGAGGTCCTGGTAGTTATAGTTTAAGTTCTGTTCAATTTAGTAATTAATTATGTCTTTAAAATTTACATTTAATCCTTTTACTGCTACTTTTGATAGTATTCAGAATTTATCTGGATTAAATAATCGTGTATTAACTTTAGAAAACAATGAATACAAAATCGTCTATTTTACAACAATTAGCGCAGCAAGTGGAACAATCACGATACCACAAGGAGCAACAATCTTACTCGACCAATTCCCTAATGGGGTGGATGCGTATGTTTCGCAAGTGGATGCAAACGGGCAGCCTACGGGGATTCTTCCAAAGACAAGTCTTGGAGTTGATGTGGTTGTCTCCAGCTTTGATGCGTTGGGCAATTATACTCTTAGTGGCACACCAAGTAGTTTCCCTGTTGCGTTAATCTATGTATTAAAAATTAAAGCTATTGATTACAATAACCTTGTAGTTAATAATATACTTGAAGATGAGAGAATAGATGATGAAGACAAGTTACTTACATGGAGTTCTTCAAGAAGTTTCACACAAGGACAAAAATTTATTTGGCGTTCAATCTTTGGAGATTTAAGGATATACGAAGTTTTACCAGGACAAACGCTTAACGCTGGTGAAACTCCGTTTACCAATCCTGAAAAAGTGGAAATGGTTACTGATTGGTTGGACGCAGGAATGGTGCATAGATGGCATTCATCTGCTATTTGGTGGAATTTTACTAAGGTATTATCATTTGATAACGGTGCAGTAAACCCCGGAAGTTCTGTTACACCTGTAATAGGTAATGGACAAACTATAAATAGTTTAGGTTGTAGAATACAAACAGCTCAAACATCTGGTTCAACAGGTAGAATGAGTTTGTATAGAATAGATAGCCAAATTATAGGTAATGCCGCTTATACAGCAACATTAATTCACGATGGAGGTGAATTTTCGACAAATACAACGGGGGTAAAGACTGTTGTAATAACTGATACTGTGCTAAGAAAAGGCGAGTTGTATTTAGTGCTTATTACAAATTCAAATACGTCAGGCTCTTGGCAGAGAATGACCTTTGATTTATCTTTTTTAGGATTCAACCTTACATCAGGAAGTATTACAAGATACGTTCATTTTTTAGCACAAACCTTATCAAGTTCAGGAATTACAGATCCAACATTGCCAGCTCAAACTAATATCAGAGTTTTACCTGCATCAAGAGCACTACCAACAGCTTTTGTAAGATAATATGAGAACAGAAACAGCATACAACGACACATTTAAAGAGAGTAGATTAATCCGCAGAGAAGTTGTGGAGATTACCTATGATGAGAACGATAATGTAATAGAAGAAAAAATAATTGAAGTTATAAAATATGAATTGGATAACGAATTAATTAATGATAACAATTAAAAATTAAAATACAATGGCATCTTTACATGACTTAAATCAGGATTATACAGAGATAAAAACATTAGCAATGAGCTTATTATTGATAGCTACGAGCTTTATTAGCAACATAGCTGCTCACTTAGTTGATAATTATGATGTGTATTTTAAGTTGCTGACATTAGCATCTTTAAGCCTTGTGGTTTTGGTTAATGCAGGTAAATTTGTAAAGATAATTATTGAATCATTAACCCAAGCAAAAAACTTTATTGATAAATTTAGAAAGAAATAGTTATGACAAGAGTTAGTAAACATATAACACTAGCAGAAGCTATTAAATCTCAACAAGCCACAAGGTTAGGAATAGATAATACTCCTACACAAGAACACCTTGAGGCTATGAAAATTTTAGCTGAAAAGATATTTGAACCTATAAGGGAAATGCACGGTAAACCTATTGCTATTACTTCATTTTATAGAAGTCCTAAAGTAAACAAAAAAATGGGAGGCAGTGCAACCTCACAACATTGCTTAGGTGAAGCTATGGATATAGATGCTGATGTATTTGATAATGGTATTACTAACAAACAGATATTTGATTATATAAAAGATAATTTAGAATTTGACCAATTAATAGCTGAAGGTATTGAAAAAAATAAAATAGCGTGGGTTCATGCTTCTTATACAGTTAAAAAAAATAATAGAAAGCAAATTTTATTAATGTATGTAAAAGATAAAAAGACTGTTTATGAACCATATAGTAAAAAAAGATTAAACGAGCTTTTAAATGGAAAATAATTGTTATATTTATGTGTTAGGTGATGATAGTGGGATAAAATATTTAGGTGTTTCTAAATATCCAGATAGAAGATTTAAACATCATATTTATAATTCTTTGAATAAAAACAGTAAAGAATACAACCTTAGAAAATCAAGATGGATAAGGAAAAGAAATTGTGAAATAAAATATAGAGTAATTTTTAAAGGTTCTGAAGAAGAATGTTATAAGAAAGAAGTAGAGTTAATTCAAAAATTAAAAGATAAAAATAAAAAATTAGTAAATACTTCATTAGGAGGAGATAAACCTCCTAATATAAAAGATTTACCCAATTATAAAGATATAGTAGAAAAAATAAGAAATAAGGCTAAAAATAGAAGAATATCATTAGAAACTAGATTGAAAATGTCAATTTGTAAAAAAAGAACTCAACCTAAATGGTTAAATAAAGATGTTACAGGTTCTAATAATCCTAATAGTAAAAAAGTTGATATGTATGATATTCAAAATAATTATATTAAAACTTTTAATACTTATAAAGAAGCTGCTATTTTTTGTGGTGTAAATCCTTCTACTTTTTCAGAGTATGTTAAAAAAAGAAATATTTATAAAAATTATATTTGGAAACCAGTATAAACCTTATTAGTATATTTATGAATTATTTACAAGAACTATTAAAAACATTTAGTTCACAAAAGAGTTTTTTCTCAGCTAAAAGAATAGAAAGATTTGTACTATTTACTTTAGCTATTATAGTATCTTTAATTTATATAGTATATTGTATTAAACATGAAAGTTTAACTTTAGTTGATGTAATGGCAATTAGTGGTACTTTTTTTGTGTATGCTGGGTATAATACTATAATGACAGAGAAAGCAAAAGATAAAAAAATAGAAGAAAATGAAGAACATTAAAGACGTAGTTATAGGAATATTATTTATTGTTGTAGTATATTTACTATTAGTTAATTCTTGTAGTAATCCTACTACTAATACAGAAATTAATTATAAAGATAGTACTATTACTAGAACTAGAGATACTATTATACCCAAAGATACTTTAATTAAACATTATATTAAAGTACCTGTATATGATACTATTAAAGATCCAATAGATACTTCTAAATATCTTAAAAGATATGTATCTGCAATATCTGATACTTTAATTGATGGTGTATTAACAACTGTAGTAGATGGTACTCTTGTTAGTAATAACTTTGAATATACTCCTAAATTTCCTGTATTAATTAAAGAAACTACTACAATAGAAGTTAAAGTACCTTATAAAGTACCATATCAACCAAATGCTTTATGGGTAGGAGCTGAGGTAGGTGGTAATAGAAATTCATTCAATAATACTTCCTTAAAGCTAGATTTAACCACTAATAAAGGATTAATGTTTGGATATAGATTAAGTACAGATTTTAATGAAGTATATCATAATGTTTCAGTTAGTAAAAAAATATCTTTAAAAAAGCCATAAAAATGTTATAAAAAATTTGGATATTTCAAATATTTGTTGTATATTTGCATAAATTTTACTAATATGAACCAAGCCTATTTAATTTTATCCTTATAAAAGATTAGATAGGCTTTAAATTTTTAAATATGAATAAAGAACAAGTTAAGAGCTTTTTAATTGCTAAACCAGGTTATTTAAAAAAAGGTACTAATTTTATTGCTAGGATTCTTAAAACTACTCCTGATATTGTAAAAGAAGCTAAGAAAGAAGTTAAAGGTTCTGATAATAACTTTACTATTAAAAGAAAAAAAGTTTGGCAATTACCAAATGGTGAGTATAGAGAAAGTATTCAATATGATACTAATAAAGAATTAGAAGTATCTAAATTTAAAGAAGAGCTTTTAAAATCTATTAAAGAATATGTTAAACCTGAGCATAAAGTTCAATATCCAAAACAAAATAAAAATATTGCTATAATTAATTTATTTGATGCTCATATAGATAAATTATGTGTTATATCAGAAACTGATAAGAATAGTTCTTTAGAAGAAAATATAGCTACCTTTGAAAAATCTTTTGATGAACTATTAAATGCTGCTATACCTTACTTACCTGAGATGATTGTATTTCCTGTAGGTAATGATTTTTATAATACTAATGGTTCATCTAACACAACAAAAAGAGGAACTCCTCAAGATATATTAGTTAAGTCTGAAGACTCTTTTATTGTAGGTGTTAATGTTCTTAGACGTTGTATAGATAAAGCAAGTAAATATGCAAAAGTATATGTACCTGTAATTAAAGGTAATCATGATGAAGATAAAGTATTTTATTTAGGACAATGTTTATCTTTTATATATGATAATAATCCTAATGTTAGTGTAGATGCTTCTAGACATCAAAGAAAATATGTTAAATATGGACAAAACTTATTTGGTTTTGCTCACGGAGATAAAGAAGTATCTAACATTAGTTTCTTACCTTTAATTATGGCAGAAGAAAGAAAACAAGACTGGGCTAGTACAAGTTACAGAGAATGGTTTATGGGAGATAAACATCATAGATTTGAATATAAATTTATGCGTATGAAAGATTTTCCTGGAGCTTCTGTAAGATACCTTAGAAGTGTTGGTACTTCTGATAAATGGCATTATGATCAAGGATATATAGGAGTTCCTAAAACAGCTGAACTATTTATATATGATTATAATAAAGGATTAAAAGCAAATTTTCAAACTAATATATAATGAGTACTACACTTAATCAATTAATATATGATTTAAAGAACATTGTTAGAGGTGGTCTACAATCTGATGATGAAATAATTTCTGATGAACAAGTTGCTTTTTGGATTAAAAATACAAGAGCTCAATTAATAAAACAACAATTAGATAAGAAAAAAGATTTATCTCAAAGTTTTTATCAAACTTTATGTACAGAAGTAGAGGCAGTTGATGCCTCTGCTTGCTGTAATATAGATGTTGATTGTACTATTGTTAAAAGTAAAGTTAAGATACCTAGATTAATAGATGATAATAGTACTATTGTAAAACCTGTAGATATAACATCTAAACCTTATAGTATAATACCTTTTTCTAGAGTACCTTGGGTAGGTACTAATAAGTTTACTAAAAACGTTAAAAGAGTTTTCTTTTTAGAAGATTACTTATATATAATGAATGATGATTTAGTTGAGAAAATAAGTATTCATGGAGTATTTGAAGATCCTCAAAGTACTGAATCATTTTTAGATTGTGATAATAAACAATGTTTTAGTTATGATAATCCTTATCCTATTTCTTCTGCTATGATAGAAATAATGAAAGAAATGATAATTAAAAATAACTTTAGAATAGCTTTAGCTGCTCCTACAGATGCTGCTGGAGATGCTAAACATACAGTGCAACCAACAACTGAACAACAATAATTTTCTGTATTAGAAGTGTAGATAGATATGAGTGATAATATAATAAGAAGACCTAGAACTGAAAATAAAATAAAAACTGACTTTACTATTAAAGATTCTTATAAAATATATAAAGAAACTGTTTTAAAAGAATTACAAGTAGATAAGAAAACATATAATAAAATTATTAAATTAGCTAATAAAGTACTTATAGATAAGTTATTATTAGAATCTGAAACAGTTAAATTACCTTTTAGTTTAGGTAGTTTAAGAATAAAAAAAAATAAAATTAATTACTCTAATAATAGAATGTCTATAGATTGGAAAACTACTTTTGAAGTTGGTAAAAAAGTAGTCCATATGAATGAACATAGAAATGGATATAGATACAGATTTTATTGGAATAAAAAAGGAGCTAGAATCAATAATATAACTTATTACTCTTTTACTCCTTGCAGAAATGCTAAAAGAACTCTTGCTAAATTACTAAAATATAAACCAGAAATAGACTACTTTGAATAATGTTAAACGGTAAATACACTTCAATAAAAGAAATTATAGATTCAGTTTATAGAGATACTGGATTTAAAGATGAGCTTCCTTGGGAAGATTTAATATATTGGGCTTATGAAGCTTTAGATCTTATAGGAATGCCTGAACAATATATTGCAAAAGTAACTGGTTCTGCGGATAATCCTAATTTAAAAGCAACTAATTATAGAGCTAAATTACCTTGTGATTTTCATCAACTAAGACAAATAGCAGTTAATGGTCATGCTGCTAGATATGCTGGTTATACTTTTCATCATTTATTAGACGGAGATTGTTGTAATGTATCAGAACTTCAAAAAACAGCTGAAGATATTTATATTGATAACTTTGGTAATTCTTTCTCTAATGTATGTACTAACTGTGTTAGTGGTAACTGTGGTTCTGGTATTACTTATGATATTAATAATGAATATATTACACTATCTACAAAAGAAGGTGATATATGTATATCATATTGGGCTTTTCCTGTAGATAATGATGGATATCCTTTAATCCCTGAAGATATTAAATATAAGAATGCTGTTAAGTCTTATTTAATGATGAAAATCTTTTATAGAATGTGGATAGCTGATGATACTAAAAGAGCTAAGTTTGAACATGCTGAAAGAGAGTGGATGTGGTATGTAGGAGCTGCTCAAAATAGAGCTACAATGCCTAATCCAGATAAAATGGAAATGATTAAAAATCAAATTATGAGATTAGTACCTAAAGTTAATCAACATAATGATTTCTTTAGAAGTACTGGTTCACAAGAAAGAAGAAGACAACATTAATATAATTATATAAAATGGAAAGTATTAATACATTTGTTGGAGGCATGAATAAAGATGCTTCTAATTTAATTCAAAATAAAAATACTTATAAAGATGCTTTAAATTTTGGTGTAGGAAGAAATCAAGGAGCTTTAGTTAATTATAAAGGTAATGAACTATCTTTAACTATACCTAATACTAGTTCTGTTATAGAAGCTGTATATAATGGTGGTAACTTTCCTATAACTGGAGCAAGTGGTTTTACTATTAATGGTGTTTATAAATCTGTATTAAGAAATGGTTTAACATTAAAAGGATTTTTAAAAAAGCTAGCTGATGAATTTGATACTGATACTGTTTTACAAAATTTAGGAATTAAAGTTTGGGTTAATAATCAAAATACAGGATTAGTATTTACAGCAGTTAATCAATTTGTAAATATTACTTATTCAGCCACAGCAGATTTTCAATTTACAGTTAAAATACCTGTTCAAACAGATTTAGAAGTAATAGGTTGGACTACTATTAGAGATACTATAATATTATTAACTACTAATCATGATACTAATGATTTTAATGGTATAGGTCAAATATGGAAATTAGAGTATAATGATAAATCTGATGCTGTAACTAATTTAGAATTATTATATAACAATGTTTGTGGTTTTACTAAATATCATCCTATGAGAAGAGTTATAGGAAGATATGAAATACCAGAAACTCAAAATATTTATTTTACAGATTTTCACAATAAATTAAGAAAGTTTAATACTGCTGATCCTAATGGATTTTTAGTAGATATAGATAATTTAAGTGTATCATCTGCTGTTAACTTAGATACTCCTATACTAACAGATATTTTACAATCAGGAGGTTCTCACAAAACAGGTATAGTACAATATGCTTATTTTTTAAGAACTACTGGAGGTCAAGAAACAGTATTTTCAGATTTAAGTTATCCTATTTATATATTAGAAGGTAATGATAAATTAGATAATTGGGTAACAGATATAAGAGGTAGTGTTGGTGTAACTACCACCAAGTCTATTAGAGGTATAATTAATTATCCAGATGCTGATTATAATAGAATAGAAGTATATAGAATATATAGAGATACTATCACAAGTAATCCTACAATTACTAAAATTAAAGATGAAAATACTCCTTCTTTAGGTCCTTATACTTTTACTGATTCTGGTAGTGAAAATCTAGGTACTATTAGTTTAGATGAACTATTAGACTTAAAATATAGCTTTACCCATTGTAAAGAACTTATAACTAAAGACAATATCCTATTTGCTCTTAATGTTAGAAGTGATATGGATGATTTACCTGAATATGATGCCAGAGCTTTTAGATATAAGTTAGATAATGGTAATTATGTAATGGATATTAATAATATATCTGGAGCTAATGAATTTACTATAACTAATACTGTGCCTACTAATAATCAAATAGATCCTAAAGCTGACTGTATAATTCCTAATGATGATGATTATATTTATGATAATTCTGGAAATGTAGGTGGTATAGGACCTAATATATCTTTTAATTTTGTTAATTATCCTACTAATGATGAAATTATTGTTAATCCTTTTAGAGATTATTCCAGACAATCTATAGTAGCTCCTGGATATAGAAATAAAGGAAGAACTAATAATACATATACTTTAGACTCTTCTAATAGACAATATGTAAATAAAAACTCTTTTGAAGCTAATGGTGCTTATACTAGTGGATTATTAAAAGGTTTTCAAAGAGGAGAAACTTATAGATTTGGTATTCAATTTTTTAATAAAGAAGGTAAACCTTACTTTGTTAAATGGATATGTGATATTAAAATGCCTATTGATGAAAGAATATGTGCTGTAACAAGTAGTAGCCCTTTTGATTATTCTACTATATATAATTTGGGTGTAAATTTTCAAGTTAATACTTCATTAATAGAAGATAAAATAAGTGGATATTCTATAGTTAGAGTTAAAAGAACTGATTCAGATAAAACTATATTATTTAATGGTTTAATGAATCATATGTTTAGAGAAACTAGTAATAGTACTTTACATAGATCTGATTTATTAAACGGGACTCCTGATTTATTAGATGCTAATGAAGATAGTCACCAACCTTTAAGAGCAAATGTTATATCAGATGATCATTTTGTATTAGTATCTCCAGAAATAGTTATTAATAAAACTTTTAAATTTCAAACAGGAGATAAAATATACTTAGGAGGTTATATAACTAGAGATCATACTACTGTATATGAGCCTTCTATAGGTACTTATCCAGCTGAAAATTCTGTATTCTTTTATAAGTTTTATTCTAATGGAGGTTCTCCTAAATTTTATTCTAATAGTATTTTTTCTGAAATTCAGGATTGTAAAATAAGTCAAGCTCATTTTCCAAGCACAGATGTATTAACACAAAGTGTAACATTATCTAATGGTTCACAATGTTATAATACACATGTACCAACAGATGGTAGTTTAGCACATACTCCAAATCAAGTTAGATTTGCAGGTAATACTTGTTTATTTTTAGTACTAGATAATGGTGAAACTCTTCCACATGTTCCAGGTTCTCCTGCACACTATTATGTTCATTACTATAGACCTAATCCTAATCAATATGGTGGTAAAGGATATGAAAATAGAGCTCAAAATGAATATATAGCTTGTAGCAGATTAATACCTATTAGTTCTGCTAATTTAGGTAATAGTACTTCTGTTACTTGTTTTGGAGGAGATACTTTTGTATCTGTTTTTGATCATTTTGCTTTATTTAAAGGTTGGGGAAATGGTATAAATATTACAGACTCTGTAATATCTAGAGCAGGAGCAATATGGTATTTTCCTTGTGAATCTTCTTATAATTTTGATGTTAGATGGTATAATGGAGCTATACAAGGAGGAGTAGGAACAGGAATGAGTATGAACAGAGTTGGTTATAATTCTGTTGAAGAAACAAACAACTCTTATTCACATTTCTTTGGTGATGATTTTGTATATCAGTTAGTATATTCTGTAGATAATGATATAGTTAAATATTTACCTAAACCATTAGAGTTTATTAATCAACAAGAATATGATTGTAGAATCTATGCTTCTAATGAGAAAATAAATGGAGAATTAACAGATAGTTGGACTATATGGAAAACTAATAGATTTTATGATTTAGAGTCTGTATATGGTCCAATTAATGGTGCAGTAGTAGTTAGAGATAATGCTTTAGTATTTCAAGATAGAGCTTTCTCACAAATATTAATTAATCCTACAGCTTTAATACAAGGAACAACAGATTTAATATTAGGTACTGGTAGTACAATACAAACACATAAATATATATCTAATGATACTGGTACTAAACATCAATTTAGTTTAGTACAAACTGATGACTCTGTGTATTGGTTAGATATATTAAAACGTAAGTTTTATAGATTTAATGGACAAAATCAATCAGTATCTGATATAAAAGGTCTACATTCATTCTTTCAAGATATATTAAAAGGTAATATAAGACTTGAAGATAACCCAATACATCAAGATTTTAGTGGTATTACAGGTACTTATAATAGAATTAGAAATGAAGTACTATATACATTTAAAGATTTAGATGGTAAACAATATAATGAATATCCTTCTGTTGAAACAGAAATAGTAAATTTAAATAATAAAATACAAGTGAATAATAAGTTCACTATTAGTTATGATGAGTCTTTAGATGCTTTTATTAGTTTCCTATCATTTAAACCAACTATTTATATAAATGATGGTAAACGTATTATAACACCTAATCCTACAATACCTAATGAATTATACATACATGGTAAAGACAATTATTGTGAATATTATGGTACTATATATGATTCTACTGTAGATATTATTGCTAATGATAAACCTATTTATACTAAGACTTTTGATAATTTTGAATTACTTACTGAAGTATTAGATACTAATAATAATCAATTAGAAGAAACATTTAATACTGTTATATGTAATACTGATTATCAGCAGTCTAACTTAATAACATTAACTCCTAATAATACTATTAAACGTAAAGAAAGAACTTGGCAATTATTTATACCTAGATCTAGTACTTTAGATAGATTAAGAGATAAGTATATTAAAGCTAGATTTACTTATAATAATAACAATAATAAAAAATTAATATTCCATTTACTAACTACTATATTTAGAATATCTTCTAGATAATAAAAAATATTATAGTATTTTTTTGGATTATAACTTTGATTTACTTATATTTGCAAAATTTTAATATATGAAAAAGAACACCTACATAAAAGCTAAGTTAGCTAAAAGATATCAAAGTGGAGGTAGTATATACACACAAGATAAAGATAAGCCTACTAATTCTGATAAATTAAAAGATTTAGGTATGGGGGCTTTAGATACTGCTATGGGAGTAAATCCTTTAGGGATTACCTTGCAAGCAGTAACAGGTAAAAATACTTCTGATTTATTTGGTTACGAATATAAAACAGAAGCTGGTAAAACATTTGATACTGGTGCTGATATGTATGCTTCTATGATGAGAATGGCTGCGCCTATTGCTACTCAAGCTGCTGGTGTACCTGCTCCTGTTACTATGGCTGGACAACAAGCTGGTAAAGAAGCAGTTAATCAAGTTCAAACTAATTTTGTAATGAAAAAAGGAGGAATTGTTCCAAAAACAACTATTAATGTTGAAAGAAATGAATTAGAAGTTAGTAATGGTAAAATCATTAAAGACTTTAAAAATAAACCAAAACATCCAGAAGATCCTAGTATGATAGATCCTGGTGGTAATATTAAAGCTCAAGAAGGTAATATAATTATTCCAGCTAATTTAAGAGAAAAGTATCTTAAAGGAGATAAGCTTACTAGACAATCTATAGAAGCTAATGTAACTAATCAACAAGCTAAAAGAGAACAAGCTGAACAACAAGCAATAGATTTATTATCTCAAGGAGCAGCTACTCAAGAATTTGATATGTTTGGTAATGGAGGTAAAATTAAAATAAATAAAAAGTATAAATCAACATTTGATGATCTTGCTAGTAGCTCAAATATGTCTACTGAAGACTATATTAATACTTTAACAATGAAAGTTAAATATGCTAATGGTGGTCCAATTAAAGTAACAGATCCAAATGATCCTAGATTAAAATCTTATCAAGACAGTTTAAATTTATTTAATTATACTGTAGATCAGTATAGTAGAAATCCTGTAGGACCATTAGGACAAAAAATAGATCCTTTAAGTGCTCATCCTGGAATATATGATAGAGAACCTATTAAACCTTTAGGTGTAACTAACATACCTAGCGCAGCAGGTACTGCTCAATTTCCTATTTATAAAAAACCAGTACAAGAAGTAATATATGAAAAACCTTTTGCTAAAGCTTCTGTTACTAATAAAATGAAAACTAATCCTATAGTTAATACTACAGCAAATACTCCTAATATCCCTAAAGGTCCTGTTTATAGACAAATAGATGTGGCTAATAAACCAGCAATATTAAATGGTGCTCCTCAGTATAGAGTTAATCCTGCTACAGGACAATCTGTACCAGTTTATAAAGATCAATATGGTAGAGAAACATTTGATTCTACTTATAAAAAATCTGTAAGAATACCTGATGAAGAATTAAAAGGTACTTTAAAAACTGATGTTAATCCTAAGAAATATCGACGTGGTGGAGGAGTAGATGGTGGAGGAGTAGGAAGTCCTAGAATAGAACCTCTATATGAATTTGATAATACTGGAACTAACAGTAATAATATTTATGGAGGTATGTTTAATGGACCAGAAACATTTGATTATGATACTTTTTTAAATCCTATGACTTCTATGCCTAGAAGAGGATTTGAAATAAATAATTCTCAACAAGGTCCTTTAGGTACTGTTATGAATACTAATGTTTCTTATCCTTCACAGAGAACTTATGGTGATCCTATGCAAGAGTATTTAGCAGATAAAGCTGCTGCTGAAGCAAGAGGAGCTGCTGATTTAAAAGCTACTACTCCTTCTACTGGTTCACCTAACTATATGGATTATGCTAATAAGATAATTCCTCATTTAGGTAATATGTATCAATTTGGACAAACTTTTGGTAAAAAAGATTATGTGCCTTTAACTACTAATCCTGAATATGGTAATGTTAAATCTTTAATGCGTAATAGACAAATAGATATGCGTCCTATTATAGAAGATATTAATGTTCAATCTAGAATAGCTAGACAAAATGCTAGACTTGCTGGTAACGTTGGAGGATATCTATCTAATAGTGCTCAAATAGGAGCTAATACACAAAGAGCTTTAGCTAATGCTAGAATGCAAGAACAAATGGCTAATAACCAAATGAGAGCTGAAGAAGCACAATCTTTAATGGGATTAGGTTCTGAAGCAGCTAGATATCAAAATATGTATGATACTGGTAGAGTTATGACTGATGCTAATGCTAGAAATATTAGAGCAGCTGCTTTACAAAATACATCAGGTATTTATCAAGGACAATCTAGAGATGTAAAAATGGATCAAATGGATCAAGTTAAGTTTCAAACACTTAAAGATATGTTCCCATATTTTACATATGATGATTATTATAGATTAAAATCAAGAAACCAAGGTTAATAAAAATATAAATTATGGCTGTTAGTCAATTTGATGTATATGCACCAGGACAATTTGTTTCTCAGTATGTACCATTACCTTTTAATGAATTAATGCAAGCTGGTGCTTTTAGACAAAAGCAATTAGATGATTCTTTGAACTTATTAGAAGAAAAAAGGGCTGCTTTAGATGTAGCTGGCGGATATAGTACTCAAGATAGAGCTAAAGCTTTTAGAGAACTTAAAAATCAAAAATTAGATGAACTAAGTGCTGAATTAATGAAATCAGGTAATGTTTTAGGATTTAGAGGTAAAGTAGCGGGTGTTGCTAATCAATTAGCCTCTGAATATCAAACACTTAAAGCTGATGAAGAATATAGAAAATTAGTTGATCAAATTAGAATGAAAGATCCTAAAGCTATTTATCATGGATATGATAGTGAGTTAGGACAATGGCAACAACAACAAGGTAACTTTGATCCTAATTGGTATAAATATACTGCTTATGCAGATGTTGAAAAAGATTGGTTAGAAAAAGGTAGACATTTAAAACCAGATATAGCAGATCTTTATAGAGAAGGTACAGATATATCTTATGATGAAAATGGTAAAGGTTTTATAAGAACTACAACTGGTCAAAGAAAATATTTGAATACTAATATGCAAAGAGTAGTAGATGCTGCAAGAGCTCATGCTAGATATATGATAGCTAATAAAGATACTGATGAAACAGCAGATTATTACTTTAGATCTAATAAAGGTAATTTAAAAAAGACTGAAGAAGATATTATGAAAGAAATAATAGATTCTTGGAAAATATTTGCTTTTGATGAAGAGAATACTACACAAGGTATGAAACCTGTAGGACAAAGTAGAACTGGTGGTGGAGGAGGTAGTGGTCAAAATCAAGATGATCTTAGAGAATTTGGTATTGATTTAGGTCAAGTAGAATATCAATTGAAAGATTATGATTTTGGAAATTATCTAGATCTTATGGACAAAACTGAAAAATCTAGACAAGCTTTATTTACACCAGAAGCTTTAGGATTTAATTCTAAAGAAGAATTTGATACTTTCAGAATAGTTAAAGGAAACATTAATATAAAATATGATAAATTTGGTAATATAGTTAATAGAGAAGAAGTTATTAATCAATTAGCTCAAGGTATGACTGAAGGAGGATTACCTGTTGGTAGAGATGATGCTGCTAGATATTTAATGAATCATGAAATAGCTTCTGAAAAAGCTAAAAGATATGAAAATTTCCATTCTAGATTATTAGAAAAATCTGGTCAAAAAATATTAAAGAATTACTCTAATCTATCTAAGATAGATAAAGAATTAGTTAAACAGTTTCCTAAAGCTATTAAATCTGAATATATAGAAGCTTATGTTAATGATTTACAACCAATAAATAATATGGATGATTTGCGTAATAGTAAAGATCCTTACAAACAAGCTATTTTGGTAGAGTTAAATAAGTATGATAAAGAACCTTACTTAACAATACTTAAAGACTCTGGTCATAACTCACCAATAGAATTTTTCAATAGTTTACCTAAAGAATATAAACAAAAAATTATTAGAGATAATATAAGTAAAGGTTTTAATAATGTTTCAGCTAAAAATAATGGTTCTGGTAAAGTTGTAGACTTCTTAGAAGCTAATAATGAAGAAGCATATAAAGAATTATTTACAGATAAAAGAGAAAAAGGTAATTTAGTATTAATAGATGATGATGAAACACAAGCTAAACGTCCAGAATTAAATAAATGGATGAATGTTACTAAAGGAGTATTTGGAGGTAATATTACTAAATCTCAAGATGGTACATTTAAAGCTAGTGATGTAATCAATAATCAAGTATTTAATTATAGATATATTGATCCAGAAACTGGTGAAGATGTATCTTTAGTTAATGGAGAATATGAAAGATTAGGGTCTAATGATAAAATATCAGCAATGAAAATTGATGGTGTTATTAACACTAGAGATGGTTATTATATACAAGTATCTCCTATTGATGATAAAGGTAACTTTATTAAACATAAAGACTTAGATAAAAATCTTAGATTAATGGTTAAATATCCTCGACTAGATCAAGAAATATTAGATGCTACTTGGGGAGAAAAAGGAGTAGGAGAATTAACTGAAGTATTAAACGATAGATTTAATTCTTTTTCTGATGGTGGTAAAGGTAGAGATAAAATAGTTACTGATGGTAAAGATGGTAGAGAATTAATACCTGGTGTACCAATGATTATTAATAGATCTGATGATGGTAAAGTTAAAGCTACTATGCAAATAGTAGAACCTATTACAGGTGAAGTTACCAATAACGTATATGAATTTAATAATGTTGGTGAATTTGCAGCTAGAATAAAAGCTTTAAGAACATTTTTAAAAAACCAAGAAGATCTTAAAATGGGAAAGTAGAAAGTCCTACTCAAACCAGGAAAGAGTCAGGACAGTCTATAGCAAAATATCATAATAATCCTGGAAACTTAGTATTTGCTAATCAACCTGGAGCTACTAAAGGTGAACCTAGATATGATAAGTCTGGTAAAGTTATAGGATACTGGGCTAAGTTTAATAATCCTCAAGAAGGATTTACAGCTTTAAAGAAACAAGTAGCGTTAGATGCTTCTAGAAATCTTACTTTGAAACAATTTATAAGTAAATATGCACCAGCTTTTGAAAATAATACAGAATCATATTTAAAACATTTAATAAAAGAAATTGGTTCTGATAAATTTAATTCTGATAGTAAGTTACAAGAAATAATAAATACTGTAGGATTAGATAATTTTTCTAAAGCTATATTTAAAAAAGAAGATATTAACTTCTATAATGAATTGTTTGGATAATAAATAATATTATATTCTATATTTGTGAATATTAAATATATTTAGTATATTTGCAAATTAAATTAAATAATAATGAGCGCTATAATAGATGATATTTTAACTGGTAATACAGGAGGAGATGATAAAAATAAAAAATCTACTTCTACTAATACTAATTTACAAGGACAAGCACCTGTTTTAACAGTTGATGATATATTAAGAGGAAACTACAAATCTGGTAGCAGATCAAATATTTTTACAGAAACTGCTGGTTACGGTAAATCTTGGGCTACTAATGAAGATGTTAGAGATATGGACTTTAGATCTCCATATTTCTCTAAAGATGAATTAGAAGAAATTAGAGCTGAAAGATTTGGTATAGGTGAATCAGTAGCTCATGGTATAGGTAGATTAGCTGGTACTACAGTTACTAAAGCTGCTACAAGTATATCTGATATACTAATAGGTATTCCTTCTGCTCTTATTCAACAAGATGCTTCTGCTTTATTTGAAAATCCTGTATCTAGAGCTATTATGGATATTGAAGAAAGTATAAAAGAAGCTCTTCCTATTTATAATACTAAAGCTGATCAAAATAAAAACTTCTTACATAGAGCTTTAACAGACTTAGATTATTGGACAGATGATTTAGTTGATGGTGCTGCTTTTATAGCTTCTGCTTATTTAACTGGTTATGGGGCTAGTAAATTAATAGGACCTGCTACTAAATCTTTATATGGTAAAAGATTATCTGATGCTACTAGATTAAGTATAGGAGAATTAGGTGCTTTAGAACAAGCTGCTAGTATGGGAGATAAAGCTGCTATTAAAGTATTAAATGCAAATAGCTTACAAAAAACTCCTTTAAATAAAGTTACAAAAGAACTATCTGAATGGACTGTTGGTAGTGTTGCAAGATCTATAGAGTCTATTGCTGAAGGTAAACAAACATATGATGAAGTATATTCTGATTTATTAAATCAAGGATATGATGATTCTACAGCTAAGAAAAAAGCTGCTGAAGCTGCTATGTCTACAGTTGGTTTAAATATGTTACTATTACCTTTAGAAAAGATGCAAGCTGCTTCTTGGTTTAGAAGATATAATAATAGTAGAAAAGCTTTATTAGATGTATTAGAAGATGGTACTATTGCTTTACCTAAGAAAGCTGTTACTAAACAAATAGGTAAAGAGTTTGCTACTCAAGCATTTAGTGAAGGTATAGTTGAAGAAGGTTTACAACACGCTTTCCAAGAATATAATAAAAAGAAATATTTAGAACCAGATTATGAAGATTTAGGAACTATATCTGGAGTATTTAAAGAATATATGAACGCATTTACAACTAAAGAAGGTTGGGATGCAATGGGAGCAGGTATGATCTTAGGTGGATTATTTGGAGCTTCTGCTAAAGCTATAGGTGAAGGAGGTAAAGCTGAAAGAAAACAATTAGAAGATCTTAAAAAGCTTATAGACGCTAATCAGTTTAAGAATGATACTTTTGGTAAATTTATTACTAAAGATGAAAAAACTGGAGAATTAAAAGTTGATAAGAATGCTATAATTAAAACTATACAAGAATACGCACAATCTGGTAAATTACAAGAAGCTCAAGAACTAGCTGCTAAGGCTGGTAGTGAAGAACTATTTAATTACTTTAAAGATCAGCAATTTAATAGATGGGCTTTTACTCATTTTGAAGCTGGTTTAGGAGAAAGATTATTAAATGAGATAGATTCTCTTAAAGACTTAACTAATGAGCAATTAGCTCAACAAGGTATAGTATTACCTGAAATGAAAGATTCTAAAGGTAATGTTATAGATGGTAAAACTATATCTAGAGAATATAGACAAAAAGCTTTAGAGTTAGAACAATTATATAATCAACTAACAGATAGATTTGGAGGAATTACTCCTGCTGTTAGAAATCAAATATTTAATGAAGCCTTAGTACAAAAAAGTTTAAAAGAAGGTTTAGAAGCTTTAAACAATAAAGTATCTATTAAACAAGCAGAATTAGAAAAAGATAAAAACTTATTTGCTGAAGCTCTTTCTGAAGCTGCTGAAGAACTTTCTGATGAACTACAAGGATCACCTTCTAAAAAAGATTTAGAAGCTTTAGAGAAAGAAAGAAAAGCTTTTATAAAAGAATTAAGAAAGTCTTATAAAAGATTTGATGAATTAACTAATCCTCAAACTATTGAGAAGAAAGCTAAAGAAGCTAAAAAGAAAGAAGAAGAAGCTACTAAAATAGTTAATGAAAAAGAAACTAAAGCTGCTAAGGATGAAACAGAATTAAAAGAATTTGAAGCTGAATATAATACTGGTGACATTGTAGAAGTAGATATAGATGGACAAATATTAGAAGGTACTGTAATACAAGATGCTTCTGGTAATAAGTTCTTAGAAGTACACAAACCTACTGGTGGTGTTACTAGATATGCTATTAATGAGTTATTCAAAAACAAAAATAAATATAAGCCTCGTAAGTTAGATGAAGCTGCTTTAAGTTTAAGAAATAAAGCTAATGAAGACTTTATTGATGCTGCTAGTAGATTAGCTACAATTAATGAACTTCTATCTCAATTAGATCGAAGAATAGATTCTATTAATAGAAAAATAACAGCTAAAGAAAATGAAGCTAATAAAATATTAGAAGAAATATCTAATATTACTAAAGATAAGAAAAAAATAAAAAATAAATTTATCTTAGAAAAGATTGAAAAATTAAATAATATTTATTATTCTATTCAATCTGAAATAAGTAAATTAGAATCTGAGAAAAACGATTTAGAATCTAAAAGACCTGAGTTAGCTTCTCTTAATTTAGTTGATTTAGATGGTAGAGCTGTTCAATTAGAAAAATTAATTGAAGATACAGAAAAGGCTATATCTACAGCTAAAGAATCATTATCTATTTTAAAACAAATAATTAATAAACTTAAAGCTGCGTTAAGAGGTAAATATGAATATTTTAAAAAGTTATTAGATAAAGTTAATTCTATAAAAGAGTTAGATAACTTACCTGTTAATTCTAAAGAAAATATTGCTCTTAATGAAGAAATTACTTTAAGAGAAAATGAAGCAGCTATATTAGAAAATTTAATAAAAGAAAAAGAAAGATTATTAGAACAATATAAAGCTGAGTTAAAACCTTTAGCTAAATATAAAAAAGTATTAGATAAGCATAAAAAACGTTATTCTAGCTTATTTAAACAATCTACTAATAGTGTATCTAGACCTGGAGAAATATCTTTTAATGAACAAGAGTCTAATGATACAAAAGATAATTCTTTAGATGTAGCTAAAACTACTCATAAGTTAACTAGAAAAGCTAAACCTAATTTATATTCTACTGCTGGATTAGATGTATTATATACTGGAGAGTATGAAGATATATTTAATGAAGAAGGTCAGTTAGAATTTAATACTGAAAATGATGCTGATAAATGGTTTGATTATCTAAGAGATCCTAAGAATAATACTGTAGATAATAATTATTTTTTAAGAGCTGAAGCACAAGAAGATGGTACTATCAAAGTATTTTTATATAATGGTACTGAACCTGTTATAGTAGATGGAGTACATCTATATGCATTTATACATGAACCTACATATTATGATAGAGTATTAGCTTCAGAAACTAGACCTGGTGAAACAGAAGAAGAATATAATAAACGTAGAGTAGATGATATTCAAAAGTTTGAGGACTTTAGAAATAAAATTAAGTCATCTGATAAACCTGTATATTTAAAAGTTACTGGTAAATCTAATGGTATATTAAATACTATTGTTACTAGAAATGGACAAAGAGCTAGAAATAATGTAGAAGAAACTTTTGGTGTAGATGATAATTTACATAAGTCTTTATTTGTAGCACAAACCACTGAGAATAATAAAACTCCTCATATAGTATTACCTGATGGTAGTATTAAAAATGTTAGAAAATCAGGAGCTTTATATTACTTTATTCCTAATGCTAATGGGCAAGTAATATTAGGACCTGAAGGTACAGTTGCTGAATTAGTACCTAATAATATTTCTAGTAAAAATGCTGATTTAATTATAGATATATTAAAATATATATCTAATATATCTAATGGTGATTTATCTAATTTTAGACAAAATCATATTATGATAGATGGTTTTAAATATTATTTAGTACCATCTAAACAATCTGAAAATATTCAAGATAAATCTTATTCTATTATAGGATCTTTAATTTATTGGGGAAATAATAATCAGAATCCTAAGACTGCTATATACTTTGATTATGAAGCTAATAGTTTAGTATTTGGTGAAAATACTATTACAATGGATAAGATAGCTGATGAACAAAATCAAAAGTTATTAAAAGATTGGTTATTAGAAAATAAATTAAATAATGTATCTAAAAAATTATTAGATCAACAAAGAGATAATACTAGTAAACATTTAGAGATAACTAATTGGGAAATAAAAGATAAAAAGCTTGAAATTAAAAACTATAACTTATATGATAGTTATGCTAAGTATTTAACTGCTCATGCTACACCTGGTAGTAAATCTATAGCTCCTCAAAAGAGAACTCCTATATTTTCAACAGATGTTGTAGGGAACGTTAATAATACTGGTAAAAGATTTTTAAGTGTATATTTTTCATATGATTCTAATAATCTATATGATCAACCTATAGCTAAGACTACTTCTACTCAAAAAGTTACTCTTACTGGCACTAGCTTATCTAATGTATTAGGTAATAAGTCAGAGCCTGTTTCACCAACTAATAATCCTACAGTCAATGAGTCTGTAATGTCTGCATTTGGTGATATAAATCAAGCTGTTGATATTACTAATATAGATATAGATATTAAAGAAGGTATGCAAGAAGAAGTACCTGTTGATAATACTGGTATAGTAATAGATGATGCTTCACAAGCTGCTTTAGAAGCTTTAAATATACAATCTGCTAGTCAACCTGTAATTAGTAAAACAGAAGTTAACAGTGAAACAACCACAGGATCTGCATTAGATATTAATTTAACTGAATCTGGAGATATTGCTCTACCTTTTAATTTTAGACTTAAAACAGATAATAATCCATATGAAAAGATAGATATGGAAAAAGAAGAAGCTTGGTTTAGAGAAAGATTTCCTCAAATTAAGTTTCTTAAAGTATCTGATTTAATAGAAGTTGCTAAATATGGACAAGAAGCATTTGGTAGATTTTATGTATCTGCTGAGAAATTAGGTACAGTTGAAGTATCTGAAGTAGCAGAAGTAGGTACTGTTTACCATGAAGCTTTTCACGTAGTATCACAATTATTTTTAAATGATAAGCAAAGATTATCATTATACAATGATTATAGAAAAAGACACAATAAACCTAATGCTACAGATTTAGAAGTGGAAGAAGCATTAGCTGAAGAGTTTAGAGATTATGTATTATCAGATGGTAAATTAAAATTTAATAAAGAAGAAAAAACTAAAAAGAATTTCTTCCAAAAGATATTTGATTTCTTTAAACATTTAATATTAGGTAAACCATTAGATGCTGATACTTTATTTAATAAAATTAATAAAGGTATGTATGCTAATGCTACACCTATTACTCGTAATTTAAATAAATTAAATACAACTAATAATAACTTCTTTAGAGTTAGAATATTTAATTATACTGATGATAATAATGTTACTAGAAAAGTAAGTTTAACTCAAGAACAAGTTAAAACTGCTTTAGATGCTATGAATATTATATTCATGAATATCTATACTAAAAGAGGATTTTCACAAAAGCATTTAAGTAAAATATCTGATAAAGGGATGTTAGAAGTTTACTACTACCCTATGTTATTAGATTATATTAAAGAAGCTAATTCTGTAGCAGATACAAAATTATATAGTTTAATTATACAAAACTGGAATGAGTTTTCTAAATTACATTATGATAATTTATCAGAGTTTGGGTTATCTACATTTAATGAAGTAGAAGAGTATGATGAGATTAAAATAAATGATAGAAACTCAGGTTTAGATTTTAAACCATCTGTTGAATTTTCATCTAAGAATGGATTACCTAATACTATTAAATTATTAATACGCAATTTATTTGAATATAAAGATGCTAGTGTGTTTAATGATAAAGGTAACCTTTATACTGCAATAGCTAAAGGAGAAGTTAAATTAGTAGACTTTGATAAAACTTGGGCTATATTAGCTGAAACTTTAAATGGTATTACTGATATGCCTTCTATGATTAATGTTCTTAAAAACAATGTTAATCAATATCCTTGGATGTATCAAATATTAGATCATTTAGGAGTTACTGAAGATTTAACTATTAAAGATTTAGATCAAGCTAGATTATTATATGATTTTGTTCAAGCATTTAGTAAAACTAAAAATGACTATGTAAAAACAATTGTAGATAGAGATGGTAACATTTATTCTATAGATGCTATTACAGAAAAGCTTGAAAGTAAAATTAGAAAAGAGTTTTTATCAGGAATTAAAAATTCTAAATATTCTATTGGAACTAAAGAAGAAAAATTAAAACTATATAATAGTGTTAAAGATAATGATAAATTATTTTTAGATTCTTTAGGTATTAAATTAAGTAATGAAGAAACTTATAAGAAAGCTAAAGGTATAGTAGCTGAGTTAAAAGCTGAAGTACTAAAAAGTATAAATGAAGATAAACAAATTACTGAATGGTTTAACTATGGTGATAATATATCTGCTGGTAGATTTAAACAGTTAATTAATATGGAAGCTCTTAATTCTGTTGATGAAATAGAATTAAACTTTATTAATTCTGAAGGTAAATCTGTTTATGCTGTTACTTTATATAATTATTTAGCTCAAATAATTAATGATTTAAAAAATAATAAAGTATTACCTCAATTAGATACTGCTAACAATAAAAATATTGTTCATAGTACTTGGTTAGGACAGATTAAAAATAATAGTAAATTACAAATAGTTATTAGAGATGGTATTAGTGCTGAAGAAGAATCTAAACATCATTCTAAGCTATCTGAAAAAGATATTATTATATCTAGGATAATAGACTTATTAGATAATAAAATACATACTTTATTAAGACCTGCTGATAAGAAATTAGAATATGGTTTAAAAGGATTAAAAGTATTTACTAAAGAAGATATACAAATAGATAATAATAGAGTATCTGTTAATCCTGAGTTACAAAGACAATTCTTTGGATATGTATTAGATGAACTTAATAGAATCAATAGTTATGATACATTAGAAGGAGTAGAAGAGTTTGATAAAAATGGTAAAGAGTTTTTATTATTTGATTGGTTATCTGATAAACTAAAAAGTGATTTAATAACTTATAAGTTACCTATTATTGAAGGTACTAAAGTATATGATGAACTATTAGATAGATTTAGAGGAGAGTTATTTGATTATCTAACAGATTATACTAATAATAGATTATTACCTAAATTACAAGAGTTTAATGTAACTTCTTCAGATTTAAGTAAAAACTTACAATCTTATAAAATTAATGAAATAGCTGCTATATTTGGAGTTAATGAGTTAATTAGTGCAATAGAACAAACTAAATTATTTTTTGGTGATTTAGCTTATTTTAAAGATTTCTATAAAAGAACTCCTGGTATAATAGCAACTGGTAAGATACCTGCTATTGATTCTTATATTAATAATTTAATATATAGAGATCATTTTATTAACGTACTTCCTGAGCAAGTATCTGAATATCCTACAGATGGTACTATGAAAGTAGCTGTTTATAAGGATGTTATAATTACATCTTTATTAACAGATGAATATAAAAAATATATTGATCCTGCTATAGTAGATGAAACTTATGCTAAATTAAATGAAGCAGATGCTCAAGGATATATTACATTACCTGCATTTAGAGATTATATGATTAGATTAGGTGGTTATTATTGGTCTGATTCGCATGAAGCTGCTTATAAGAAATTAATGAATAACCAAACTATTACTAAAGAAGAGTTTGCTTTATTTAGTCCAATAAAACCAATGCACTATGGACCAGATCTAAATTATAAAGATTCTTATGTACCATTCTATTTAAAGTTATCATTAGTTCCTTTATTACCTACAATGATTAAAGGTAGTAAATTAGAGAACTTAAATAAATCTTTAATGAATAATGGAGTAGGTATAGCTGTATTTGAATCAGGTAATAAAGTAGGTACACCCTCAAAGGTTATGTTAAATGATTTATATGTAAATAATGATCCTAATAGTGATATTAAAATATCTAATAAAGGAGAATTATATACTAATAAAATAAGATTAGATTATTTAAGATTACAGTTAGATACTAATCAGGAAGTTAAAACTAATATATTATACGGTACACAGCTAAGAAAACTATTATTCTCTAATTTATTTGGTCTAGGTGTTGATAATAACTATCAGTTAATTGACTTTTATAATAATAAAGAAGTTACAGCTACTGAATTATTTAATGAGTATTCTGATATTATAGATAGACTTACAGAAATATCTAAAGAAAAGTTATTATCTGAGCTAGGTGTAACTAAAGAAGAAGATATTTATACTTTTAATAATACTGAAAAACTATTAAAGTTAATTAAGGCTGAAGTAAGACAAAGAAATTTACCTGAGAATATTATAGATGGTCTTGATGAATTATATGATAAAGACAATCCTAGTAAACTAAAGGCTAGTTTAGATTCTCTTGTAGTTAGAAATAAAATAGAAAACTTATTCCAAGCTTTAGTTAATAATAGAATTATTAAACAAAAAACTAAAGGTACTACATTAATTCAAGTAGCATCAACAGGATTTGAAACTGTTGGTATGAAAACTGATAAAGAAGTAGGATCTAGAAGATTAGCTTTTGTTAGAAAGAATGATAAAAATGGTAAAGAGATTCTACAAGCTGAAATATTAGTTCCTAATATGTGGGCTGATAAAGGTGTTAAAACAGTTGAAGACTTAGCTAAAATTAATCCTGAATTATTAGATGTATTAGGATATCGTATTCCTACACAAGGACTTAACTCAATGGTTAGTTTTAAAATAGTAGGATTTTTACCTGCTGAATCTGGACAATCTGTTGTAGTACCTTCTGAGATAGTTGCACAAGGTGGTTCTGATTTTGACGTGGATAAATTAAATATATTTATTAATAATCATAACTTTGATAATAAACCTTTATCAGAAGAGCAAATATTACAAAATAGATTAAATCAAATTAATCATACTGTATTAAGAAATAGTGGTCCTAATGATATAATATTTAAACAGTTAATTACTCCTAATGGTAGTACTAAGCTTAAACAACTATATGAAGAGTTTTATGATGATGGTTCTAGTAAAGTAAAAGGATCTAAATTAATAGAGTTTCCTACAATATTAGATACTCATGTTAGAAATATGGAAGGTAAAGCAGGTGTTGGTCAATCAGCATTACACAATACTTTCCACATATTATCACAAATTGCTAATCTATATGTAGTTCCAGGATTTAGTTATAATTTTGATTTTAATAAAACTCAAGAAGGATATCCATCATTAGCTGGTGTTTATGATAATAAAGGAAATACATTGATATCTGAAATGATTTCTGAGTTCTTAACAGCATTTGTGGATAATGCTAAAGATCCATTTATTTCTAAGATGAATATTAATCCTATGACAACTGATTTAGCTTTATATATGATTTCTATAGGAGCTGATTATAAGTTTGTTATAGAGTTCTTAAATCAACCTATTATTAGAGATTTTGTGAAAGAATCTAGAATTAATAAAGGTTTAACTGGTAAGAATAATTTAAGTAAAAATGAAGTAATTAAAAAAATAAGAGATAAGTATATTAAACAATTAAACAAAGATTCTGTTAAGTTATATCAATATAGTTTATATGATGCTAAAGAACCTGAAGTTATAAAGTTTGTAAACACTCAATACAAAAAAGATAGAGATAATATACTAGGTAATAATACTTTTAACTTTAATAATTTAAGAGAACTTAGACAACTATCTGAAGCAGAAAATGCTAAATTACAGTTACAATTATTAGATGACTATTTAAGATTAATGGAAGATTCTAAATTGTATACTGATGCTATTAATGCTACTAAAGATGATACATTTGGTGTAGGTAAAGATCTTCCTAGTGCTTATAATTATATTGCTAAACAAGAAAAAGCTGGTATAGATCCAACTGTTCCTATTGGTAGAGTACTAATACCTAATTTAAAAGAAGTATATAATGCTACTTTTATGAGAGGATTTAAAAACAATGGTGCTAAATTTTCAATAGACTTATGGGGGCAATTATTATTAACTGGTTCTCCTTTATATAAAAAGTTCTTAAATGAAATTAAATCATTTATGAACATAGAAGGAGATATCCAAGATGAAAAATTATTAGATACTATAACTGATTCATTTTTAAATTATGTATACTTAGTAGGATTAGATGAAACATTAGTTAACCAAAATTTATTAAAAGAATTATTTTTAGGTGATAACTCTGTTGGTAAACAAATATTAGCTATTAAGAGAGATCCTAATCATCCTTTACATAATAATCTATTTATAAATAGATATGTTATACCTCTTATTAAAAATAAATCAAGTATAGATAATGTACAGTTTATTAATAAAAAGTTTAATAAATATACATCAGATCAGATAACAGGTTCTATACAAGAGTTATTTAATACTAATCCTGCTTTAGGAGGTAAATTAATAGATTTAGCTTTATTTCAATCTGGTATAGCAGAAAGTTATTTAAGTTATATGAAATACTTACCTGCTGATAAAATGATACCAGTATTACAAAGAGCTTTAAATTTATTTAAAGAAGCTTATATTAAAGATCAAGAAGGTATTACTAGAGGATTTGTAGTTCAATTTGCTAAAAATAATTGGAAAACTGTATTATCTAAGTTTAAATTATATAATATGGTATTTAATCAAGAGTTACAAGAAATGATACCTTTATATAATACTAATAGAGTATATAAAGATGGTGATAGAATTTTAGGGTTTTCTTTAAAAAAATCTGATTATAATAAAGTATACTCTAATAAAAAGTATATTAAAATGTGGAATCCTGATGCTAAGAGAGAGTTTATCTATGAAAATATGGGTAAAGATTCTCAAGATATGCCTGTTTTTGTAATAGATAATCCTTTAGGTAATGGAGCTAATTTACAAGAATGGTATAAGACTAAAAAGAAAAGTATTATAGATGAAAATAATACTGGATTAACTTTAGAGCAAAGAAACTTTATTGCTGATTCTTTAGGAAGAGTTAATGAATATAATATGGTTAAACCTACTCCTATATCTACTATTGAAATAAATGAAACTAATGTTGAGCAAGATAATGTTATAGAAGATGAATTAACAAGTGCTTTATTAAATCCAGTTGAATTATCTGTTCCTGCTAAAGAAGCACCAATAGATAATTTATTTGACCCAAGTTTACCTAAAATTAATATTTACGCAGATACTAATGAAAATGCTGAGTTGAGTAACTTTGCTGTTAGACCTTTTACTTTTAAAGGTGTTTCTTTTAATTCTGTGGAACAAGCATACCAATCTTTAAAAGGCGGTAAGTTTGATAAAGCTACTTACGATAACAGAGCTTATATTCCTTTTAATAGAAATGGTGTAATGACTGTTTCTAAATTTAGAGGACCTTTAGGTACAACTACTGATGCACAACAGACGGAATTAATGGGTCAGTTAATAAAAGCTTCTTTTGAACAAAATCCAAAAGCTTTACAAAAATTATTAGCTACAGGAAAGTCAGAACTTACACATACACAAGATAAAGGTAAATGGGGTAAAGAGTTTCCTAAATTATTAATGGAAGTTAGACAAGAACTTAAAGTTACAGATAATTTAGATAATTATATACTTAAAAATCAAGAGTTTTCTATAGATCATCCGAATAAAGAAACTAGTACACCAATTATAGACTATAAAATAGATTCTAAGAATAACTTTAATAACATTAAAATAAATGTTATTTCTGTTAACAATAATGTTACTACAGCTAAAATAACATATAACGATGGTTATACTTTTACTGAAGACTTTAATACTGAAGATTTCAATAAAAAAATGAAAATGTATGGTATAAAAGATAAGTTTAATAATTTAGATAATTATATAAATTCTTTGATTAATTCAGATAAAAGTATTATATTTGCAAACTTAATACAAGAAGTTAAAGATAAGTTAGAAGCTCAAGATATTACTGAGAGTTACTTTAATATGGGTACTGAAGAAGATAAAAGAGTAATGTTAAAATGTTTAAAGAATAACCAATGATTATTTGTATAAATAAAAATCATCCTGAAGTAAAACAAGCAGCTGATAGATTAGGATTACCTTCATATTTAGTAGCTGCTAAGTTTTCTGTATGGCAATCTAAGAATAATAATTATGATAGATTTCCTACTTTAGAAGAGCTTAATATTAATACTGATTTTTATCAAGTATCTGAAAAAGATATTAATTTTTTTCTTAATAAATGGAATATTAATCAAAGTGGTTTTGCTCCAAGTAGTTTAGTACATGTAGCCCAACTAAGACAAGAGGCTCAAAAATTAAATTTAGATATAGCTAAAGCATCTAATGGTAATTATTATTTAACTTATTCTAATGGTAGAAAAGCTAATATTGAAAAAATAAAATCAGGTAATTATCAAGTATCTTCTATGATGGAAGATGCTAACGAAAACTTAGATAATATTATAAAGGAATATTTAGATAGTATTGGTGTAACAGTAGAAGAATTAGATGAGATAACAGATTCTCAAGGAAATCCTTTAAATGTTATAGCTAGAGCTAAGTTATTAGATAATTTAATACAAGTAGTTAAAGGTAAATCTAGATTAGATACTTTATCTGAAGAAGCTGCTCACTTTGCTGTAAGATTATTAGGTAAAGATAATCCTTTATTTAATAAGATGATGAAGGATATAACTAAATATGAGATATATAAAGCTACTTTAGCTGAATATAGTTCATTTGTAGCATATCAGAATGAAGATGGTACATCTAATATAGATAAGATAAAAGAAGAAGCTATTGGTAAATTAATAGCTAATCATATAGTTAAACAGTTTAAAGGTGAAGAAACTGAAGCTAATATAGAAAAAGCTAATAGATGGTTTGATAATGTATTAAATGTATTAAAAAGAATATTAAAGAATGTAGGATTAACTAAGTTATCTGATGCTATTAGAATAGCTGATAATAAAGTATCTAATCCTTATAAAGATATAGCTTCTGAAATACTCTCTGGTAAAACGTCTAAAAAAAATAATCAAACATTAGAAGATTCTGATTTTTATCAAGCTGGAGAAGTATCTCAAAAATCTATATTAACTTCTTTACAAGAGTTACAATCTAAAATAATAAAAGATGAAACTGGAGCTAAAGGAGAGAGATATGAAGTATTAGGAGAAAAAGGTTATAAATCACCTACTGAAATGGTAGAAGAGGATTATAATAAAAGATTTGCTGGTTCTACTCAAACTAAAGAAGATATAGAGAAAAATGAAAGAGAAAAGCAAATAGGGTTATTAAAACATGCAATAGTATCAGAATTAATTAGAGAAGCTTTTCCTAATGAGAATAAGCATTTAAAACCTATTGAATCTAAATATTCTAGTAATCCTATATATAGTATATTAAAATCTAAACTTAATACTAGAAGTTCTGATTCTGGTATAGAAACTATTGCTGATATTATAGCTGAGGCTAAAAAAGATGGTTCTATTGTATTATCTGAAGTAATGGTTGCTAATACTACTAGTAAAAGAGCTGGTACAATAGATATCCTTATTATTAGGAAAGATGGTACTTTAGATATTTATGATGTTAAACCTGGTAGTAAATCAGGTATTCATAAAAATAAAATGAAAGGTTACAATCTTCAGATTAATGAATATGTTAAGATACTTGAAAAAGGTGATCCTAAACTAGGTATACTTCCTTCTAAAGTAGCTAAAAAACGTATTATACCTATATCTAATACTTATACTATACAAGATGATAAAACTACTAATACTAAAAAATATTTCTTAAAATCATTTGAGTATAACAATTCTATTCCTACAGGTTTAGAAAAAACTGGTATAGTTAAGATTGATGAAATGATAGATAATTTTAGAACTCAAATAGAAATATTAGAGAGAAAATTAACTAAACAAACTGATGAGAAAGAGAAAGAAAAAATAAAAGATTTTATTTCTACAAGAGAAACATATATTTCTAACTTACAGAAACAGAGAACATTAGCTAGTATATTACCTGCTATACAAAGAGATTTACTTATTATAGAAGATTTATTAACTGATGATAACTTTGATCCTAGTTTAAATTGGCAAGATATTAAAGATAGTTTAAAGTTATATACTAATCTTAATAGTATATTATCAGATGAAGAATTAAAAACTAAAAAAGATCATGCTGTAGTAGATAGTATAGTTGGTACTGCTAAGAGATTAGAAGGTGTTATGCTTAAAATAGCTACTAATATTATTAGTGATAATTTAACTAAACAACAAATATTAGGACAAAATGGTATAGTATCTCCTGAAGATGCTTTACAACCACAAGTAGAAACTTCTATGTGGTCTAGATTTTGGTTAGGTGTTAGTAAATCAGAAAATCCTTTAGTAGCTTCTGTTTATAAAATGGTTACTAAAGCTTTAGAAAAGAGCAGACAAGATTCTTATACTTTAAAAAATAAAATTAAAGCTGTTATTGATAAAAATAACCTAACTAGTTCTGATTTTGATAGAATGCTTCAAATAGATGATGAAGGTAATAAAACAGGTAATTTAGTAGCTCCTGTTAAATATTCTTATTGGTTAGAATTTAATAAAGCTCTTAGAAGTAATAATGATGAATGGTTTACTAAGAATACAATTAAAGATGATGAAAAGTATAAAACGTCTAAAAAAAATTATGAGGAAGTATTAAAAGGTAGAAAGAAATATGATATAGTAGAAATATTAGGTAATCTTAATAAATCTGATAAATATAAAGATAGAACACAAGATGAACTATTATTAATTGCTGATAATATTTGGGAAAAGAAATACAATGAAAATATCAAAGTATGGGAAGAAAGAAATAAAAACAATAATAAGTTTAGAAAACCTAAGATGGAAATCTGGGCTGATCCTAAGTATTTAGAAATACAAAATGATTCTAGACTTAAAGAGTTTTATGATCTTTATACTAAAACTATGGATGATGTATCTGAGTTTTTACCAATGAAAGATGTTAGAAGTAACTTTATTCCAAACTTTACTAAACAATTTGTAGAGAAAGCTATGGATATAGGCTTTTTAGAAGCTATTAAACAATTACCAAAAGAAGCTTCTGAATCTTTACAATTTACAATGGATGAAAAAGAATATGGTTTAAGAAATCCTATTACTGGTGAAAGAGTTAATGATATTCCTGTATTAGGTGCTCAAGAAATGGTATTCTATAATAGAGAAGAAAGAAGAGAGTTTATGGATAAAAGAAAGTCTTATGATTTAGGACAAGTACTTTATACATTTATTGATAGTGCTTATAGATATAGAGAGTTAAAAGAAGTAGAAAATACTGCTTTAATTACTTTAGATAAAATTAAAGAAACTCAAGCTATTGAGGCAGTTATGCCTGATGGTACTAAGAAAATGAAAGCTGATAATACTAATACTTATAATCACTTAAAAGATTATATAGATACTGTATTTTATGGGAGAGCTAAAGAAGAAGGAACTGGTATAGAAATAGGTGGTAAAAGATATGGTTTAGATAAAGCTTTTGATAAAGTAATAGCTTATACATCTTTAAAGAACTTAGGTTTAAACTTATTTGCTCCAGTTGTAGATCATTTAGGTAATATAACAAATGCTTCTTTTGCTGCTATAACAGGTAAATATTATAGTACTAAAAACTTTGGTAAAGCTTATAAATATGCTACTTTAGGTAATGGTGGTATTACAGAAAATGATAAAAAAGCTAAACTACTAATGGAGAAATTTGATATAGTTACAGGTTTCTTTGGTAGAGAATATGCAAAAGAATTAACTGCTTATAAATCTAAAAAGATATTTGATACTAGTCATTTTTATTCTTTATATAAAGTATCTGAATTTGCTTTACAGAACTCTGTAATGATGGCTATGATGTTAGAAGGTAAATATGGTATATCTTTTAATGATTATACTATTAAAGATGGAGAATTAGTTTGGAATAATCCTAATAAACCTGAACCAACTACTGAAGAAATAGCAGTATTTAGACAGAAAGTATTACATGTTATTAAAAATATAACTGGTAATTTAGACCCTAATGATAAAGCAGCTATCAATAGAACTATAATGGGTAGATTGTTAATGCAACATCGTAACTGGATTCCTAGACAGTTTGAGTCTAGATGGGGAGCTAAGAAATATGATTATGTATTAGAAACTTGGGTGGAAGGTAGATATAGAACTTTATTAAGAGAAGGCTTTGGTATATTAAGAGGTAAAAAGAAATTCTCTGAACTATCTGAAATGGAAAAATCTAATCTTAAAGGAGTTTTATTAGAAATGGCTGTTATTACAGCATTAATTGGTTTAGTAACTGTTTTAAAGTCTGATGATGGTGATGATGACGATACTTGGTTTGAGAGATATGTTACAAGAATATCTGATAGATTAGTATCTGAATTAACATTCTTTGTAAGTTTAGGCTCAGCAATGGAAATCTTAAAATCTCCTATGGCTACTTCTGGTACTTTAGAAGATGGTATGAACTGGTTTAAAGAAGTTTGGAAAGCTTTAACTGGAGAAGATCATAAACTAGGTAAGAAATCAAGAAGATTCATAGTAGGTTGGGGAAGATTAGAGTACTTTTATGATTATGTAAATGGAGATATTAAAAAATAAAAAGAGGGAGCAGTTAAGCTCCCTTTTTTGCTTTCTCAATTTTTCATTTTATTGTAATTTTTCTTAAATCTTCTTCATGTTAATAATTAATTTAATTTGTTAATCTAAAAATATTTTAATAGTTTTACCGTTATCTTGCACTGCTAACTCAATACTATTAAAATCTCCTAATTCTTTATATAAAGTTAAAATTCTACCAATAGGTTTATCATTTGAAGCATGATTAATAACCTCCAATCTATCTATTTTAGATTGATCAATCTTTCTTATATTTTCTTCAGCCATTATCTAATTATTATTTTAGTTGTTTCCACATTACCATTTAAAAATATTTTTTCAATTATGTACAAACCAGGTGATAAATCAGAAGTTAAACTATTACCAATATATTGACCTTTACTATTATAAATGTTAATCTTTTCATGTATTTCATGTTTAATTACCACAGCTTTTGTACCTAAGTCATAAACTGTACCATCAAAATCAACCTGTTTTAAAGTATAATAATTAATACCTTTTTCAGGCTTTAAATCAAACGTTCTATACTTAGTTGGCACATTAGTATTACCAGCAGCAGAAAGTTGCTCTAATGAGCTAATTTTAACTAAATCTGTACTTTTTTCAATATAATAGTAATCAGCATTAATTTCAGATAATGTTAACCATTCTAATTTAACAATACTATCTTCTACTTTAGCAGTATATTCTATTAGATTAACTGGTAAAGGAGTAGTATTCATGAAATAAGGACAGAATGTAGTAAATCCGTTACAACTAGGACCTCCATTAGCTCTCATAGTTAAGCACCATGTATAGCTAGCTCCAGGTGTTAATCCACTGAAATTCAATCCTGTACCTATTACTGCACAAGAACTGTTATATAAAGTAAATCCACTAAATGTTACTGTTGCACAACTAGCAGAATAACCAGCATTTAAGCTAACACTAGTACCAGGTGATACAAATGTAAAACAAGCTGTAAAAGTAGCTGTAGTAGGATAACTATAATTACAATAACCATTGGTTAATAATTGATTATAGTTAGCAGGAGGGCTAGCTATTTGTAATACTGGACCATCTGGTGAACCACAACTACCAACTTTAATATAATCTTCTATTATATTCTCTTTAGGAATATAATGATTTTGTTGTTGAGCAATACTAAACAAAGGTAATAAGAATAATAATATTAATAATTTTTTCATAATTTACATTTTATAATTTTATAACTCTATGGTTTTTAATATTATAGGGAGAATTAACTCCCTATAATACCTATCAAAACTAGTTTAACAACTTCTTATCTTTAGAATAAGTAGAGTTATACTATTATATGTGTCCAAAGTTTATTAGTTCTAATTCTGTTTATAGTACTTCTATTAACTTTATGATTAATCTTTTCTACGATTAAAGTATTAGATAAACCAAGTTTAATTAATTTCTTAATAAATATAACATCTTTATCAGATAACTTAGACCATTTATTTAATGATCCTTGTACATCTTTTCTTTTGTAACTCAAAGTATTAGTCTTAACTGTTTTAACGTCTAAATTAAAATGAGATTTAAATTTTAGCCTTTGTCTACTAATAGCTGAACGAGTTACTTTGTTAGAAGATATATTATAAAGGTTTTTAATTTCATTGGTATCATATCCTTCATAAAGCTTTTTTAATATTTTATTTTTATCTTCATCTAAAAAAGATGAAAACTCTTTAAATATTAAAACTTTTTCAGGATTATTTTCATCTAATAAATGTAAATAATCACTTAATGTTTCTTCAAAATTAACATCTTCAGATTCTAATAAATCATGATATTTACTAAAAATATTTATTTGAGATTTATTAATATCTTCTGAAGTGTTTCTTTTACCAACTCTAAATATAAACTTAACATATTTTTTCTTTATTATAGTTTTAAGATAGTTTCTAAAATAAAACTCACCCTTATATTTAATACCAGCTATCTTATTTTTAATAAATTCAAAATATGTTTCTTGAATAGCATCTTTTAAAAGATTGTAATCATACTTATCATTAGAAGATAGAACTTCTAATAAGTTATTAGACACATTTACAAAATCCTGTAATTCAGGATTATAGTTATTTTCTACTTGTTTTTGTTTTTCTTCTACCATTTTTAGGAGCACCTTTCCATTCACTCTTTGCGAGTTTAGCTTTATTTAAACTTGTAAAAGTTCCTAAATAGTTTAATTTATTATTTGCCCAAACCATTACTCTATAAGTACCATTTCCTCTAGAATAAATACCTGTAGGTAAATTACGTTTAGCTTTAGTAGTATTAACACGTTTGTTAATAGTAGTACTTTTTTTAGCTGTAGTTCTCATTTTATTTAATTTTAATTGTTACTTTTCTAATTCTGCTCTTTCAGCACTTAAATCTCTATTAATAGCTTTTTCACTATTAAATTTCTCAGGATATCTTATTTTTAACTTATTTATGTTAGTTTCCATTATTTCTTCTATGTTCCAATTATAAAGATCACATAGATTAATAATATACCACATAAGATCTCCAACTTCCTCTTTCATATTTACATAGTCTATTGGTTTCCCGTAAGCTATGTTTTTTTTCAATACATCTAGAAGCTCACCAGCTTCCGTTACTATACCTGATATATAATGAAGAGAGTTCATTAATTCAGATTCTAACGGAGCTGTTGTTCTTCTAGCTTCTTCTTGATAAGTTTTAATATCCATTTTCTTTATTCCAATCTTCTCTTCAGTTAGACTTTTTTTCACGATTAAAAATAAAACTATTAGGTTTTCCAGAGTGTTTATCTTCTATTATAGATACTATAACACTATTATTATCAGCATCATCACCAATATTAAACTCTTTAATACCTTTTAATTTTAAGGTTTTAATATTCTCATCGTTATCAGTATATCTAATATACTCTACTACTACTTGTTCACCAAATAGTCTTATTGAGTTAGCTCCAATTGGCTCAAATTCATGAACTCTACCATCAGAACTTTCAATTTTTAAATTTTCACTAGGAGTTTCTTTCATCATTTTTAAAATTATCTAAATCAAACAATTCTTTTTTAAGATCTATTTTATCAAAAACTTCAGCATCTTTAGGTAATTCTACATCTAAAAAGTCAGCTAGTTTTTTAATATCTTTTTTACTAGGATATAATATAACTTCTAACTTTTCATAGATTTTAGGATTACTCATATGTAAAGCTAAAATTTCTTCTTTATAATCATCACTCATTTTAGAGTATTTACCATCTATAAATAGATAAAAATCTTCTACATATTGATCTGGTATATCAAACTCAAATATCATATAATCTTCTAAATCATATGTATTTCTAAGTAACGGATGTTTACTAAACTCTTTAGGTATATATTCATAAAGTTTTAATCTTTCTTTATTAAATACTAAACTAAAACCTTCATTTACACCATCTAAGTTTAAATAACAGTTACAGTGAGTATCTCCATAAAAAAGAACATCGTAACCTAACATAGGTCTTATGAATGTTGTAGATTTAGTTAAAGCTATTTCATCTTTCTTTTTACTTTTAACCATTACTATCTATTATCAGTTCTACACTACCATCACCTTCAAAGTACTCTAAAGGATAATCAAAATAGAAAAGATTGTGTTTTTCTATTTTAGATATAATATCATTAACTCTATTTAAACCATTAGAAATTTGTTCTTCAGATATCTTATAACAAATAACTTCATTTAAAAATGATGTTTGACAAGCTACTATGTAACTTGTTATCTTATAGTCTGGGTATATTGATAATAAGGCTAAATTATAAAAAGCCAATTGTCTATCATAAGCATATGATAGGAAAGCTTTACTAAAATCATAAACAGATTTAGATGTAGTTTTTAAGTCTACTAATATTATTTCTTTTTTAGTATGATTTACGATAAATCTATCTAACTTAGCTTTACAAAAACTATTCATATACTGAAAGTATATTTCATGTTCTGTAAAAACTTCAGATTCATCTAAGAAACCTAACTCAGGTAAAGAACTAGTAGATATTAATAATTTTGAAGCTTTTTTGTGAACTACTACTCCATTATAAATATTCTCAATTGTTTTAAAATCATCTTTAGAAATAATAGTTTTATTTTGAGATTGTTTAATAAAATTATAATAATTTTGATTCTTATCTTCTTTAAAAGACTCTAATACTCTATCTAAAGGATATTTAAATTCAGAATAGTGATAAGCCTCTTCTAAATTGTCATATTTAGCATAATAAGATATAAATTTACCCATTAAACCCTCTATAGGTTTAACATAGGATATTATATACTTATCATTAAATATATTGTTTTCTAATATATAACAATGAATAGCAGAACCTAAATCAAAATAACTTTGATCATCTTCTTTTATTTCTTGATTTATTTTCAATTGATAATATCTAGGACTTTTAAGATACCATCCTAAACTACTATTACTTATTGCTTTTACGTTAAAATAATCTACTTCACTATTAGGTTTTTCCTTCTTTTGTAGCTGATATTGTTCTATCTGTTGCATTTTCTACTTCACTAATTCTTTCTAACCACATTCCATGTAGCAAATTAACATTTTTCATTCTTCTAGCAGTTACATATAAATCATGCATAGATCTCCAACTATCGGGACTATCAAAAGCATCAATAATATTCTCAGGAGTTATTTGATGATCACTTAATTCATCTAATATTTCTCCTATTGCATAATCTCCAGTTTCTGCCATAGATATTATTCCTGGAGTATCTTTGAAAGTTTCTCTAACTAAATTAACAAATTCTTCTGTATAAATTATTTGTTTATTTTGTACCATTATTTATTTTTTAAATTATAAATATACAATTTTAAATATAGTAATAATCATTCTTCTTTTTTGATTATTGCTTATAGGTATAAAATTTGTAGGCATAGACCTAAGATAAGCAACAGTATCATCTTCAATAATTCCTTTTAAAGCATCGTGACAACATTTTCTATAAATCAATACTAAATTATCAAGATCATAATCTCCTTCACCAATTGGTTTATAAAAGTCAATAGAAACTCCTATAGGATAATCTTTAGCTTGTAAAGGTTTTATATTTTTAAAAGCTATTTTAAAGTAACTTTTTACTTCTTTAGCTATTTTACTTCTTAGATGATGATCTATTCCTACCCAAATATCTTGTCCAGATATTTTTTTAAGTCTTGGTTTATTTGCTACTTTAGGGTTAGCTATAACTTTCTCACCAGTCTTAACATCTACTAGAGTACCTTTAGTATCAAAGTTGTATTTAGTTGTATCTAAATACTTTTTAGGTATATTACTACCTTTTCTATGATACTTAGGTCTTCTTTTTTTAGATAATGTTACATATTCTATATAATCATCTATCTCTACTTGATGTAAAATCTCATATTTACAAGGAGTTGTTGTAAATATCATATAGTTAATAATTTTTTTAAGAACTCTCTTGTTTCATAAATTCCATATTTTTTACAAAAATCACTAATATCTTTAACATTATATATTTCTTTAGGTATTTGTATATTAGGTAAATTATGTTGTTTTTTTAGTTTTTTAGCTTGATACATTCCAGTTATATCATTATCATAAAAAACTATTATATTATCAAACCTATTATACAACTTATCTATAAACTTTTCTTCAACATTTATAGATTCAGCTTGCGGAGCAATAGCACTATATCCTAATTCATTTAAAACCATTACATCCTTTAATGATTTAGTAATAATTAAAAGAGTATCTTTCTCAGGTAATTGGGAGTATCCTTGAATATCTCTTTTAGTAGTATTACTTAACCATTTTTTAGATTTGGCTTCAAAAGGCATATATATCTTATAAGTAGTATTACCATCATAAGTAAATTTATAAGCATATATAGGATTATTAGAACTATAGGTTTTTATTAAATTTCCTTCATACCATAAATATTTAACAGAATAAACATCATATTTAACAAGAGTTTGTAAACTTATATTATAACTATTCCAATAAGATTTATCAGCAGCTGTAAATAACTGATCTTTAATAATTATAGAGGATCTTCTTGTTGTTCTTCTGTAGTTTTCACTATCAGAAACTTGTGAAGAACGTAAACTATTATCAGAAATAATATAAAGTTCATTTTTCTCGTTTAAAAGTTTATCATATATAATTTCAAGAGCTTTTTGATGATTACAACCATATAATTTTTCAATAAATTTTATTGTATCTCCAGTTTCACCAGTTCCCCAATCAGTCCAAATTATATCATTCTTTGGAGTTAATTTAAAACTAAAAGAAGGATTATTTTCCTTCCTTAAAGGAGATAATATAAACTTTTTAAATTCTATTGTATCATCTAAAAAATGCTCTAAAATTTGTTTTTGTGTTAGCCGTTTATAAATATAATCTAAATTTAAATCTACAGGTCTAACTTTTTTAAAATCAAATTTTATATTGTTATCCACATTGTAATAATAATAGAGAGGGCTATTAACCCTCTCTACATTATTTAAAAACAACTATTTATCAATTAAAACGGTAATTCATCAGATTTAGAAGTACTAGATGGTATAGAACTATCAGCAGCTTCTTCTGTAGGAATACGTTTAATATCATATACATTATTTGGATCAAATTTCAAAATTGTAGAATCTTGAGGTACTTCTAAAGACTCTGCAAATACTCCACCACCAATTACAGTTTTAACTGCTTTTCCATTCTGACCAATAAACTCTTCACCACAAAACTTCATACGAAGTTTTTTACCTGTAAGTAAAGCGTTTAATTGTTCTGGTGTTTGAGCATTATTTAATTGTTCTTCAGTTACTACTTTAGAACCAATATGCTTAATTTTAGACATTGTGATATCCATTCCTGATTTAGTTTTACCAGGATTTACTTTAGAATTTAAACTAAAGTTTTCTGTGTGAGTTTCTCCTTCAGGAGTAATAAAACCTACTTCTAATCTAGGTAATCCTGTAGAAGTTTGTCCTACTTTTATTCCAGTAATTTCAACTTGATAAATACCAGGTTTAATTCTTTTAGATTTACTCTCATTTACTTTAATCTCTTCAGCGTTGCTAAAATTAAATTGTACGTTACTCATAATAAAATTTTAAATTAATTAACTAAAAACTATCTCTCTAAGCTTACGAATAATATTCTATTATCGCTTTCCTAACAATATTTAAATCATTAGGAATTTCATAAGTTGAAAACATCTCCATTGGAGATTTTGCAGTATTACTACCATCAGTTTGAGTAGTAAAGAAATAATCTACTTCTTTATCTTTCTTTCTACTAGCAGTATATAATACTATTGTAAACATACCCTCTATAGTAATATATTGGTCTACACCTTTACCTACAGTTTTTGCTTTAGTAATCTTATTACCATTAGCATCTACTTCAGTTTCAGGATGACTCATTAAATATACTATAAGGTCTTTTCTAGAAGCATCTTTAATAGCATTGATAATTGCAGATACTCCTGAAAGAATATCTTGAAATTTACCAAATCCTGCTTCTTTTACACGTCTAGCGTATTCTAATCCCATAGTAGCTTGAAAGTCATCAATAACTATATTTTTGATTTCAGGTCTACTTTCATTAATATATTTAATAGCATTAGCTATTGTAGTAAAATTATTACTAAATAATATATTACCTTTAGGATTTTCTTTATTAAATTCTGAATAATTTTTAGACCAACCTTTAAAAGGTAAGTCTTTATTCAATACATTAATAATAAATGTTTCTTTAGGATCTAAATTTCTAATAGAGGTAGATTTACCACTACCAGAAGGTCCTACTATTAATACTCCACTTGCCATTTTTATCTTTCTACATTATTAATCAACACTATTTATCAACATATTTAGCCTTAAACTGTTTATACATATCAGGGTTCTTTTTAAAGTCTTCTGCTTTAGGTAACTCTTTTATGTAGCCTACATCACCTAAAAAGAGTAACCCTTTACCTATATTAGCTGCACCATCTCTAGATTTTAATACAGATAAATATCTATAATAATCTCTTAAAACACCTATGTTATAACCTCTGTGATCAAACATCTCAAATTTCATAGGATTATATAAAGTTAATACATAATTAAAGTTTCTAACAGAAGCTTTACTATCACCAAAGGAGTTTAAATCTGGTTCAGTTTTACCTGCTTTAAATCTTTCAACAGATAATGTATCTGCTGCAAACTGTTGTATAACTACAGGAATGTACCCAAAATTATTTCTCCAATAATTTGTATATTCAGTATACTTATCAATATTTTGTTTATCATTAAATCCTTGTTCATTTATAGATAAACTAACATGATCAGTTATTACAATAACATATTCATTTTTATGGTTAGGAGTATAAGATTTAAATACTTTTTTCTTGTTACCAAAACCATCATCTACAGTATCATATTCTAAGTTACCTCTCTTTGTTGCAAAATCCCAAACTGCTTTATTAACACCAGTAGGATTTAAAGGAGAACTTATAATAGTTAAATGATCTTCTAATTCCTCAAAATAATCAGAAGTCTTAGTAACTAATTGAAATACTTCTTCAGATATTCTATTTTTACTAACAGATAATAGTTCATTTAAACCTATTCTAATACCATAATCTAAATATAGTTTTCTACATATTCCTTTTGCTATTTTTATTCTTTTTTCAATCTCAAAAGACCAATATAAAAAATGTATATCCATACTTTCTGCTTTTTTCTTATAAAAATCAAAAGCATTATACATGAATATAGAATCTGTTATAGTTGTTTTACCATCACCACTATAAGCACCTATTAAATAACTAGATGACTTAATTATACCAGGTAAATATTCTTCTAAGGTTGGTAATCCAAAAGGAATACAATTAAACTCTTGGTTTCTATTAAATTCTATTAACTCAAGAGTTTCTTTAAATAAACTCATTATATATCTATAACTATATTCTCACTTCCATTTACTTCTTCACTGTTCTTAGACATATTATTTAAAGTGTTTCTACAAGCACCTTCTAACATTGATAAACCATCTTTTTCAATAAAATATGGAGCTAATTTAATATGACTATAATTTTTAATTCTAAGATTATTAATGTAGTCTTTAGTAGCTTTTAAAATAATAGTTTTATCAAATTCAGGATACTGTTTAATAAACTTTTTCATCTTTTTTAAACAGGATTTCTTATCCGTTTTAACATAATAGCCTCCACTTTTAACTCCTTCTGGAAATAATTCAAACCATTCATCAATCCAATCTTCAATATCATCTTTAATTACTTCAAATTTAAATATATTAAGAGCTTTATCTGTTAATATGTAATTTTCAAATATAGGTTTGTTAGGTAGCTTTTCTATAATATAACCATCAGATATTAGGTTAATTATATCAGATCTACTAAATGTTGAAAATTTTATAACATATTGCTCTAATAATGTTTTATTATTTGATAAAATACAATAAAGAAAGATTAATTGATTTAGATTTAAATTAAAACTTAGAGAACCTATTATTAGATTCTCTAAGCTAATTGTATTAATTTTTTGTGACACTTTTATATAAATAATTCTTCTGATTGATCATCATCAAATCCTATTTCATCTTCAGGTTCAAGATATTCAGGTTCACCAATTGCTGCTGGTTCTTCAAAAAAATCATCTCCTTGGGCAACATCTACTGGATCAAAAGAATTAGTATGAAGATTTTTAATATACTCAGATGTAATTTTAGTACCCTCTTCTTTTGCTAGATGATTAATTAGTCTATTTTCAATTTCTTTTACCTCTGAATTAAGCTTCCTTTGTTTTTCAAGAAGTTCTTTTCTAACTCTATTAAAGTTTTCATCTATTTCCTCAGAATATCCAGAATCTATATCGCATTTAATTTTGTCAATATTAGCTGCAATATATTCATTTTTAATCTTAGATTTAATACTTTCAACACTGTTTTTAAGATTATTGTGTCTTATTTTCAAATCATTAAGTTTATTAGTAATAGAATTTAACTCATGTTGCATTTTATGATATTCCATATTAGAATTTACTTGTGATAAAGCTTCATCTGTTAATTCTTTTCTACTAGCAGAAATATTACTATTAATTTCTTTTAAAGTATTATATAACTTTTTAACAGGACTATTAAAAGAATACTGATTTATACTAATTATAAAGTTACCATAAGAACTATATTTTCTAGGATTTATTAAAGAATTATTAATATAAGAAAATGTATCTACAATATAACTAGGTACTCCTTTAGGAGTAATATTATAGATATAATTAAAAATTCTCATTATAGCTTTATTTTTTCTAATATAGTATAGTCTTTCATCATCATTAAAATTATTACTAACATAAGGTATATTTAATATACCAGTATCATAAATTACACTAAATTTATTACTTATCATTAACTCTTTAAGATACAATATAGATTCTTCAATTAATAGATTAATATCTAAATCTTCATTTAATCTTTGATAAAGGCTTACTAAATTATCACAATCTTGTATAGTTACTTTTTTAGATACTTTCTCCTTTTCATCAATATTTTTAGATATTTCTTCAATACTATCTCCTATTGATTTTTTAATAATAGAAGCAGTATTTTCATATAAATATGAAGGAATTGATCCTAAATCATCATTACTATTTGCCATTTTTACATTTATTTCTTCGATTGTTGGTTTTGAAGCTAAAAACAAATCTGATAACATTTTGTGTGCTTCTTCTACATACATTTTATATAATTCTTCATTATTATCCATATAATCTGCTTAAATATGAATCATAAACATCTTCACAATCATCATTATAGTAAAGATGAATATCATGATATGATATATCTTGATCAAATTCTTCTTTAACTGCTTTTATAATAGATTGATATTTATTAGCTAAAGTAGGATCTTTTTTTATCACAAGATCTATCATTTCAATTTTAGATAAATAAGGTCTATCTTCCTCAGAAGTAATTATCTGAATATTATCATCAGGAATAATTTCAAATATTTGATCTTTATTTTTTGTATCCATAGTTAATCTACTAAATCGTAATTAGAATCTACTAATGCTAGGTCTTCTGAAGAATCATCTACCCAAGGAGCTTCTTTTTCAATAGCTAATTGACGTAATTTTTCTTGAATAACAAACATTTTAACAGCTTCTGTTAAAAACATTCCTAAATTTTCCAATCTAAACTTTTCTTTTCTGCATCTTTTTAGCTTATTAGATAAAGTTTTAATAGTATTTTTACCTACTTTAAGATTAGCATTTATA
>CAYPVU010000045.1:0-62893 GCA_964414295.1 uncultured Candidatus Saccharibacteria bacterium | reverse complement strand
ATCTTATAAACTATTCAAGTCTAGAAACGGAGATATTTTATAGAATAGAATTAATAGATACTACTACTGATGAAATTTATATACATGACTTAACTCTAGAAATAATCAATGAGGCTGAAAGTGAAGTAAATTCTAAAGAAGATAATGTATTTAAAATTATTTCTGAAAGTCTTACTAAATCTAAGAATAATACCAAGTCTTTAATATATAAAGCAGAAAAGGGAAAGTTGTATAAATTTAATGGATCAGGTAATAAAGAAATTGTGCCTCTTTCTATTCCTAAGAATACACTCATTTTAAGTTATTGGGATGAGCCTTCTGTAATTCCTGCTAAACACTTATATAACTCAATTTATTTTGAAGATTTAAATCGTAGGAGAATTGATGACCCTGTTGGTAGGAGTGATTTGGATAGTCTTGCAAGTTTAATTCTAAAATTAAAAAAAGAAAAATCTTCAAAGGTTGAGGAGTTCAATTCAGCTATGAGATTAATAATTCCTAAATTTAAAGAACTTAGCTTGTTTTCTGAACCACGAGAAATTGATTCTAATATTTCTTTTGCCGTTCCCATCTACACTGAAGAAAAGTTGAAAACCAACTTATTTATGTCATCTATGTCTGATGGTGATCTAAAAACAATGTATTATCTGGCATTATTACTCTTAGTAAAAGAAAATAGTACTATATTTATTGAGGAAATAGAAAATTCATTACACCCTGCAAGATTGCGAGAACTTTTTGATAGATTAGATCGTATAGCAAGAGCTAAAAATTTACAATTAATCTTCACTACGCACAGTACCCTATTGATAGATAAAATTGGACCAGAAAATATTATATTAGCGTATAGAAAAGAAGATAGTGAGGCTGATAGCACAAAATATTTAGTATTGTATAAAGCTGAACAGTTGGCCAAATTAAAAAGCTTGATGGAATTAGGAAAACATACTTTTTCAGAAATAATATCTTATATAGATACTGAGTGAAAATTAAAATAGGAATTATCCACGAGGATGAAGAACAATTCGATTATAATCTTCTACAAAAAATAGTTAAAGATTACCTCCAAGAACAGTGCGATCTTAAAGTTGTATTTAGTGGAATTTCTACTAAAGGTCCGATAAAGATAGATAAAGATTTCTCAATTAGTAAAGTAGAATTATTAGTAGGGTTGTCAGACTGTAAGATTATTATTATCTACTCTGACATAGATAATGACGATAATAAACTTAAAAAAATAAGAAGTGATATAAACAAATATCTAGCGCCTTACAAGGATAGAATCATACTTTTAGGTATCGATCCGAATATTGAGGAATTAATTTTTCTAGAAAAAAGTGCTTTACTAAATTGGTATTCAAATAATTCATTAAATGATTTACCTTATATAGATCAAACTAATCCCAAAAGAAGATTAGAAAAAATTGTTAATGAAAAATTAATGGAATTAATAAATAACTCACCTTATCTGAAGCCTAAAGACTTACATTCACAAATCATAAATAAATTTGATTATAACAATGTAGTACATAGATCAAAATCTATAAAAAAGTTTTTACAACAACTTAAATCTAAATCTACATTAGCTAGCTAAGAGGATCGAACTCTTGGCCTGCTGTTTACGATACAGCTGCTCTACCAGCTGAGCTAAGCTAGCAAAAAAAATAAAATTTGATACTTCAAATCATACCACCGTATACCTAAAAATTATCAAGTTGTACAAATATTTTCCTTTGACAATCTTGAACAATAGACGGTATTATTTTCGTATCACTTATGTAAAAAAATTTAATAATTCCACATATGTTTAGACCCAATTTTAACTACACTGATAAATTAGTTGCTTCTCTAATAAAATTAGAGGGAGTTAAGACTTATTTATCTAATTTAGATTTCTCTTATCCCGTAAGGCATAAGTTGAATATGAATGCTAAAACTCAAGATATTTTTCATCTAGGACATATTTTAGGACTAGATATGACTTTAAAGGATGCAGAAAAGATTGCAGGCGGTTTAAGATTAGAAGGATTTAAAGACCAAAATGCTTATATATTAAGTAATTTTAGAAACTCCTTAGAATTTAATAGATCTAATATTGCTGACACATACTCAGAGTTGGATTTTACTGTCTTATTACACGTAAATAAATTAATAACTTCCAGCTGGAGAGAAAGCTGGGACTCAAGATTAAGAAATGAAAATGATGAATTTATTGATAAAGATGAATGGGTATCTCTTAGAGATTTAAGTATTACAGGAGATCAAGTCCAAAATCAAATGATTGAATTAGTTGAATGGTACAAATCAGCTGCTCCAACAATTGCACCAGTTGTTAAAATTGGGATTGCTTTATTTAGAGTTGCAGAGGTTGCTCCTTATTATGCTGCCAATACACTTAGTTTTATTGGGTTAGCAGATTATCTATTTGTAAAAAATGGATTTGCGGGTAAAATCTATTCATCTTTTGTAAGAAATTTTGATTTAAATAAAGCTGCTTATAAAGAAGCGTTTGAGGTTTCTAAAAAAGCTAATGATGTTACATATTGGCTAGAAACTTTAACAGAAAATTTAATAAAAGAACTTACAGAAGCTAAGGAAGAATTGGGGAAATTGACTGAAGATGAAGAAAAGTCTAAAAACCAACCATTCCTTGATTTAAATAAAAGACAATTAAAAGTATTAAGATACTTACAAACAGTGCCAATGATCAAAAGAGAAGATTATTGTCATATGATGGAAGTTTCTACAATGACCGCTTTTAGAGACTTAAACGATTTAGTAAGAAAAAAACTTATTAAAGTAGAAGGAAAAGGAAGAGGTACTAAATACAGATTGTCTAGCATGTAATTTAAAAACTTATGAAAAGACTAAAAACTATATATGTATTTTTGTTTGTAATTATTTTAGGTTTATTAATACTTCCTCAATTTAAGCTAAAAGTTGGAGATACAGAACTTTCTTATCCAAACATAGACTTTTCATTAGTTTCTTCTAGTGCAACTTTAGGGAATTTTAGTAAAGGATATGGTTTATACGACAGTAAAGTATATGCAGCTTCAATTCAGTTTGAAGACGGTGTTTCTGATCAACTTAAAGAAGATACTCAAAGAGCCTTACTTGCTATCATTAAGAACAGAGCTGAGTATTCAAATTTATCAGAGGTTAATATTTATGGATCAGTAAATAATGGAGAATACTTTGTTAATCTTCAGTTCCCTGAACACATAAGCGAGTCAGATAAAATAGCGCAATATTTAGTAGCAAGCGGAAATATTTCATTCTTAAACGATCCTCAGGTTTCTACTTCTACAGTTGCTCTATCAGATAAAGATATTCTTGGCCCAATAAAAAGTATTTTTAATGAACAGTATGGAAATGTTTTACAGTTCAAATTTAGTCCTGAAAGCTCTACTAATCTTTACTTTGCATTACAAAACGAGCAGGGCTACTTTTTAATGAATGTAGATTCTTCCTTTTTTGCTATAGTACAGGATCCTAATTTTACTCAATCACAAAGTGCTGATTTACAAAATTCCGTTATTGCAGTACCTTTTGCCGATTTAAAATTAAGTCCTAATGTTGCAGTTTATACAAATATTGTAAGAACTTACTTCTTAACTCCAGCATTAACACAAACACTTAACTTAAATACAAATCCAACAATTGTAAAACGGGATTTTGTAGCTGATAGATTAAGCTATATTGCACTACTTACTCTATTAGCTTTAATTGCTATTGTATTTATTTACTTTATTAGAAAGGGTAAGAATAAAGGGTTTCAATTTGCACTAATGTTAAGTAGTTATTTAGTTTTAACTATTTTCTTATTAAAATTACAGTCTGCAGTTTTATCGGTTAGCTTTATTCTTGGATTTGTACTAAGTGTAGTTCTAGTTGTGTATTTAATATCTAAACTTTTAAGTTTAGAAGAAGATATTCAGTACTCTTATCTAAAAGATATATTAAAATTTGCACTATTCTTAGCACTAAGTGTAGTTGTATTCTATAAGTTTATATTTAATGCAGGTACTTTTGTCGGTGGTTTAGGTGTTTTGATTGCAAGTGCCTTATCTATTATGTTTTTATGTATATTTAACTTTAAATATATTTTAGATTTGGATTTAAATATTAAGTTAAGAAAAAGAAAATGAAACATATTAAAAAATTTTTACCATTAATTGTTACTCTACTCTTTGTAAGTTCAATAGCATTATTTCTTGCAAATAAAGGTTTTAAAAATAGTGAGTATCAAGAATTTTACAAAGTAGATTTTAGCGGAGAGTTTAATACAGAAGAAGTATTTGATCGTATTAAAAATACTGCAGGTTTAATAGAAATAGACAAAACTAATAATTCTGCCTATTATCAAAACGTTGATTCTAATACTCTTAACCAATCAATTACTGACTCTTTAAATGGAATTGAAGGTTTAACAACTTCTACTTCTAAAATAATTCCATCAATAGGTAGAACAGAAAAGTTATCGAGTCTAGGTTTGGCAGTAGCTTTATTTACTGCTCTATTAATTGGATTTACATTTGTAACAAAAACCCGATTATTTAATTGGAACCTAAAGCAATACGCTACACATAATGGTTTTTACGTTTTAAGTACTGCAGTTGCATTAACAATATTATTGGGATTAATCAGCCTTATATCTTTAGTGTATAAAGTAAATGATTACTTACTGTTTTCAATTATGTTTGTAGTTATTGTTAAAGCATTAATGTTTTGGTTTAAATATACATCTGAAGACTTAAAAGAGGCTAAAGGTTACTACTTAGCTACCTTAAGACTAGATTATACTAGAATGTTATTAACCTTACTTATTATTGGTATATTTCTAATTGTTGGTTTAGGTGTAAAGAGTGTATTACCATTAGGCTTATTAGCAGCTTCAATTATTATTAGTGGTATTGTAGACTATTCAATACTAAAGTTTTCTACCTATAGAAGAGGCAATTATATTACACAATCAACTAAAAATGATGTTAAACCTAATAAAGTTCCAGGACAAAAACAATATAATCCAAACCCTAAACTTAAAAAAAAGAATAAGCCTAAAAAGAAGTAAATAGTCCTATAGGTCTTGGTTTATGTTAAAATTTCTTGTTTAATTGAATGAATTTATGAATTTATCTTTAGGAATTGTTGGCTTACCAAACGTAGGAAAATCTACTCTATTTAATGCATTAACTAAGCAAAATGTATTAGCAGCAAATTACCCATTTGCTACTATAGACCCCAATGTTGGAATCGTTCCTGTTAGTGATATAAGAGTTAATAAAATTGCTGAAATCTCCAAACCAGCAAAGATTACACCTGCTGTAGTTGAATTTGTAGATATTGCAGGGTTAGTAAAGGGAGCTGCAAGTGGTGAAGGTTTAGGCAATAAGTTTTTAAGCAATATTAAAGAAGTATCTGCAATTGTTCATTTGGTTAGAGTATTTAAAAATTCTAATATTACTCATGTAGAAAATACTGTTGATCCTAGAAGAGATATTGAACTAATTAATACTGAACTTATTTTAAAGGATACAGAAACAGTAGAAAATAGAATTAATACTTTAAAAAGTAAAGCTAGATTCGATAAAGATTCTGCTGATCAGTTAGAATATTTAACAAATCTTTTAGCTCATTTAAATGCAGGATTTCTTGGTCTTGATTTTGCTGAGCCAGCAAGCGAAACTGTTATGGCAGAAAGAAAATCCTTATTCTTACTTACAGATAAACCTGTAATTTATTTAGCAAATTCTGATGATGCTACAGCAGCTGAATCTATTGCATTAATTAAAGAAGCAGTTGGTAATAAAACAGTTTTAGCACTAGACGTTAAAACAGAAAGTGAACTAGCATCTATGACTGAAGATGAAAGAGAGCTATTTATGCAGGAATTAGGAATTGAAGAAACTGGGCTAAATAGGTTAACAAAAGAAGCATATGATTTGTTAGGTTTAATTTCTTTCTTTACTGAAGGTCCAACTGAAGTTAGAGCTTGGACTATTAGAAAAGGTTCAACTGCCCCCGAAGCTGCTGCTGCAATACATACAGATTTTCAAAAAAGATTTATTGCTGCAGAAGTATGTGCCTACAAAGACTTTATTGAAGCGGGAAATTGGTTAAAGGCAAAAGAAAATGGCAAGGTAAGATTAGAAGGCAAAACCTATATAGTTCAAGATGGAGATATTATGATAATTAAGCATAACGCTTAACTCTTCTAAATTGTAATTATTTCTAAAAAAGTTAATAATGTTGTAAGTTATTACAATATTATTAATGGATTCAATAACTATAGATTCTGTAAAAATAACTCATCCTAATAAAGTTTTATTCTACGAACCTGTTTTAACAAAATTAGACATTATCAACTACTATAAAGATATTTCTAAATTGTTTATAGAAGAAGTAAAGGATCGCCCAATTAGTATGGTTAGAAGTCCTAATGGACTAAAGGGACCTAAATTTTATCAAAAGCACCCTACAGAATCCTTTCCCGAGTATATTGAGCGAGTTAAGATAAAGGAAAAAGATGAGTACGATAATTACATTACTATTGATAATTTAAACGACATTTTATATTTAGTTAACATAGGAGTTTTAGAGTTCCATATTTGGGGTAGCAAAGTTGATAGTATAGAAAAACCTGATCGTATAATTTTTGACCTAGACCCTTCAGAAAAAGATATAGCTGAGCTTAGGGATTTGGCACTAATAATAAAAGAAATGATGGAAGCTAACGGATATAAGCCTTTAATTAAAACATCAGGTTCAAAAGGTTTCCACATATATGCAGATATTAAAAGTTTTAACTATAACTGGGACGATTTAAAGCTTGTCTCTAAAACTTTTGCTGAAGCAATTGTTAAAGTAGATCCAAAACAATACACTATAGAATTTAATAAAAAAGATAGAAAAGATAGAATCTTTATTGATTATCTAAGAAATGAGAGATGTTCAACAATGGTAGCTCCTTATTCAATTAGAATAAAAAAGGAAGCTCCAATATCTTTTCCTTTTGATTGGAATGATTTAAAAAAAGTTAATCCTACTTTCTATACAGTAAAAAACTATAAAAAGTACTTATAAAATGTATAGAAATTAAATAAAATAAATTGTTTATGGATCAAATCTCTATTTTAAAAATAAAATTTAATTACTACGACCTAGAAAAATTAGGTTTATTTTTAACAGATACCTCCTTGTACATTCCTTTATTAGCTATATTTGCTATTGGGGTTTTTAGAATACTGACTTTTTGGTTTGTTTCTTTATTAAACAGGAATAAATACTGGAAATATATAGTGCTATTCATAAATTTAATTAAACCTACTAGATATTGGGGAATCATTTATAACGAAAAAGACTTTATCCCAGTTAGATATGCAAAAGTTAAATTAATTAAATTTGAAAATAAAAAGGATCAAGTTTTTAAAAAGGTAGTAGCTACTACAATTTCTGACTACTTTGGAAGATATGCTTTTAATTATAAAGGTGAATATAAGAATTTATTTCTAGAAGTGCATGCTTTGGGATATAAAAAATACTATAAAGAAATAGATACTCTTAATCATATAACTGAGAACAAAGAAATTATTTACGATGCAGCACTAATGCCAAAATCTAAAAACTTATTCTTAAATAAGTTATTGCCATTATTTAACATTGTTTCTAATATTTTTATTGTTGTATTCTCTGCTTTAGGTTTAATAATTAGCATATATAGACAGCTTACATTAGAACAGTTTGATGGATTTATATTTTCTGCAATATATATCTTTGTTCTCTATATAACAATAAGCAGTTTCTTTAAAAAATTTACATTAAAAAAACTTGAAGTCTTAGAATCGTTACTAATGCATAAGATTCCTGGTGCTGTAGTTAGATTATACGATAAAAAACATCAGCTACATTTAGCAGTTACTAATAATAAAGGATATGTGCTATTAGACTGGGTACCAGGTGAGCATCAAATCCTAGTTACAAAAAAGGGGTACGAATTAGTAGATGATGCTACAGGAAATAGGAATAAGAAAATGTATTTATCTCATACAAAGCATGTAAGATTAAAAAAGAAGTATAAACAGCCTCAAAGTCTTGTTACTACTCCTGCTGACGTTAAAATTAAAACCTCTCTACAGAATCCATTTAAGAAAAGTTGAATATAATTGGTATACATAACTTATAATTAGACTAATTAAATAGTAATAATGTTTGAACCAATTCCATCAAAATATAGACCAACTACTTTAGAAGAATTTGTAGGCCAAAATCATTTAGTGGGCAAAGGTATGCCTATTCAAAACTTTATTGAATCTGGTAATATTCCTTCGATGATTTTTTGGGGACCTCCCGGTACTGGAAAAACAACCTTAGCTAGTATTATTTCAAAAAGTGTGAATGCTAACTTTTACAAGTTATCAGCTGTTATGGCAGGTAAGTCAAAGCTTCTTGAGATTGTAAAACAAGCAATTTCCGAAAATAAAGATAATAAATTATTTGAACCTAAAAAAACTATTCTATTTTTAGATGAAATCCATAGATGGAATAAATCTCAGCAGGATGCTTTATTACCTTACGTAGAAAAAGGAATTGTTATTTTAATAGGTGCTACTACAGAAAATCCTTCGTTTTCTTTAAATCCTGCTTTACTATCCAGGGCTAGAGTCTTTACTTTTAAAAAACATACTCAAGAAGATGTAAAAAAGTACTTAATGTATTTAATATCAAAAATAAAAGAAGAAAATAAAGACTTTGAATACGATGAGAGTGTAATAGATTTAATAGCTAAGTCTGCGGATGGGGATTTAAGAACATCAGGAAATATTTTGGAGACTGCTATTTATTTAAGCAATGGCAAAAAGATAGATAAAGATACTTTAAAAAATGCTTTGGAAAACTTTTTACAGTACGAGAAAACTGGTGAAGATCATTATAATATTATTTCTGCAGTACATAAATCTTTAAGAGACTCAGATGCTACTGCAGCAGTATATTGGGTTGTAAGGATGCTTCAAGCTGGTGATGATCCCTTATATATTGCAAGACGTTTATTAAGATTTGCTTCAGAAGATATAGGGAATGCAGATAGTAATGCAGTAGTATTAGCCAATGCAGTTTTTGATTCTTGCCACAAACTTGGAAGACCTGAGTGTGATGTCTTTTTAATTCAGCTTACAGAGTATTTAGCCAATGCACCTAAAAGTAATTCAGCTTATATTGCTTTAAGCTTAGCTCAATCAGATGTAAGTGAATTTGGATCTCTCCCTGTTCCACTAAATATTAGAAATGGAGTTACAAAACTAATGAAAGAATTAGGCTACGGTAAAGGATATAAATATGCACATGACTACAAAGATGCAAAAGTTAATCAGCAACATTTGCCAGATGAACTAAAGAATAGAGACTATTTTAAATCTCAGGATAAACCTGAAGATAATTAGAACTTTAAACTTTTAATATCTTCTAATACTTGAGTAGTATAGTTACCTCCACACTCTTCTATAAATTTATCAATATAATGATTATGATTTTTAGTAAATACTACTTTAACGCTGTCTTCATCTATATGAGTTCTAAAGTAGCTTTGAAAAATCTCAGGTTTGCCAGCTAAAGATATTAGTTCTTGTACAACATCTTTAGGGGCATTTTTAAGTAATTCATTAAAAGATTTTAAAGATATATATCTAATTGCATCATTAATAAACTTGTCTTCTTCATTTATTAACTCTGCTAATCTTATAATTCTTTCTCTGCATGCTTCTGTAAATTCATATTTACCTATATTGTTCATATTAAAAAAAGATTCCAAAACCAAGTAAGGATGTTAAGGGAGATATAAAAGCAGTCCCAGCCATACTCCCTATTTCGGCAGCTGCGTCTGGTAATGTATTTATTAAATCTGCATTAAAGTCACTTGGACTTTTTTTACCTTTTGCTTCTGGATTTTCTGGATTCATATAAAGTTGATAATATATTTGTTACATTTTAAAATTAAATTGTATTCGTATCAATTATGAATGAAATTACTTCAAAACAAATAATTATTAATGGATTATTAATTAATTATTATATAAATCATGTTAATTCACCTAATACAGTAGTATTTGTACATGGTTGGTTATCTAATGCAAAAGTATGGTGGCACTTAATGCATGCATTAGGAAAGGTAGGATTTAATTCTATTGCTATTGACCTTCCTGGTTTTGGAGATTCGCAAGTTCCTGAATATTCGGTAGATAATAATTTTTACTGTGAAATTCTTAAAGACCTTTTAACAAAACTTAAAGTTCAAAAGTTTATACTTGTTGGACATTCTAACGGTGGAGCAATAGCAGTTAAGTATGCTAATTCTTATACTTTAGATATTGATAAGTTAATTTTAATTGATGCTGCTGGTATAAGAAAAAAAACTAGGTCTAAGACTTTAAAAAATCTTTTGGCAAAAACAGTTAGCCCCCTATTCAAAGTCCCTTTTTTAAAACCTTTAAGAGCTGCTATTTATTCTGCAATGGGTTCAGAAGATTATATAAATTCCGAATATCTAGGCAGTACTTATAGAAATATAATAAATGATGACATTAGTTTAATGTATAAGACTATATACATTCCTACATTAATTGTATGGGGAAAAAAGGACAAATCAACCCCTATTGAATACGGAGAGTTTATTAATTCTCAAATAAAGGATTCAAAATTAGAACTTATAGATGCAGGTCATTTCCCCTTTTTAGAGAAGCCTAATGAGGTTATTAATTTATTAATAAAATTTATTAAATGAATATATTTGAAGACAGCATAAATCTTTTAAAAGGAGCTGCATTTACAAATATTCAAGTAAATGATTCGTATTTATATTTAGAAAGTCCTGCTATTTTTAGTGAATATATTGTTCCTTTAACTTATTTAGATAAATTTGATAGTCAATCTGCACATGATTTATTTCTAAATCTACAGGAAAATGATAAGAATATTTCTTACTATATAAGACAAACTTTAGTAGATGAATATAGGGACTATTTTAAAAGATTAAAGTTATCTGAAGATTACGTAGATTCTTACATGGTAAAGGAAGTTATTGAGCCTATAGATTTTGATTCTAATGGAACACTGTTAGTTGAAGTTGAAGAGGACTTTTTTGAAGATTATAAATATACTGCATTAGAAATCTTTAATAATTGGGCAAACGAAGAAGACTACGTTAATTACTTTAATCAATTGTCTAAGGAACATACAAAAGATTTTACTAAAGTATTTAAAGATTATGTTTTAACTCTAAATAATACAATTGTAAGTATAGGATCCGCAATTTACGATATAGAAATGAATTTAGCCTATATACATAACGCAGGTACCGTAAGTGATTATAGAAGAAATGGTTACTTTAATATTTTAAATAATTTAATAATAAATAAAGCTGTTAGAATGGGTATTAATAGAATATACTCTATTACCGAACAGGGTTCTGAATCCTATAATGCATATAAAAAATTAGGGTTTAAAGAAGAAGATGTGTATTATTCCTTTAGTTAATTAATATGAATTTTTTACCACTTAAAATCTTTTTATATCAGTTATACATTTATCAATTAGAAGAATATGATTCTAAAAGATTTGTAACAGCTCTTTCCAAAAAAGGCTTATTCCCAAATAAGAATTTAAGAAAAAAAGCAAAGCTTACTAAAAAAGCCTTATTGTTATGCGCACTTACTTTACTTCAGCAGTTTATTATTAGTACTTTATTAATAATCTTATTGTGGAATGTGTTAAATAACACCATTGTTCTACTATTAACCTATTTAATTGTTTTATATATTTTTATTATCTTTTCCTTTGTTTTCTTTATTCAGTCTAAAGACATTCTTTGGCCTATAGATTATTTTGCTAAAAGAAAAATGGTAAAGAATGCTAAAGCTAAACTCTCTACTCTGCCAAATTTAAAAATTATTGGTGTAACAGGAAGTTATGGGAAAACAACAATGAAAGAAACTTTGTATGAATTTTTAAAAGAGCAATACAATGTAGTAAAAACTGAAGGTAATAATAATACACCCCTTGGAATATCTAGAACTATTCTAAATAAGGTTAATAAGAATACAGATATTTTTATAGTAGAAATGGGAGAATATGTAAAAGGAGATGTTAAAGCTTTGTGCCAAATAGCAACTCCAGATATTGCTGTTATAACAGGTATCAACGAGGCTCACTTAGAAAGATACTTAACAATGGAAAATGCAATTTCAACTAAATTTGAGATTGTAGAATATGCTAAAAAAGATGCACTTGTTTTACTAAATGCGGATGATAATCTTACAATTGAAAATTATAAAAAGTATGTAGAAAATAAAACGGTAAAGTTTTTTTCTGCTAAAAATAATAATTTATGTAACTACAAAATTTCTGAATACAAATTTAATCAGGAAGGTAAGGGACAAGAATTTTCATTATCTTTAGATGATAAGTTAATAGGAAAAATAACTACTCAAGTATTAGGAGAATATATTATAGGCAATATTATTGCAGGATTCATTTTAGGTAAAGAAATGAGTATTTCTGATTCAAAGCTAAGATTTGCTGCTTCTCAGCTAACTCCCGTAGAACATCGATTACAACCGATATTCAATTCCGAAAGTAATATATTAGTAATTGACGATACTTATAATGGTAATTCAGATGGAATAAAAGAAGGTATAAAGTTGTTAGATAAGTTTAAAAATCGAAGAAAAGTCTATGTAACTCCTGGTCTAGTAGAAACAGGTGATTTAACTGAAAGTATTCATATTCAAATAGGAAAAGATTTAGCATTAGTAGCTGATTTAGTAATTTTAGTAAAAAATAGTGTTACAGGATATATTCGCCAAGGATTATTAGATGCTGGCTTTAAGGAAAAGAATATTGTTTGGTACGATAATTCTAAAACTATTTGGGAAGATTTAAATAGTAATTTAAAGGATGGAGATGTTGTTATGCTTCAAAACGACTGGAGTGATAATTATAATTAATAAATATTAATGTACAATCCTTTATCTAATTATCAACCCTTAAATAAGGTATTAATCAGTAAATCTGCATTAATACATAATTTCAATTATTTAAAACAAATAAGTAATTCTTTAGTCTTTCCTAATTTAAAAAGTAATGCTTATGGTCACGGTATTGTAGAAATAGCAAAAATTATAGATGAATTAGACTGCAGGTATATTGTTGTAGATAGTATTTACGAAGCTTCAATTCTAAAAAAGAATAAAGTAAAAACTCCCATACTAATAACAGGCTATGTAGATCCAGAAAACTTAAAGTTTATAAGACATAACTTTACTTATGCTGTTTGGGATCAAGATCAAATAAAACAAATATTAAAAATAAAACCAAACGCAAAACTTCACTTATTTATAGATTCGGGTATGGGAAGGGAGGGTGTAAGATTTACTGATTTAGTAAATATTGAAAATACAATTATTAAATATAGAAGTAACTTTGAAGGAATCATGTCTCATTTTGCATCTGCTGATGATTTAAGTTCATCTCAAACAGAAGAACAGATTTATTTTTTTAAAAAGTCTATTGATTACTTTGCAAGTGTAGGAGTAAATTTTGAATATAGACATATATCTGCTTCTGCGGGAGTTTTATCTACCGAGATTGAATTCTGCAATGCATGTAGAACTGGCATTTCTTTATATGGAATTGATCCTTTAAATTCTAGTACCGACTTAAAGCCAGTTTTAACATTAACCACTAAATTAGCTCAAATTAAAAGTATTAATAAAGGTAATCCTGTAGGCTACAATGCTACTTATACGGCAAAACAGGATACAAAAATTGGAATATTACCTATTGGATATAATGATGGCGTAGATAGAGCTTTATCTAACAAAGGTTATGTAAAATTAAATAGTAACTTCTGCAAGATTATTGGGAAAGTAAGTATGAATATTACAACTATAGATCTTACTAATATTGATGCAAATCTTAACGATGCTGTAACTATATATTCTAATAATATTAATGATAAAAACAGTATAGAAAATGCTTCTAGCATTTGTGATAAAATTTCTTATGAACTATTAGTTCACATTAATTCATCTATAAAAAGATACGTTACTGATTAAATATGAATATTGCAGTTTTTTTTGGAGGTAAAAATACAGAGCATGATGTTTCAATAATTACAGGACAATTAGTTATATCGGGTTTAAAGGAATTAGGACATACAGTTTATCCAGTTTATATTTCTAAAGATGGTAAATGGTACATTAATGAAAAGATGGATAATGTTGAGTATTTTAAAAACCCTAATTTAAAACTTGAAGGTGAGGTAAATATTAATTTTACCCAAACATTTAATGGTTCTGTTGTATTAAAAACGAATGGTCTGTTTTCTAAAAGCTACAATATTGATTTAGCTTTCCCTGCAATTCATGGTAAAAATGGTGAAGATGGAACTATTCAAGGTTTATTTGAATTAATAGGAATTCCTTATGTGGGATGTGATGTTGTATCCAGTGCCATATCTATGGATAAAGCATTAACAAAGCTTTTTTACCAACGATTTAATCTTCCTACAACTAAATTTGTATACTTTACTTCGAATGAATGGGAAAAAAATAAAGAAACATACTTAAGCGATATTAAATCAAATCTTACTTGGCCTGTTTTTGTTAAACCTGCTAGATTAGGGTCTTCAATTGGAATGACTAAAGTAAAGTCAGAAGATGATTTAGAATTTGCAGTTGAAGTTGCACTACACTACGACAATAAGGTTGTTGTAGAAGAAAGTGTTGAAGATTTAATGGATATCACAGTTGCCGTTATTGGCAATGAAAATGATTTAAAGGTTTCTTTAATCCAAGAATCTGCATATTCTAAAGATTTTTTTTCTTATGAAGATAAATATTTAAATGAAGGTGGAGCTCAGTTAGGAAATGCAGAAAAAAGCATTATAATTCCTGCCCAATTAGATGAAAAAACTACTCAGGAAGTTCAGGATATGGCTTTAGAAGTATATAGATTAATGGGACTTAGCGGTATTGCCAGAGTAGACTTTTTATATAATAAGACCTATAAAAAGTACTACGTAAACGAGATTAATACTATGCCGGGAACTATTTATCACCACCTATGGAAAAAAAGCGGAGTTGAATTAGGTGAGCTTTTATCTTTGTTAGTAGATTCAGCTCAAGATAAATATAAAAAGAGTCAAAAACTAACCTTTACATTTGAATCTAGCATACTAAAAGCAGCAAATTCTAATAAATTAAAGGTAAAGGCTGGAAATAACTAAAATTTATTGAAATATTTGTACACTTGAATATACTAGATATTAGTATTTCATTTATTACAAATATTATGCAAAACATATTAGATAGGATTCATAGACATCCTAGAGCTACGCTATTAGTAGCGGGAATAGGTATATTTACAGTATCGGCTATTGTTATATTAACAATGATATTGTCTCTTCATAATAATATAACTAATCCCATAGTTACCCCAGAAGAAGAGAAAAAAGTATTGTCTGAGGTTATAAAAAATAATCCTAAAAACATTATAAATCCTAACAATACATCGACTACACCAGTTGTAACAGCACCAGTACCAGTAGTTCCCCCTGTTGTTCAGCCAGAGACTACACCTAATGTAGGTAATACACCTGCTACACAGCCAGCAGTAGCACCAGATCTTAATGACTATAACTATAGAATTACTAAGACTACATATAGCAAAGGACCTTCTTATGAATTGTGCAGACCCTACATGCACGGAGGTGGGGGATATGGAGGATATGGTCCAGGATATGTAGATTCTACTAATACAGTAAGTGAATATTATGAATATTTTGAAAGATATTTAACTTACCATAAGTATGTATCTAGAAGTGATAATAAGCTTTCTAACTATACTATTAGTAAATACGGAAAGAATATTAATACTGCTACCTATTATCTAAATGGTGATTATGCAGTAGAACATACGTATAAACCATACGAGAATTTTGATAATCAGCAGGATAAATTAACAGTCTCTTATCCTAAATACACTCCAGATGAATTAATTAAGCAGTATTTTGGTGATAATGCACAGATTGTAGAAGTACAAAATGATGCAAATGGGAATAAATATTACATTATTCAATCATCTTACGATTCTTATTGTGATCCAAGCTACGATCCATATTTAGTTTTACCTGAACCACAACCAGTACAATCAAGAAAAATTATTAATACGTATAAAGTAGATGGTAAAACATTTAGCATAGATGAGATTAAAACTTACCTTGAATCTATATCTAATTTGAATTTAATTAGTATTACAACAACACAGATAAGTAGACAAATGGTTAATCAAAACCAGATTGCAAATGAATTTAGTTTAGGCAGTGCAGTTACTTTAAAGAAGTATGACTATAGAAATTTAAATTACAGCTACAACCCCTATCAAACATTAAAGGAACAAGTAGATTATCTAAGAAACTTAGATAATATGTATGTAGTGTTAACTAATCCTGCAGATCTTTTAAGCGGTATATTTATACCAGGGTTTGTTTCGGCTAATTATGTAGATACATATGCCTTTTACAAAGACAGAACATTTTTCCCTGTAGGTGAGTGGGGGAATACTTTATACGATAGCTATAATAAGTATACTGAATCTGATATGGAGTACTCCATATCTTTAGCAAATAGCAATAATGTTTACTACAATATAGCCAGATATAAAACAGAAAAAACTGTAGATGAAGTTAAAAGTGAAATCTTAGATTTAAAATCTACAACTAAATCTGTTGAAGATACTATTATTGATTTTGGATCTGGCAATACAGTAAATGCTACAAAAATTGTAAGAAGCTTTACTAGAAATTATCCAGTTTCTTATGGTGTATCTTACCCAACATCATATGCTGGTAGTAGTTATACTTACTACTTTACAAACTATATATTTGAATTAGCAGGTAATGTATACAATGTAACAATGTCTTCTGAATCTAGCGAAGATATATTAATGTACAAAGAATATAAAATCTATGAATTAACTACAGAAGAGAAGTTGCAGGAATTAAAGGATTTATTGATTCAAATGCATGTAAATTATCAGTATAGATATTATTACAATCCCGTTAGTTATCCAGGAAGTTACCCTGTAAGCTACACTTATTACTAAGCACGTATAGAGCGGGCCCCTAAAGGGGCCCGTTTAATATTCTTTCTTTTTAGTCACTATCTATCTTTCAATTTCAGTAATTATATCTCTTAATTCAGCAGCTTTTTCAAATTCAAGCATATCAGCATAAAGTTGCATTTGAAATTTAATTTCTTTAATAAACTTTTTTTGTTCTGATTTATTCATAGCCTTAAATCCATCTGCTTTCTTTATCAAATCTTTTTCTTTATCTTCCTGTGCTGCTTCGTTAGAATCATTATCCTTAAATGCAGATAATTGATCTTTAATTTCTTTTATTACGGTTGTAGGTGTAATCCCATGTTCTTTATTAAAATCATCTTGTATTTTTCTTCTTCTTCTAGTTTCTTCAATTGCAAATTTCATTGAGTCTGTTATTTTGTCTGCATACATTATTACCCTACCTTCAGCATGTCTTGCTGCTCTACCAATTACCTGTATTAAACTTGTTTGTGATCTTAAAAAACCTTCTTTATCGGCATCTAAAATGGCTACTAAAGACACTTCGGGTAAATCTAAACCTTCTCTTAATAAGTTAATTCCTACTAATACATCGTATAAACCTAATCTTAAATCTTTTAGTATTTTTACTCTTTCTAATGAATCAATATCTGAATGTAAATACTTGGCTTTTATACCTTTCTCATTTAAAAAGTCAGATAATTCTTCAGCCATTCTTTTTGTAAGTGTTGTTACTAAGACTCTTTGTTTTTTGCTAATAGTAATTTCTACTTCCTTTATTAGGTTCGGAACCTGAGGTTCACTCCATGTGGCTTCGCTACAAATAGGCATATCGCCAAAACCTTTATTGTCTAGGTCTTTCTTAAGAACTTCAAATGTTTCTGGTAATGAGGGTCTAACTTCTATAATAGGGTCTAATAAACCTGTAGGTCTAATTATTTGATATACAATTCCTTTGTAGTCTTTTGGTAAATTTGCCATAACTCAATTTTACCATTTATAAGGCCTATTCCCAAGATTGTTAATTTTAGGACTTAGGTATTAAAATAAAGATGAGATGGTTATTTAATATTTTAATAACTGCTTATGAAGTATCTTTTTACTGCACCGAATTTAACTCCTCCAACATATCAGACCCTTGAGGACCAAACATATAAAGCTTTTTCTAAGATCGAAAAGTTTGTTCAAAAAGATAGCGGAGCTTCTTTAAGAGTTTCTGTTGGAAAAGATGGAGATGAGTTTTTAGTAATGGCTGAGCTAAACACTTTTGACACATTTATTTCTAAAGAGAAAAATAGAGATCTTAGATTTGCGGTTGATTGTGTAGCTAAAGAAATAAAGACGCAATTACTAAAAAAGAAATCAAAAATGGGACTAAAAAAAAGACGGAAAAGATTCAGGATCTAAGAGATAAATTACTTGATAGAAATATAGAATAAAGTATTGAGGAGATAGTGTTTTTTTATTAAAATCTAGTAAAGCTTTATTTAATTTATATATTAGTAATTTATCATGAAGAGATTAGCAAGCAAGCTTATCGGCGCTGGAGCAGCTGTGGTAGGATCATCCTTAGCATTTGCTTCAACAGTAGCTGCACAAAGATATACATATGACTATACTTATAATGCCGCTGATGCAGCAGCAGCAACTGGTTTAATGAGTGTTTTTGGAGGTGCTTACGTTTTATACTTATGCTGTATTTGCTGTATTCCAATTTTAATCAGTCTTGCTATCTTTATCTTTATATACAAAGATACTCAAAAATATAACGTAGAAAATGGATTACTATGGTCTATTTTTGGTTTAACATGGGTTGGATTGTTAATCTACCTACTTGCTGTTAGACAAGATGCTATAAAGGAACACGAAAGAAAACAAGGACATTCTCATACAAGTAATAATGTAGTTGCAGAAAAGAAAGAAGAAAGTACAACAACACAAAGTTAATAAGAGAAATCTATAATTAAGGCCCGCGTAAGCGGGCCTTTTGTTTATCTAGCTAGAATTTTGGTTTAGTATCCTTTTGTTCTAAAGAATCCAATTAAGTTAGTAATATGCTCAGCAATTGGTATTCCTATTAATTCAACTCCCTGTGCAATATCTTCTCTGTTTACATTAGCTGCAAATCTTTTATCCTTTAGTCTTTTTGTCACTGAAGATGCTTCCATATCACTTAATCCATTTGGTCTAATTAAACTTGCGGCATTAATAAAGCCAGATAGTTCGTCACATGCAAATAAGTACTTTTCTATAGATGTTTCAGCCTTTTTCCCTGTTCTATCAGGTGCATGTGCTTTAATAGCATCAATAACTGCTTGAGAATATCCTTTCTGAGGAAGAATATTATTTACTGCATAATTAGGGTGTTCATCCGGGTACATTTCCCAGTCAATATCATGAAGCATTCCAGCACTCCACCATTCCTCTACTTCTTGCTCATTTAGACCTAATTTTTTAGCATATCCTTCCATTGCAGTAGCTACCATTTCACAATGCCTATATAAAGCATCGTTTTTAATGTACTGCTTTACTAAGTTTTGAGTTTCTTCTCTATTCATACTAATAGTTTTTATAAATAAAACCATTTAATCCATATGTCTTTGCTAAGTCTTTTAAGGAACTTATTAAAGAAAGTTTAGGATAAACAATGTAATTAATATTATCATTAGTTTCTATAATTGCTACATTTTCTTCTATATTGAATTCAGGCAAGTTTCTAAGATTACTAGTAGAGATTAACTGATTTAAATCACGATTTGTAACAATCTGTGCCTGCTGAGTAGATACTACAAAATTATGGATATAATTATCTGTAAATCCTCTATTAGCCCATTTGTATCCATTATTATTAATTACTAAGTCTAATTTAGAAGGTGATATTCCTTTATATAAATAGTAAGCAATTGTATTTTCAACCCACTTTGAAGGTGATATTGGACCAGCTTTTGAAGAATTTATAGATGTAAATCCATAAGCATGAAGTCTAATTTTATTAGTAAGATTATTAATTACTTCTACTGAAGCATTTGATGAATAAAATCTGCTTACTGTAGCTAAATACTCATAATCCTGGATATCTGACCATTTAGCCGGTAATCCAAGATTTATTTTTATATTTGTAGGAGTTAGGTTATAGATTAAATCCTTTATTAAAGCCTCTATATTGTTTACTTTATTTGTAATTGTTACATCAATATCAATTTCTGTTAAGTTATCTTTTCTGATTGTTTCTAATAACATGTTTAAAACAGAAAGATCGTCTAAGTATTCTGAATTATTGTCTGTAAAAAATAATGGGACTTGATTGTTTTCTACTTCTGCTACTTTTTCAATTGTATTTAAATTTATTTTATAAGCTGGTTTTATTCCTGGGGTGTTAGAAGTTAAATCCAACAATTCTATTTGCTCAAGATCTGGATTTTCATTCTTTTTGACAAGTGTTAGTAAATTTCGTTTTTCTGCCTCTATATTCGATATTGATGTATCAGTAACATCTTTTCTAATATCTTTATAAGTTATATTTTCTACAATTCTTATTTTGTATAGATAGTAAGTTAATACTCCAAGAGAGATTAACGCTAATTGTAGGAAGATAATTATTATATTTAATGATTTTTTAACCATTAAAGTTTTCAACTGAATCTAAAAGAATATTTACCATTTTGTCAGCAATTTTATTTTCTGACCTAGGAACATGAGTAAAAGTTATATTTTTAAATTCTTTTCGTAAATCATTTACCTTTTGACATAAAGGTTTTATATCAGGACTGGAAATTTTATATTCTCCTTTTAGCTGCTTCACAACTAATTCACTATCTAAGTAGCATTCAAGATCTTCAGTATGCTTTTTTGCTAATTTTAAACCTTCTATTAATGCATTATATTCTGCAAAATTATTTGTTGCTGTTCCTACATATTTGCCACCAATATCAAAAAGCTGATTATCCTTGTATAGAACAAATGCTATTGCACTATTCCCTGGGTTCCCTCTAGAACCTCCATCTGTAAATAATTTAAAACTCATACTAAAGCTGATTAATAAAATAAGTTACATTTCTAATCCATTGATCTTTATCGTCACTAGGTCCAGCATAACGATTAATAACACAGGTCAAATCATTTTGGCATGGACTTAAAAACCTTTGTGAAATTACACAAGATAGAAATGTTAATGATTCCGTCCAGTCTGCGTATTGTTTCCCATCTAAATATCCATATGGATTATAAAGTTTATAAGGTACTCTTCCAAATGCAGATTCGTTTCCGGCAATCCCAATTAGTACTTTATAGTCCCCTCCGCACTCAGCAGCTCTATTATAAACAAGTTCTCCATATCCTTGCATTGGTGCATTATACCGTGCAAATAAAGCTTCAATCTTATCAATCTTTTCTTGTCTTTCTCTTGCCTCAATTTTTTGTTTTTGTTCTATTTTAAATCTATTAATAGAATCTTTTACAGGATCAATAGGAATAAATTCTTCAGAAGGTGTATAAGCTAATGAACTTATGTAGCTTACGCTTGGATTATAGGTAAATCTTTCTGGCTCACTATACTTATAAAAAAGTATAATAATTGTTATAAGGGAAAAAATGCTTGTTATGGTATAAAACCACTTTTTAATTTTTGTTATTTTCACAATTCCTAAATTTACTAACTTAATCTTTAAGACAGTAAAGTCAGTATATCAGATTCTTTGTTTTGCATAAAATCAACGAACAAAGAGGAATCTAAAGAAACAAAATTAAATCTTTTAGGTTTTATTTTTAACAAGTTCATTGCATGAGTTACTATTCCACCAAACGCTACTTTATAACAATCTTTAGAAGTAGATAGTGCAATATACTCTCCAATAGCTTCTGTACCTTTATTAAATTGCTCAAGTTTATACTCGCCCATGCTTCCAAACCAGATGACTACATTAGAAGCTTCTATTATTTCTCTAAAACTTACTAGTGTTTTAGGGCCAATATCCATTGCTATTAAATCTTTTTGTAAAGTTTGTGTTTGTACTTCGATAGGTTTTAAAGAAGAATCTCCGGCTTTTACAGCAAGATAATCTACAGGTAATATTATTTCACAGCCATTCTTTTTTGCTGCTTTTACATATTTATTTACTTTAGAAAGTATTTTAGTTTCTAATTCTTTAGATCCTGTTTCTGTACCCAACGCATTTAAAAAATATAAAGCAATTTCTCCTCCTAAGAGTAGTTTATTTTTTCCATTAACTAAAACAGAGATAAGATCTAATGCTTTATTTAAATCATCGTTTCCTATAATAGCAGTTACAGATTCTTTTGATTTTTCTGCTAACAGTTGAGCTGTAGATACTTCTTCTTCAAAATGGATTCCCATATATGTAGGTAATTTACCTGCTAAAGCATTAATTGAAGCTAAGTTTGATTCAGCTCCATAACATTCAAATACAAATGCATCAGCAAGTCTAGATAGGGTTTTTACATATTCTAATCTATCTTCTTCTTTTTTAGATGTTTCTAAAGGAGAGAACTTTAAGTTCTCTAACATTAAAACTTCCCCAAAATCCATAAACTTTATTGAATTTTCGCAGGCAGCTATATTTGCAAACTTAATTTGCTTTTCTAATAATCTTCCTAATGCAAATCTAACATCCATTAAAGATAAACTATCATCTTGTTTTCCTTTTGGATCGCCAATGTGAGAAAGTAATACTACTTTGCAGTTATTTTTTAGAAGATACTGTATAGTTGCTATACTAGATCTTATTTTATAGTCGTCAATAATTATCCCATCTTGAGTAGGAACATTGTAATCAACTCTAACCAAAACGGTTTTATTTGCTAAATTTGAACTTAACAGTGATTTTGGTGCTTTTTTCATAACGATTAATTATAGCACCAATGGATGATAAAATCCACGTTTTTGGCCCTCGTTTGTTATGTTAATGTTACTCAATGACAGTTTTACCTACAAATGGTCTTAGAGCATCTGGAACAATGAGTTTACCTTCTTTTGTTTGGTAATGCTCAATTATGGCAATTAAAAGTCTATGGGTAGCTCCAGTATCATTTAGAGTATAAGCATACTTTGAATTACCCTCAGTATCCTTGTATTTAATGTTTAATCTTCTTGTTTGATAATCTGTTGTAATACTATCTGACATTACTTCCATGTACTCACCTTGGGAAGGCAGCCATACCTCTACATCGTATTTTTTTGCTGCAGCATAGTAGCCTAAATCTCCTATACACATGTTAATAACATGATATGGTAGTTTTAGTTCTTGTAATAGCCATTCATTTAATGATAGTAAGTATTCGTGCATTTCTCTAGCCTTGGCCTCATCTGCTTCAATAATTACATTCATTTCTATTTTTTCAAACTGGTGAGTTCTTTTTATTCCTCTTACATCTTTACCCCAAGATCCTACTTCTGATCTAAAACATGCAGTCTGTGCCATTACCTTTATAGGCAATTCGTTTAGATTTAATGTTTTATCAGAAAAGTAAGCAAAGTTACTTGGTTCGGAAGATCCAATTAAGTAAAGCTGACTATTGTCTTCTAAATACTTTGTTTCTAGCTTATAAACTTGATCTGCATCACCAGGAAAGTGACTAGAACCGTATAAAGCTTTTTCTTTTACTAATAATGGAACTATCATAGGATCAAATCCATCTTCTATAAGTTTTCTAGTAAGAAGATTAAATACAGCCATTACTAACAAAGCTCCTTCTTTTTTTATGTAATAAAATCTACTTCCAGAAACCTTTGCACCTGCCTCTAAATCTATAATATCTAGGTTTTTGCCTATTTCCCAATGCGGTTTTACTTCAATATCTTCTTGAGATCCTGCTGCGATTCTAGGCATGCTACTTGCACTACCTTCTGCTCCGCTTAATTTTTCTATTGGTAAGTAGCCTGTAGTTGGATGCCATGCTTTAAATTCAATATTGCCTTCACTGCCTTTACCCATAGGAACTTCAACAAAAGGTATGTTAGGAATCCAATCTAGGATTTCCTGCCACTCAACAGAAACTTGATTTAGCTCTTCATTCAACTTTGTACTTTCTTCTTTTAGTCTTTTACCCTCTTCTTTTAGTCCTTCTACATTACCTGCTTTTCCTTTTTCGGCTAATTTGTTTCTTTCTCTGTTTATTTGGTCTATTTGGGTTAAGATCTCTTTTCTTTTTGAATCTAATTTTAGCCATTTATCTATATCTACTTTTTCTGAGGAAGCTCTACCTATGTTAACAAGTTCTTTAATTTTGTCTGGATTCTGCCTTATAAAGTTTACATCTAACATTCCGGCTAAAATAATATGTAATAAGGGAATTATACAATATTTCTTAGACATTCGTTTGTTGATTAGTTATAATTGTTAAGTATTTGCAGTGATTGCTAGTGGCGCAGCAGGAGCAAATAAAACAATTTAAAGGTGCCTGTTAAAACAGGAATTTGGGTGGAACCGCGGTAAAACCGTCCCTAAGATATATAAATGTATCTTGTGGACGGTTTTTTTATTGGTTAAATTTATATAGTTATTAATTTTATTTATGAAGAAATTCGAAAATTTGGACCAGCTAAAAGCTTGGGCAAAAGAAAATGGATTTATTTACCCTTCAAGTGAAATTTATGGAGGATTTGCAGCGGTCTATGACTACGGTCATTATGGAATATTATTAAAGAATAATATTCAAAGAACGTGGGAAAAATCTATGGTTCAAGAAAGAAATGATGTTTATCAGTTAGATTCTGGTATTTTTATGCATCCTAAGACTTGGGTAGCAAGCGGACACGTTGCAAGTTTTAACGATGTATTAGTTGAAGATAAAAAAACGCATAAAAGATACAGAGCTGATCATTTGGTTGAAGAATTCTTTGAAAATAAAGGTGAAAAAGTTGATATGGATAAAAAAACACCAGATGAAATTAAAGCTATTATTGTAGAAAATAATATTAAATCTCCAGAAGGTAATGATTTAACAGAACCTAGAAACTTTAACCTTATGGTTAAAACAAATATGGGTACAACAGATAATACAATGACAGATGATAATGTAGTTTATGCCAGAGCAGAAACATGTCAGGGTATTTACTTAGAATACAAAAATTTTGTAGATACAATGAGAGTAAAATTGCCATTTGGTATAGCTCAAGTTGGTAAAGCATTTAGAAATGAAATTGTAGCAAGACAATTTATATTTAGAACAAGAGAGTTTGAACAAATGGAAATGCAGTACTTTTTAAATCCTAAAGATATGGATGCAAAGTTTGATGAATGGAAAGAAGCAAGAATGAAGTGGCATGTTGAAGTCTTAGGGATTAATGCAGACAATTTGAGATTTAAAAAGCATGAAAAGTTAGCCCACTATGCTTCCGCAGCTTACGATATTGAATATAACTTTAATACTCTAGGTGGATTTAAAGAGTTAGAAGGAATTCATGCAAGAGGAGACTGGGATTTATCTCAACATCAAAAACATTCCGGAACAAAATTAGAATACTTTGATGAAGAAACAAGAGAAAGGTATATTCCAAATATTATGGAGACTTCTGTTGGTTTAAATAGATTAGTAATGATGGTATTAGAAGAAAGCTATACAGAAGAAGAAGTAACTAATGCAAAAGGAGAAAAGGATACAAGAGTTGTTTTAAAGATTAAAAAAGATTTAGCACCAATAAAGGTTGCAATTTTACCTTTGTCTAAAAAGCCAGAATTGCAGGCTAAATCTCTTGAAGTACAAAGTTTAATTAAAAATGACTTTATGACTCAATACGATGAAACTGCATCTATAGGTAAAAGATATAGAAGACAAGACGAAATTGGTACACCTTATTGTGTAACTATTGATTTTGATTCTTTAAATGATAATGCAGTTACAATTAGAGATAGAGATTCAATGCAACAAGAAAGAATTAAAATAGAAGAATTAAATAGCTACTTAAAAGAAAAATTTAGTAAATGAAGGTAAAAGCTGCGCCTTTGGCGCAGCTTTTTTAAATGTTATTTAAGGTTTCAATATCTTGAACTTGTTCTATTTCTACTTTCTTTAGATTTAAATATTCTAACTGTTCTAAGTGATTATAATCTATAAAGGTTTTTACTATCTTTTCTATTTCTTTGATTTCACTTGCTAATCCACACCTTATTGGATAATAACCTTTGATTTCCTTATATTTAATATCATCTTCCGTAGGTTTATTAGATCCAGGATAAACATTAAATGTATATTCACTAATACCGAATACAAAGTAATCTAATGGTGTTTTATTTAATAGGTTTATCTGAGTTATAAGATCAGAATTTGAATTATAAATATTAGTAACATTAGCATTAAAGTAGCAGTAGTCTTTTGTATCGGAAAGTACTACTTGTATTAATTGTTCAGGAATTTTTAATCCACTAATTACTATATTAGAAAGTTCAGTTCCCTCTTGCTTTTTTGTAACAACATTAAATGGATCCTTTATAGCAATATCAAACGTTTTAACTTCAAATGGTTCAAAATTATCTTTATAGTTTAAAAAAGACACTTCGACCGGAAAGTTATAGTAATTGATTATTGATAGTTTTTTATTTTCTACTCTGTATACAGCATTCCATATTAAAAAAAGAACCATAGCTACAGCAGAAGCTCCTATAATTATCCAAAGTAAGATTGTAAATAATTTGTCTTTATTAAATTTACGCATATTAAAATCTTAAAGTAAGTTGGATAAAATTACAATTTATATTATTAGAACTTTTGATTGACAGACTTTGCTCTTGGCTACTATTATATTAAGAAAGTAGTCAGCCAAATTCTAAAAGAAAAAGGTTTCGGGGAAGTGCTGTAAAATCCAGCCACTGTGCCGCAACTGTAACACCATTTATATGGTTAGTCAGGATACCGATCTACTACTTCTATCTCTTAAGGAGAGTTCACGAGCAATGAATAATATATGTTAATTGCCACGCTAAAGGCAGTCTTGTTAGTTTTGAAAGATAAATTTCTTGAATTACAATCATATACCGAAGATTTAGAGTTGAAGCTTACCTTATTACAAGAGGGACTTTTAGCTACTTTTGAAGAGCAGTCCGAAATAATTGAGCATGGATTTAGTTTTTCATCCTCGCTTAAAGATATTTCTAGATATGCACTAGTTTCTTTACTAGAAGCTACTCAAGATATAAATATAGTTATCTTTATTATATGTAATTGGGATAGTTTTGTTGCTGCACTAGATAACCCATATGTTTTAACTCCTCAGCATCAATATCTAATTGCAACATTTGCGGAAGTCTATTACGGTACAGTTGACTATTTTAAAAGACAGTTCTTATCTCATTTAGGAGAAAAAGTTGAGTTCGATTCAAATCTTATAACTGATCCTTTAGTTAGAAGCTATGTAAATAGAAATGGTTTAAGACAAAGAAAGTTTGATTATTCCTTAGATTCTAAAGATATTCAATTTATACAGTCAACTACTGCTAGAACTTTTGAAATAAAGAAAACAGAAAGAGAAAAGGTAGAAATGTTAAATGCATTATTTATTAGATTTATTTTATATCCTGAACAAAATAATGATTTAATTGCTTTAATCTTAGCAAAGTTTCCCGAACTAGAAGATGAGCTTACATTTCTATTGGAAAGTTCATTATCAATAGACCTTGCTCCAGGACAAAGTTTAATAGAAATAAGTCCTCCTTATGAAGATTATTCTTATCAAAAAGATTGTATGGTAAGAATTTATACCTTTAATGGAATCGGTTTTAATGTAACACAATACTCAATTCCCTATTCTAAAGAAGAAGTCTCTTTTGCAGCTGATATTATTCAACACTCATGGGGTGCTCAAAGAATTACTACAGCTACAGGTTTAACTTTTGAATCTAATAATTTACTAGGTCAATTCTTTTTAACAGACTGCTCTACTCCGTCTATACTAATGAACTCATTTACTTCAATCTTAGAAGCAGGAGGGATTGAAGTTGTTGAACAGGCTGATAGTATATTAAGACCATTAATTCAAAAAGTCGGAGATCAAATTCATCCATTTATTGTAGACTATATAAATTCTCCGATCTTTTTTCCTCTAGAAAGTAATCAAGCAGCAGAAAGGTATAAAGAAGTGTTTTTATCTGCTATAGCAACATTAGATATAAATATAAGAAACGAAAACACAGAAGTAGTTAATATTTTAGAATCAGGAGAACTATTAAATGCTGCAATTCATAATCAAAGTACATCTGATTTACTAAGAAGCGCTTCTAATGGTGCTGTTTCTAGTCTAGATGTTTCTGCTAATGGGTACTGCGATACTGTTTCGGGAACTATTGGAGAGAGGGCTATTACTACTTCTAAAGAAGCATATACACTACAAGAAGTGGGACAAATGGAATTTAAAGGAAATATTACTAGTCTTACAAAAGCAGGCGATTTAAGTTTAGAGCTTAGAAAATACATAGATAAAGATGGAAATGAAAAGAAACTCTTTGAATGTCCAATATGTAAAGCTAGAGGAAATATTAATTACGTTGATATTTGTGCAAGTAAGTGTCCTGAATGTAGTGTAGAACTAAGTGCAATGAGAAAAGCAGCTGAATCTAATAATCTATCTAACTTTGTAAAAGAATATGATGCTTTTGGGCATCATACTTCGGGCAATGGAATATTTGGAGTTCTATTCGATTTGTTTGGAGCTATCTTTAATGTTTTTAGTTAATTAAGGTAAATTGCTAGTAGCTTACTTCTATCTATAAGTTGCAAATATTGGGGGAGTGATGAAAAAAGCGAATGACGAGGCTCGAACTCGCGACCTCTTCCTTGGCAAGGAAGCGTTCTACCAATTGAACTACATTCGCAATCAAGTTGAATTATATCCGATTGATTTTAAACTGTCTATTTAAAATCGCTTTATAAAACTTAGTTTCTTGAATACCGATCAATATAAATATAATATGTAGGAGTATGAAAACTCATTCAGTGCTCTACTACTTTCTACTATTTATATTTATTATTACCCCTATAAGTTTAGGTTACTATATTTTTGTAAATACAGTACTAGCTAATAGTGTTTTGCCAAATCTAAGGTTAAATAGTAAAGATATTTCTTTTTATTCAAAAGACGAGCTGGCTGCAAAAATTGAGGCAGAAGCTTTAAATAATCTTCCAGAAAGAGCTGCCATAAAGTTTGAAGATTCTAGTATAAGTCTACCTACAAAAGATCTAAATTTTAAGGTAGATACTTATGATTTAGTAAATTATGGAAAGGGCAATGACTTATTTAAAGTTATTGCAGAAGGATTAAACTTGATAAAAGGGGTTGATGTTAATGTCTCTTATTCTTTTAATACAGATAATCTTTTTAGTAAATTAGGTTTAAACCTAGAAAGCCTAGAACCTTCAAAACTTACAGAACATGGGTATGTCTGCAATAAAGATAACTATCAATTTGTAAGTGTAGATAAAACTAGATTAGCAAATGACTTTAGTGAGTCAATTAAGTTAAATAAGGAATTTAGGCTTAACTTATCTGAATATATAACTGATTTAAACGAGAATAATATTTATAAAGCCTGCCTAAAGTATAAACTTGAGGAAAATAAAATTAAAAGAAATCTTATAGAAGCTTTAACTACTGAACCTATAAATTTAAATGATTACTTTGTAGTTAACCTACAAAATAATAAACCTATTTGGCAGATTAAAGACATTAATAAATTAGCTGAACTAATAGATAAGGCTAAATCTCAAAAAGATGTTCCTACTGTAGAGGGTTACTACGAAGTACAACAAGATAAGATATTAATGTATCAGCCATATTCAGAGGGCCAGACTATAGATAAAGAAGCAACTTTATCTTCTATAAATGCTTGGATCAACTCAGAAGATCTACAAACTAATCCAATTATCTATACAATTACAAAGCCTAAAATTTTAGACTACAGTCTCCCTATTTACGATTTTACAAAGCTAATAGGACAAGGCACTACGAGAATTGAATTAAAAAGGAATGGATTTGATAATTTTGTTATTCCCTACACTATGTTTGGATTAGATGAAATAAATAAAACCATTGTAAATGCAGGAGAAGAGTTTTCTTATTTAAATACTATTCAACCTCAACCCAATGGTACTACAAAAAGTGGCAGACCAATAAATGGGGGAATTTGTAACTCTACTACTACTCTATTTAGAGCCATACTAGAGACGGGATTGCCAGTTACTGATCGAAGCTATCATGCATATAATGTAGAATCATATAATTGGGGATATCCTCTTAATATTGTTGATGCTGCCTACTATACAAAACCTCAAGTAGATTTTAAATTTAAAAATGACTTAGAAGCTCCAATTTTAATAATGATTGAATATTCCAAAGATGAAGATTATCAATATAATACCGTTAAGATTTACTCCAGCTCTATTATTCAAAAACGTGAGGTGGAGTTAGCAAATTGGAAAGTTTGGGATAAATTTAGTGCTACAAACTTTAAAGGATCTTTTGATAGAACTGTAAGTATAGATGGCAAAGTTATATTTACTGATTCATTTTACAGTCATTACTTATAACTATTGTCTGTATAAGCGGGGTTAGGCTAAAATAAGTATAAAAAATATAAACACTATGGATAATTACAATAAAAAGATTTTAGTTACAGGAGGTCATTTAACGCCTGCTGTTGCAGTTATAAATGAGTTAAGATCTAAAGGCTATAATAATTTTGTATGGGTCGGTCATAAATACAATCAGGCAGGCAGTAAAATTCCTACAGCGGAGTTTAATACAATAAGTGATCTTAATATTCCATTCCATAATTTAAGAACAGGTAAATTAATTAGAGATTGGAGTTTTAGTACCTTTTTATATGGGATTAAGAATTTAATTTTTGTTATGTTAGGTCTTTTAGGTGCTATAAGAATCATTCTAAAAGAAAAACCTAATATAGTTTTATCTTTTGGAGGTTATTTAGCCTTACCAATTGTAATTAGTGCTAGTTTTATGGGTATTAAGGTAATTACCCACGAGCAAACTCTTGTTGTAGGTATGGCTAATAAAATAATTTCAAAATTTGCTGATAAAGTTTTAATTTCTTGGGAGAGCTCTATTAAATATTTTAAGAATAAAGATAAAGTAAGGTTTACTGGAAATCCTATTAGATCTAGTGTATTTGAAATTAAAGATGACTCACTAATAAAAGAGCTAGATAAATCTTTACCAACAATTTTAATTTATGGAGGTAATCAGGGAGCTCATGAAATTAATAAAAGAATCTTTGAAATTCTTAAAGATTTATTAAAAGATTTTAATGTAATTCATCAAACAGGAAATTCTAATGTTACTAAAGACAACGAAAGATCTAAACATATTTATGCTTCTTTAGAAAATGAGTATAAAAATAGATATGTTCCAGTAGAATATATTAATCAAGAACAGGTAGGATCAGTTTTAAATAAAGCAGATATAATAGTTGGTAGATCAGGAGCAAATAGTATTGCTGAGATATTGGCTTTAGGTAAGCTATGTATATTAATTCCAATACCTCACACTTCGCATAATGAACAAATTACTAATGCAAAATTTGTAGAGGCTTCGGGTTTAGGTATTTACTTAGAACAGGATACCTTGCTGCCACAAAAGCTTTATCAAAACATTCTTATACTAAGAAACCAGCTTAATGCTAACAAATCAGCTAATAATCAGAATTTAGATGAAGTAAGAAATAACTCTAAAAAGTTAATAAAACTTGATGCGGCTGAATTAGTAGCTCAAGAGGTTATAGGCCTGTTGTAAAAACGATTATCAGCTGGTATTATCGAAATATGAGTACTAATATACCTACAATTGAAACAAAGGCACAAAATATTCCGGAAGTAATTCCTTCTATAAATGCATCCGAAATAAGTCCAACCTTAATGTCAGAGGTAATTGAATTTGTAGCTAAGAATCAAGGCAATTTAGATAAAGCTAAAAGTTCAATTGAAAATATGTTTCTAAGACACACTATAATGTCTTTTTTAATCTCTAAAGGTCTTAGTACAGAAGAGGCTCTAAAATACCTTTCTCAAGTAGATTTAAGTATTGACTCTTATAAAAGAGCAATAGATACTGTAGCAGGAGAAGCTTAATCTATGACAAATTACTACGATTTACTTATTATTGGAGGTGGTGCAGCTGGACAAATGGCTGCTATTTCTGCAAAAAGAAACAATCCTAATTTAACTGTAGCAATAATTGATAGGACATTTGCATTAGGCAGAAAGATACTTGTATGCGGAGCGGGAAGATGTAATATTACAAATATAAACTTAGACACTGATGTAGAAAAAAGATATTATGGTGCAAATCCCCAGTTTATAAGGAGCATCTTTTCTCAATTTTCTTATAAGGACATAGTAAGTTTTTTTAATGAATTAGGAGTTGAACTTTACGTAGAAAGAAAAACCGATATAGGTAAACTATTCCCCATTACAGATCAAGCTAAAACAATAACCTCTCTTTTAGAAAATGAACTAAAAATATTAGGTATTGATGTACATTTAAATACTGAAGTTACTTCTTTTAAAGTTGATAATGGATTTAATTTAAATACAAATATATTAAACCAAGAAGGTAAAGTTACAGAAAATAAAGTATATACTTCTAAATATTTAATAATTTCTGCTGGTGGAAAAACATATCCTGCTTTAGGATCTAATGGTACTGGTTATAGTCTAGTACAAAACTTAGGACACTCTATTATAACACCGGTTCCTTCGGCTCTACCTTTGGTTTCTAAGAATCCTCTTTCTCACGAACTCCAGGGTACTAAAATGGAGATTGAAGTGACTTCTATTATAGATAGTCAGCCCATTAAAACTCGAACGGACGATGTAATGTTTACTCAATATGGATTTTCTGGACCAGCAATATTAAATGTAAGTCGAGAAATCTCTATTCAAATTAATAGACTTAATAAACAAAATGTTCAACTAAAGTTAAACTTTTTTCCAGGTAAAACTTTTGAAGATGTAAAAAATCTATTAACTTTAAGATGGAATAAAAGACCTTCTTTAACACTTGAAGAGAGCATGTACGGATTGTTTCCAAATAAAATTCCTTCTGCTTTATTAAAGGTAATAAATATAGATAAAAATACAATTGTTAACAAATTAACTACTGAGCAGATTAATAGGCTTGTAGCAAGTCTTACAGCTTATACAGTTGATATTACAGCTACTAGGGGCTGGAATGAAGCAGAATTTACAGCTGGAGGTATTGATACAAATGAGATTATAGAATCTACTCTAGAATCTAAATTAATTAATAATTTATACTTTTGTGGTGAAATATTAGATGTAGATGGGGATGTAGGAGGCTTCAACTTGAGTTGGGCATGGAGCTCAGGATTTGTTGCAGGGAAATTAAAATAAGGTGGCATTTAACCACCTTAAATTCATTTTAAAACTTTCCAACTATCTGCAGTTACTGTAATTTGAGCTTTCGGTTCATTTGTAACTTTTGATACATAAGCATCTGCTTCTGGTCTACCTACTACCATTACCATATCTCCTTTTTTAACCTTATCAAAAGCAGTATCAGCTTGTTTACCAAAAACTAATACATCATAAAATGTACTTTTTTCTACCTTAGTTTTGGAATTAAATTCATTAACTGCAATACTGAACTTTGTAAAGTTGCTTTTCTTTTTAGTAGAAATGCTTTCAGCATCTTTTGTGGCATGACCGAGAAGAATAAGGGTCTGCATATTCATATAAATATAATAAAAAGTAATACTTCTATTATATTTACAGATTCTTACAGAACTCTTACTGCTGAGTTGTTTCTGATGCTTGTGGAGTCTCTAAAGATGTATACATGTCTAGCTTATCTACTCCTGGACCTGTAGGTTCTTGTGTGGTAGAACTTTCTGGTTCAGTTGTATTAGTAGTTTGAGACAATGGATTCTTAAATAGCTCATTAGGATTTGTAGTTATTAAATTATGCTCGTTTTCACTAGCTACAACCTGAATAGCTACATGATTTGCTCCAGCAAAGAATATACCTTGCCCTATACCGGCAGCTAATAAAAATTGCTTTTCTCCATCTGTTAAGTAGAATACTTTTTGCAATTTATCAATTGCAGATGGCGATTGTTTTAACAAGATTTGTAGAGCTGCATTACTTACAATAGCTTTTCCATAATCAGAAGTTAAAAAGTCGTCTACATCTTGTGTAATAGTAGTCAATCCTAATCCGTATTTTCTAGCTCTTTTTGCAATGGAATATACAAATCTAGCTGCATCTTCATGCTGCATCATAATCCAAGCTTCATCAACTATTAGCATTCTTCTTCTTTTATCTTTTCTAATTTTAGTCCATATATAATCTAACATTACGTACATGGCCATTGGTCTTAATTCATCTGTTAGGTCTCTAATGCTAAATACAGTAAATGTATTGTGAATATTAACTGTTGAAGCTCTATCAAATACCCCTGATGCTGAACCTCTAATATATTTCTCTAAAGTTCTAGCCATTACATGAGCTTCTTCTTCACTCATGGCATTTAAAATTTTATACAAATCTTCTAATAATGGTGGCTCTTTTGTATGTGTAGAAGGATCTGGCGTAATTCCTTTTTCTTTATATGTGAGAATTAAAGCTCTGTCTAAGATTGCAGATGCTTCTGCAGATATTGTTCCTCCTAACATCATTCTAATTAAGCCGGATAAGGTTAAGATCTTAAATCTTAATTCGTCCTCATCTGGACTAAAGATTCCAGATAATTCAAACGGATTTAACTTTTGAGCCCCGTCCTGAGAGAAAGAAATATATTCTCCACCTACAGCATTACATAATCTATCAAATTCTTTTTCTGGGTCAATAATAATAATATCTACACCTAACATTAGGGATCTTACAGCTTCTAATTTAACAGAATAAGATTTACCAGCACCAGAAGATGCTAATACAACAGCATTTGCATTGGGTAAAGAAAACCTATCAAAAATTACTAAAGAACTATTATGTAAATTAACTCCATACAATACACCTTTTTCTTGTGTTAATTCTGATGATACAAACGGAAATGTAGTCGCAATAGCAGTTGTATCTAGGTTTCTTAACATTCCAATTTTATCTAGTCCATAAGGAATACAGCTTTGAAAGGTTTCTTCTTGTTGTAATGTTGCTACTTTAATAATAATACCTAAAGTTGCCATTGTCGCTTCTAAGTTTTTAGATATCTTTTCTAATTCTTCCATACTGTCTGCGTGCACAGTTACATATAACGCATACTGAAAGAATTTCTCATTCCCTGCAGCTAACTGTTCTTGCAGAGTTAAAGCATCTTCTAACTGTTGCTTTACAATTGGGTCTGCTGCTTGTCCAGATTCAATTTGAATATTTATTGTAGCCTGCATTTCTGCAATCTTTCTTTTTAAGATTGCTAAAATTTCTGCTGTGTCTCTAGGATAATAGAATGTACTTAAATCAATTGGATATTCAAAGTTAATAATTGGTTCTAACCAGTTAGGTACTACAACACTTGGGAAACTTACTGCAAAGTAAGATCTAAAGAACTTATGTCCAATAATCAAATTGTTAAAATTAACTTCAATTGCAGAAGGTGCAATTATATCCTTTATATCAATTAAACCTTGGGTAAAGTTTTTTATAGCCTCATTTTCTTTATTTAAAGCTTCTGCTTCTTTTGCAGATACAGCTCCTTGAGGTTGAGCAGGTGCTGCAGCTTTTGGTTTTATAAAATCTAGAAGTGCCATTTTACTAATATTATCTTCTTAATTGAGAGCTTACTATCCCAGTTTCAGCGTCACTTTCTCTTAAATTTAAGATTTCAAGACCGCTTTTATCTGGTTCGTAAACCGAATAAAATAATTTTATTAATTCATCATTCTCTAATTGTTTAGCAGCAATACCCATGTTGCCGTAGTTCTTAATAATAGTATCCCTTTTAGGAACTAATTCCTCTTTTGCCTTTTTTAACAATTGATTAATATTTACAATTCGCTCTTTTTTTCCAAAAAGCTGTTTAACAAAACTTGTGGTTACTACAGGTAATTGTACAGAAGGTATTACTGTATAGAATCTTTTATCTAAAATCTGAGTAGTTTCTGTTAAATTATGAATGAATTCTTGATAAATGCTTACCTGATTAATAATTGGTTCAGAAGTAATCTTGCTCTTATATTCATCTAATAAACCTAAGTACTTTGCAATATCTGTTCTTTGAGTTCTAATAACAATCTGAATTGGGAATCTAATAGAATTTAAAAATGCTGCAAAGGAATAGATCTTTGCATCTTGTTCTTTAGAATCTAAAAGATCAAAATTAATAGATGTAGTTTCTATTACGCAGGATACTCTACCGTTTTTTAAAATTACAAAATCATCTCTGATATCTTCAATATCTAAATGTTCCTGTGTACTTAGTTTTCTTCCGTCAAAAACTCCCATATGCGAATTATTTAATACTATAACATCCTATTGGTTAATTGAACTAAAGTCAATAATCTAAGTTCTTGCTTATTATATTTTTTGCATTATACAAAGGCTTTCTACATGATAAGTTTGGGGAAACATATCAAAAAACTTTAAGTCTATTACCTTATATTTTGACCTTAGATTTTCTAAATCATTTTTTAGCGTTACTGGATTGCAAGAAATATATATTATGTAATCAGAATTAATTCTTAAAATATTTTCTACTCCAGCACTTTCCAACCCATTTCTAGGGGGATCTACAAGTGTAATCGTTTTTGAATCCTTACTTTCATTAATTAACTTAATATCCTTACATTCAAAGGATATATTTTTTATGTTATTTAATTCTTTATTTTTATTAGCTAGTTCAATACTTTCTTTAACTATTTCTATTCCTTTTACTTCCTTAAATAGATCTGAGAACAAAATGCCTAATATACCTACACCGCAATATAAGTCATATAAGAAATAATCAGCTGTATAAGTCTTCTCTAAAAAACTTCTTATATAATTTACAATTAATTCAAAACAATAAATATTATTTTGAAAAAAAGTATTAGGACCTATTTTAAAACTATATTTGCTTTTGTTAGTTTGGAGATCGATTGTTAATAATTCTTCCCCTAGGTATTTGACTACTTCTCCTTCTGAGGTATCTGTTAATGTTGAATTTAGGAATAAGTAAACACTCTTAAACCCTGAAGCTATTGCAAACTCCATTAACTGGTCACACCTAGAATCGATTGAATTTACAGTAATAATTAACATTAGTTCGTCATTACTACCTTTAACAGTTAAATATCTAAGATCCCCTGTATTCTTTTTTAAATCGTATCCTTGAAAGCCTAGAGTGCGGGCATAGTCATAAACACTTCTTACTTTATTAAATATGTTATTAGGAATTAATATGTACTCATCTAAATCTACTACCCAACTGAAATTTCCTTTCTTTCGTTGTCCCATTCGGTTATGGGGTTCAAATATAGGATTGTAAGAAGTAACAAACTCAGCTTTAAAACGATACTCTGTTTCTTTGGGAGATTTTATAATATCTAGATCTTTATAATATTCATTAAAAACTTCTTTAAGAACAGCAAGTTTAATTTCAACTTGTTTATTATAAGTAATATCTTCTAATTCAGTAGATCCTATTTGATTGAAAAATTTACTTGGAGTTACTAACTCATTTGTGTTCTTATTTCTATATTCTAGAAAGGCGCTGTTTAATCTTCTCTTAAATTCTTTATTTGTCATATAGAAGGTATTATAGCAATTACTTATTTATTTCTGCATAATAAAATGCGTCTAATATAACTCTAGCTGCAATAGAATGCATTGAGGTATTAAAAGAGTATGTTATATCTTGCCCGCACCACTCTTCTAAAGAGCCTCCAGGGTGAATATTAAAAAAATTTTTAGGAATACTATATATTCTTTCTTGAAATACTACTAAACAAAGATCACTATTTTTTATTTGGGTTATTGATACTTGTTTAGGAGATTTATATTCTATTTCTAAATTTTGTTTAGTAAAACTGCTGTAAAGTACATGTTCTTTTCTTTTTATCACGCCGTTTATAATTACAGCAGTTACTAAAACTAATAGTATAAAAATAACAAGATTAAATTTCCTCATTAAGAAATTCTATACCTTAATTCGCTAATTCACCAATAAAAAATGTATTAAGCATTTGAAGAGCATCAAAGTCGTGTTGTCCTTGATTAAATGCTTCAGTTATATCTGTACCGCATGAATTTATTATTTCACTTCTTCCACCTGGATGATCACCTGCCCATGATGCTGGAATTTTATATACGTTAGAATTGTATATTACGTAGCAAGAATCAATTGTATTGTTCATTGCAACTTCAGCTCTAGTTATTTGTTGAGTTAGAGTTGAATTCTGATTACCAAAACTTGTAGGTAACGAATTGGTATTAGATCCATTTAAGTTTTCGTTTGAAGTATCAGAAACTTGTTGTGTGTTTAAGGAGGAATTATTAACAGTTGAAGGATTCTGTTGCAGCAGAATTACTGCTGCAACTAGTCCAACAATTATTAAACCAGTTAATATTGATAATACTTTTGCATTCATATTTTTCTAGTTTAATAATTAAAATACGCATTAGTTAGCTAATGCTGTGTCTACAACAGACTTCATGTCATTAAAGCTATATGCACCTGCATAATTAGTTTCATTAACAAAGAAACCTGGAGTACCTGATACACCTAAAGTAGCACCGGTACTTTGATCAGATGATAATTTGCTATCGTATTTACCGCTTTCTAAACAGCTTTTCATAAAGTTTTTATCTACAGCAGAAGCTAAGAAGTCTGCCAATTCACCTGATTTTGCTTTATTGTTCTGAACAGAGTTATTTAAGATATTGTATCCTTCTGCACTGTATAGTAAATCATGTGCTTCCCAGAACTTACCTTGTTCATCTGCGCAATAAAGTGCTTTTGCTCCCATCTCTCCATTACCGTGTCCATTAGTATACATCCATACATAAGATGCCTGACCTGCATCTACTAATTTTTTAAATTCAACAACTGGTGCAACATATGTTCCACCATCTTCAACTAATGTAAATGATGCTCCTGCACTTGTATTTAAGTCTCCATTCTTACCGCTAGCAATGTGGCAATAAGGGCATGAAGGATCTGAGAATTCTACAAATAAGACTTTCTTACTTGAATCTCCAAATGCTAAATTTTCATCTGTGAATAAAGCAGCAATTTGATCTTTAGATGCTGTTACTGTACCTGTATTAGTACCTGTGGTAGTAGTACCCGTTGTAGTTGTTCCAGTAGTTGTTGTACTGCCTCCTTTAAAGGCGGTGGCAACATTATTCAATCCAATTAACAAACTGGATGCAATTATAATAGCCGATAGCAAGATAGATATCGGAGTTATGTAAGGTTGAATGTTAATTGTAATAACTTCTTCCTCTACATTTTTTACGGGCTTAGTGTCCATAAATTAAAAATGTAATTAAATAAAATATTATGTCAACTTTGGAGTATAACTTTATAAAAATATCACACCCAAATGTTTTCACAAAATAGAATTATTTTAATTTATCTTTAACTTATGAATTTAATATGAAAAGTAAGTGTATTAAATGTTTTTTATTGCAAAGTTTTAATTGCTTTTTAACTTTTCAACTTCTGTTGCAAGCATTTCTATATACATAGCATAACCAATAGAAGATATAAAACCACTTTGTTGTTCTCCAAGTAATGAACCCGCCCCTCTAATTTCTAAATCTCTACTTGCTACTCTAAATCCAGATCCTAAATCTTGATTATCAACTATAGCTTGTAGTCTTTCTATATACTTTCTATACATGGCTTTCTTTAGTTTTTCATCTGCAATATTTTGTTCATTCAGCTGACTTTCTAAGGTTTTGCCTGTATACATTAAATAACAGTATGCCTCTCTTGTAGATCTGCCAACTCTTCCTCTTAATTGGTAAAGCTGTGACAATCCAAAGTGATCAGCTTTATTAATAATTATTGTATTTACATTAGGTAAATCTAATCCATTTTCAATTATTGTAGTTGCAATTAAGCAATCATATTTTTTATTAAAAAAATCTGTCATTACTCTATCTAATTCTGCTGGACTCATCTGTCCGTGTCCTACAGTAAATTTAACTCCTGGCAATAATGATTCTAAGCGTGATTTTATAGATTGAATTGTAGTTACCTCATTATGTACAAAGTAAACTTGTCCGCCTCTATCTATTTCTTTTGCAATTGCTTGTGCCGCTTTATTCCAATTATCCTTTATTATTTCTGTATTAATAGGTTTTCTATCTTTAGGAGGTTGAGATATTATAGAAATTTCCTGAATAGAAGATAATGCCATGCTTAGAGTTCTAGGTATTGGTGTAGCACTCACATTTAGAACATGTACTCCATAATTTATTTTCTTTATTTTCTCTTTCTGCTTAACTCCAAACCTTTGCTCTTCATCTACAATTAAAAGTTGAAGATTTTTAAACTTAACATCGCTGCTTAATAGTCTATGAGTTCCAATTACTATATCTACTTTTCCTAAATTAATATCATCAATTATTTTTTGATTTTCTTTAGTTGTATTAAATCTTGATAGATAAGCAATTCTAAATGGAAAGGATTTAAATCTTTCACTGAATACAGCTGAATGTTGAGACGTTAGAATTGTTGTAGGAGCTAATACAGCAACTTGTCCTCCGCTCTCTACAATCTTAAACGCAGCACGCATAAATACTTCTGTTTTACCAAAACCTACATCTCCTACTAATAATCTATTCATTGGACTTTCTTTTTCTAAATCGCTTATTATTTCGTTAATAGCTCTTAATTGGTCATCTGTTTCTTTAAATTTAAATTCATCAACAAACTTTTGATAATCTTTGGAATCTTCTTTTTTTATTGCATTCGCTTTTGCAAGTTCTCTTAATGCATAATGTTCCACTAATTCCTTAGCTAAAATCTGTGTAGTTTTTTTTACTTTTTCTTTAGCAGATTCCCAATTGCCCTTTCCTAACTTTGTAAGTTTAGGTGGAACATTATCGGGTCCTATAAATTTAGTAATCTTATCTACTTGGTGGATGGGTACATAGAGTTGGTCGTTATTTGCATAAGTTAATAGCAAATATTCCATAGTTATACTATCTACCTCTTCTTGAGTTAATCCAGAATAAATACCAATTCCATAATCTTGATGTACAACATAATCACCAATCTCTATATTGCCTTCAAATTGTCTTAATAGTCTTTTAATATTATTAGAATCATTTTTTGTTCTTTCTGGTCTGCTTAAAAAAATACTTCCAAATAATTCACGATCAGTTAAGTAAACTAAATGCAACTCTTTAGAAATAAAACCTGCCGGAAGATTACTAACATGAATTGAATCTATTAAATTTTTTAATACAATAGAACTTTTATTATCTAAGTTATTAAAAATCTCTTCGTTTGTATATTGAAATAGCTCTTCTGGGAGGTGGTCTATATTTTTAGTTGATATATATACTTGATAATTATTCTCTAAATAATTCTTTATTTCTTTTTCTAAAATATCGTATCTAGAATAATATAGATTTGGATATTGAAAGTCTGTTTTAATAATTTCAAATTGTGGACTTGAATCTACCATTAAAGAACTAGAGAATATAATTCGTTTGTAATTATCAAGATTAGAATCTTTATCAAATTCAATTTTTATTGAATCACTTTCTAATTTATCTTCTAATTTAAATCTGCTTAATATTAAAAAGTCCGTATTTTCTATTTTCCTTGAATAACTCTCATCAAAAAAATACATCTGTTCTAATTCATCACCGAAGAACTCTAACCTTAGTGGGTGTTCAAAACCTACAGGCCAAATTGAAATAATATCTCCTTTTATTGAAAACTCATTTTTATTAGAAATAACATCAACTCTATCTATAAACATTTTAGAGATATACTCTACTAGTTTTTTAAATGTAATTTCCTTTTTATGCATTACTTCAAGTTCTTCTAAGAACTTTAAAGTATAAGGAGAGTTTATATTTGTGTGTATAGTTAAATACTTCTTATCTATAAAGAAGCTATTTAAATGTGGTAATGTTTTTACAAAGGTAACCGGATGCTTCACTCAACTACTTTAATATCTTTTTTAACCATTGGCCAGTATAACTTTCCTTAACCTCCGCTATTTCTTCTGGAGTACCTTCGGCAATTATGTATCCACCTTTTTGACCACCTTCTGGTCCTAAATCGATAATCCAATCAGCTGTTTTTATTAAATCTAAGTTATGTTCAATTACTAGTACTGAATTACCTTTACATACTAAACCGTGTAAAACAATCAATAACTTTCTTACATCTTCAAAGTGTAAACCTGTTGTTGGTTCATCAAGAATATATAAGGTTTTTCCTGTTGATCTTTTAGATAGTTCTGATGCTAACTTTACTCTTTGTGATTCTCCTCCCGATAATGTAGTTGCACCTTGTCCTAGTCTAATATATCCTAACCCAACATCTTCTAAGGTTTTTAATTTATTAGCAATTGCTGGTATATTTTCAAAGAATTTAACACCTTCTTCTACGGTCATATTTAATACCTCAGAGATATTCTTACCTTTATAGTCGATCTGCAAAGTTTCTCTATTATATCTATGACCATTACATACTTCACAAGTTACATATACATCTGGTAAAAACTGCATGGAGATTTTAATTACACCGGCACCTTCACATTTTTCGCACCTACCACCTTTTACATTAAAACTAAATCTTCCAGGCTTATAGCCTCTAACTTTTGATTCTTTGGTTTGAGCAAAAATATCCCTGATTATGTTAAAGATTCCTGTATAGGTAGCGGGATTAGATCTTGGTGTTCTACCAATAGGAGATTGATCTATATCTATAACCTTATCTATATTTTCCAAGCCTCTCATTTCTGAGTACTTTCCAGGATTATCTTTAGCTCCATATAGTTGCTTAGCTAAAGTTTTGTATAAAACATCATTAATTAATGAGGATTTTCCGGATCCTGAAACACCTGTTACACAAACAAATTTACCTAAAGGAATATCTAAATCTACGCCCTTTAAATTGTGATGAGTTACATTAGTTAAAGATAATTTGCCTTTCTTTTCTGTATTATTGCTTACTTTTTCTAAAGCCTGTATATTTTTTAATTCTTTATAGATTAATTCTTTAGAAATTACAATTTCTCCACTTAAATATTTTGCAGTAACAGATTTTGGAGACTTTAACACTTCATCAATCGTTCCCTCTGCAACTACTTCTCCCCCATGTTCTCCCGCACCAGGTCCAATATCTATTACATGATCTGCTTTTCTAATAGTATCTTCATCGTGCTCAACTACAATTACAGTATTTCCAATTTCTTTTAGTTTTTCTAATGTTTTTATAAGCTTTTCGTTGTCTCTTTGATGTAATCCAATAGAAGGTTCATCTAAGACATACAATACTCCTGTTAACCCTGTACCTATTTGAGAAGCTAATCTAATTCTTTGTGATTCTCCACCAGATAAAGTTCTAGCAGCTCTATTCAAAGTTAAGTAATCTAAACCTACAGATACTAAAAAGTTTAATCTAGTAGATATCTCTTTAAATATTTGCTTTCCAATTTCTTTTTCTGAAACTGAAATATCATCTTCTGAAGGTTTTATAGAGGTTAATCCAAATATTTCATGAAGTGTAGATTTTGTAACTACTTCATCTTCTTTGGCAGGTATAGTAATTCTATTAATCCACTCCTGGCTTTCTAAAATAGACATATTTCCTATATCTACAATATTTAAGCCTCTTATAGTTACAGCCAATGCTTCTTTTTTTAATCTGTAACCATGGCATTCATTACATTCCTTTTCGAACATATATTGTTCGATTTCACCTTTTATATAATCGGAATCTGTTTCGTTGTATCTTCTTAACAAATTCGGGATTACACCTTCAAAAGTAGTCATCATACTTCTTTCCTGTCCATACATATTTGTATACTTTACCTTATACTCTTTTGAACCTGTTCCATAAAGTATTTTATTAAGTTTTTCTTCACCTAATTGACCTATAGGAGTTCTTAAAGAAATTCCTTCTTCTTTAGCCATTGCTTCCAGAAGACTGTAGCTATAGGAATCTTCGTTCTCTATAACTCTTGCCCATGGGTAAATTCCCCCTTCTGATACAGTAAGTCTTGGGTTATAGATATTACTTGCATCAATTTCTTTTATGCTTCCTAATCCGTTGCATACAGGACATGCTCCAAACGGGGAATTAAAAGAGAATGTATGTGGCTCAATCTCAGGAAATGATTGTCCAGTTTCTGGGTCTACTAGCTTTTCTGAGTAAAATATATCTCCATTTTCTTGAAGTCTTACATTGGCGACTTCAATCTCTGATTTTAAGTCTTTAAAGTCTACTAGATTGATTAAAACCTCTCCATTCCCTAAGTTTAAAGATAATTCAATAGAATCGGTTAGTCTCTTTAAAAGATCCTCATCATTGGATGAATCTTCCTTAATAACAAGTCTATCAACCACAAGTTCAATATTATGTTTTACAAACTTATCTAGTTTTATATCCTCTTCTAGGGAATAAACCTGATCATCAACCCTTATTCTTGCATATCCTTGACTTAAGAATCGAGTGAATAATTCTTCGTATGTACCTTTTCTAGCTTTTATTAAAGGAGCAAGCACTAAAAGCTTAATTTCTTTTGAACTTCCAAATTTTTTGTAATAACTTAATACATCATCTACAATTTGCTGAACTGTTTGTTTTTCTAGTCTTCTACCTGTTACAGGACTTCTAGGATGCCCAACTCTAGCAAATAAAAGTCTTAAATAGTCATAAATTTCGGTTACTGTACCAACAGTTGATCTTGGATTATGTCCTGTACTCTTTTGATCGATCGATATAGCAGGGGATAGACCTTCAATTGTATCTACATCTGGCTTGTCCATTAAACCTAAAAACTGCCTTGCATAGGCAGATAAAGACTCTACATACTTTCTTTGACCTTCAGCATAAATAGTATCAAAAGCCAAAGAAGACTTTCCTGAACCGGAAAGGCCTGTGATAACGGTAAGTTTATCTTTAGGGATATCTAAGTTAATGTTTTTAAGGTTGTTTGTTCTTGCACCTCTAATTTTGATTTGCTCCATCTACTTTTTGTAAAGAGTAAAACCCTCTATTATAACTCGGAATCCTTATTTTAAGTAGGTATACGTCATATATTAAATAAGGCTGCGCGTTATTCTTTATGTTACAATTATATACCCTATAATTTATATATATGACCACTAATAATAGTAAAAAAACAGTTTTTGTAGGACTTTCTGGCGGAGTTGATTCTGCTGTATCTGCATGCCTACTTAAAGAACAGGGATATAATGTTGTTGGTGTATTTATGAAAAACTGGTCCGGAGATGATTATGGACTTCAGGCAGACTGTCCTTGGGAACAAGATCAAAAGGATGCAGAAGCAGTATGTAATGCTATTGGAATAGAGTTTAGATCTTTTAACTTTGAAAAAGAATATAGAGCTAAGGTAGTTGAATACTTTTTTAATGAATATTCAAAAGGCAGAACGCCTAATCCAGATGTAATGTGTAATAAGGAAATCAAATTTAAATTGTTCTTAGAAAAGGCTAAAGATTTAGGGGCAGATTTAATTGCTACAGGACATTACGCAATTAGAATAGATGATGAATTTGGGAATCCTCACATGCTAAAGGGAGTTGATAATAATAAAGACCAAACATACTTTTTATATAACCTATCTAAAGAACAACTATCTAAAACCCTATTTCCTGTAGGTAATTTAGAAAAACCGGAAGTTAGAAAATTAGCGGAAAAATATAATTTGCCTAATGCAAAAAAGCCAGATAGTCAAGGTATCTGTTTTATAGGAGAAATTAATGTACTTCAGTTTTTAATGAAAAGAATTCCAGAAAAACAAGGCGATATTATAGATATTGATACTAAAAAGAAAGTAGGGAATCATAAAGGAGTTTACTTTCATACAATTGGACAAAGAGGCGGTTTAGGAATTGGAGGACAGGAAGTCCCTTATTATGTTGTAGATAAAGATATAGATAACAATATTATTTATGTAGGACATGGTAATAATCATCAGGCAATGTTTAAGAAAGAAGTAATATTAGAAAATCTACATTTAATAAATCCTGACTTAGAAACATCTATTATTGATGAAAAAGGTTTAAGCGCATCTATTAGATATAGACATAAGCCACAAGAGGGAATCTTAATTAAAGAAAATGATATTTACAAATTTATATTTAGTAATCCTCAGCGTGCAGTAAGTAGTGGTCAAAGTTTAGTCTTGTATAGGGGTAACGAGTGTTTAGGGGGAGGAGTAATTAAATAATTTAAAATTCCTCCATTTGAGCAATTCTTCTATATTGTGCTAACAAGCTTAAGAACTCAATATGACCGTCCCATTCTCCTCCAGAAATTGGAACTTGAGCCATTAATCTATAATATTTTTCAACATCAGCTGTTGAGTAAAATTCAAATTTTCTATAATCAGGATTAAAAAGAATACACGAGCAAGTAACATTATATAGTTGAGTTAGAGGATATAATTCATCTACAACTTCTATAGTAAATTGCTCATTTTCTGCTAGAAGATCATGTATTCTTTGCCAAGCAATAGGTCTAAATGTATCTCTTAAAAATCTTCTTGCACCACTATCTATACTATACCTTTCTACAATTTCTAAAAATCTATCTAATAATTCTTTATTACTTAAAGATTCAATCCCTAACTCTGCTATTTCACTTTTTGCTTGATCTTCCAAAGTTAATTTAGACCTGTCAGTCATAGGTTATAAGTAATTTATTAAATTACTTTATTCTATCATTAAAACTTAATTTGTCTCACAAATTCTTTTTTGATATAGATATAAATAGTCTGCCATTACTGCTGAATTATTCATATTATGATTTACTTCATTCCCAGGAGTAAAGAATTCAGTAACATAAGAAATAAGTTCTTCATTTCTAAATATATGTGCAGGACCACTAAATCCTTCTTTTGTAACAAATCCTGCTATTGAGCCAGCATATGTTTTTACTAATACTAATAAATCATGTACATTCTCTGCATTAATTTCTCCTGCAACCATTTGCTGTATTCTATTTAAACACTCTGCTTTTATAACTTCTCTAGTTTGTTTTATTACTTCTCTATCAACTTCAAATGGGGCTTGAAGTACGCTCAATAGATAATTTAATAAATCATCTGCACTATATTGAGAAAACTCTAGGCTGTCTATATGTTCTAAAGTTTGTGGAATTGTTGTAAACATTTGCATAGTATACTAATGTTAAAATATTGAATAAGAAAATTTACTCACACAATTTATGTTTATTTGTTCAAATTGTCAAAAAACTTACTTAAAATGGCAGGGTCAATGTGACAACTGCAAAATGTGGAATACCTTAATAGAAGATACAAATGCTATTAATCCTAAATTGGCTAAAAAAGGAAAATCCGCAATTAATGTTAGTAGAGATGTAAAACCTATAAGACTTAAAGATTTAGAAAAAGATATAAAAACTCAGTCAAAAAAAGAATTAGCATTTACTACAGGTATATATGAGTTTGACAATACAATTGGAGGACGAATTGTACCGGGGCAAGTCTTTTTATTTTCTGGTGAACCTGGAGTTGGTAAAAGTACTTTATCTCTTCAAATAACTCAAACATTATCTGATTTAGGTTTAAATGTTTTATATGTATGCGGAGAAGAATCTCCTATACAGATTAAGCATAGGGCAGATAGATTAAATTTAAATTTAGAGAATGTAATGTTTTTGCCAGATGTAAACATGGATAATGTAGAAAGCTATATTGTTTCTAATAGAGATAGAATAGATTGTGTAATAGTGGATTCCATACAAACAATGTTTGACCCTAATATTGTAGGAAGTTCTGGAAATGTTGCTCAGATTTCTGGATGTACAAATAGGATTGTTAGTTTAGCTAAGGGATATAACATTGTTACCTTTATTATTGGGCATGTAACAAAATCTGGAGATATTGCCGGTCCTAAAATTATGGAACATATGGTAGATACTGTTTTGTATTTAGAAGGAGATAAAAGATATGAATTTAGAATCTTAAGAGTAGAAAAAAATAGATATGGTAGTAGTGATGAAGTAGGTATATTTAGAATGACTGGGCAAGGGATGATTGAAGTTAAAGATACTAAAGATTTATTTGATAAAAACAAACAAGATGCAAGTGGATCGGTTTATGCATTAGTAATGGAAGGAACAAGACCTGTTGTAGTAGAGGTTCAGGCTTTAGTGACTCGAAGTTATTTTTCTAATCCAAGAAGAACAACCTCCGGGTTTGATCTTAACAGGCTATATATTATTCTTGCTATTATCGATAAAAAATTAAAACTGCACACAGGCGAATACGATATTTATATCAATATAACCGGAGGAATCAAAATTACAGATCCAGGACTTGATTTAGCTGTAATGCAGGCAATTGTCTCATCTTTAAAAGATAAAGTTGTATCTAAAACCAATGTATATTTTGGAGAGGTTGGATTAACTGGAGAAATAAGAAAAGTATTTATGGAAGAAAAACGTACTAAAGAAGCTAAAAGATTAGAATTTGAGCACGTTTATTCTTCCAAGTATAAGAATATAAAGGATGTAGCAGCCGATTTATTGAGCTAAAGATTCTTCAATTGCGCATAAATAAAGTTCCACTAATTCTTGTAACTGCTCAATCTTAAAGCTAAATGCTCTTAAATTATTTAAGTCGTGAGTGTATAAAGGTGAGGCGAATTGTTTATTGTAGTACATTCTGTCTATAAGAACTGTGTGAAGTATCCCTGCTATTCTCCTTAGTGTTTCTGTATCTGCCTGTGTTGCAGCTTCACAGATTTCTCTATATTTGCGTATGGTATCTGGTAATACATTGATATTATTTCCAATAGCATTAAGCGCTCTTAAATTATTATATGTTGCTTCTCTTTGTAAGCTATCGTATCTACTTCTGTCTGCTTCAATTCTTTGATTCTGTTCTGTTGTTAAAAAATCCATAGTGTAAAACTAATTGTTATTAAAATAGAATAACATTCTAAACTGTGAACTTTTATTTTTGCAAGAGCTATTATTAAGTTTGTTAACAAGATAGTATAATTTCTTACTCTAAAAGGAGGTTATCTATGTTTGGCTTTAGGTATCTGCTATATCTCTATAACCTGTTTCTGTTCCGAGGTAAATTGGCAGAGGTTTTGCCTACAGACATTAGAAAGGTGGGAAACTTTGAGTATGCTCTAGACTCTCCAAACGGAGTTTGGGAGTTGTACTTGCAGAAAGGAGTTGAAGACTCAAAGCCTGCAGGAGATGAATGGAGAATTCGGTTGGTTTCAAAGCCCGATGGAATACTTCTATTACCTCCAAGGCTACGTCCTGACGAGAAAGGAGTATTATGGATATCGGTCTATGATACAGCTTCTTATCGTCCATATCCTTTTTTGCTGCCCATGTGGATAGTAAAAAGGATACTTACTCTCCCCGCTTAGAGTTACGGGGTACCGTAAGGTACCCTAAACTTTTATAAATTTTCCTATTGAAATTTATCGGTACACTAGATGTATACTTTTGTAGGTATACAAGGTATACCCGCTTCGCTGGATTGGTGTGGTTAAGACTGCTCTGGACCTTGCGAAGCGTATTAAAAGTTAAATAACAAGCTATGTTAATACCTTTGTATCTGAATTCTGTTAAAGCAGGATTTCCAAGTCCTGCAGATGACTTTGCAGAAAACTACTTGGACTTAAATGAATACTTGATCCAAAGACCGACATCTACTTTCTTTGTTAGAGTTTCTGGAGATTCGATGATTAATGCTGGAATTAATAGCGGTAACATTTTAATAGTAGATCGGAGTTTAGACTATTACAACAATTCAATTGTGGTTGCTATTGTTGATAATGAATTCACTGTAAAAAGACTAAAGTATATAAATAGCCAGCCTTACCTATATCCAGAAAATCCTAACTATAAACCAATAAAGTTAAAAGTATCAGATGAAGTTTGGGGAGTAGTTACTTCGGTTATTAATAAGCTAGTATGATTGTCTTAGCAGACTGTAACAATTTCTACTTTGATTTAACTTTAGTTAAAAATCTAGAAAGACAAACTTCTTATAAAAGCATAAATTGTTTATTTAATTTAAATTCATGATTGCTCTAGTGAACTGTAACAATTTCTATTTTAATTTAACTGAAGTTAAAGATTCAAAAAGACAAATTTCTTATAGAAATATAAATTGTTATTACATTTAATTGCATGATTGCCTTAGCGGATTGTAACAATTTCTACGCTTCGTGTGAGAGGGCATTTAATCCGAAGTTAAAAAATAAACCAATTGTAGTTTTATCTAATAACGACGGATGTGTAATTGCAAGATCAAGCGAAGCTAAAAAGTATATTCCTATGGGTGCACCTGCTTTTAAATTTAAAGAAGAGTTTGAACGTCATGATATTCAGGTATATTCAGCAAACTTTACACTGTATGGGGATATTTCTGGGAGAGTTATGAGAATAATGCATTCTTATGTTCCAGATTTAGAAGTCTATTCTATAGATGAAGCATTTTTAGATTTAAAGGGAATAAAAAGTAACCTAAATAATTACTGCAAGATAATTAGAGGAGACGTTTTAAAATCTACTGGGATTCCTGTTTCGATTGGAATTGCACCTACAAAAACATTAGCCAAGATATGCAACCACTATGCAAAAGATAGTAAAGAAACAGGTGGAGTTTTTTTATGGAGCGATTTAAAAGATAAAGATGAGTTTTTAAAAAAACTCCCAGTCGAACATATTTGGAATATTGGGTATAGAAGTTCAGGAAAGTTGAATCTAAACGGTATTTATAATGCTTATCAATTAAAGAATTCTAATCCTAATTTTATAAGAAGCATATTATCTGTTACTGGATTAAGAACAGTAACAGAATTAAATGAAATCCCATGTTTTAAATTTGAAGATAATAGTGAACCTAGAAAAGGAATTACTAGTTCAAGGTCCTTTGGAAAGGCTGTATTTAAATTAGAGCATTTAGAAGAAGCAGTTTCTACTTATACTAGTCGCGCATGGGAAAAGTTAATGGAACAAGAATCTGCATGTTCTCACGTTTATGTTTCTATTGTTACAAATAGACATAAAGATACGCCTCAATATTACAATTCTATAGTTTTACCGCTTACTGTAGGTACATGGTATTTGCCGGATTTAATTAAAACGGCTGTAAAAGGGTTACGATTAATTTATAAAGAAGGTTTTTATTATAAAAAAGCAACAGTAATGTTATTAGGAATTACTCAAAGAGATGAAGTTAACTTAAGTTTAATAAAACCGAATTATGATTTTAGTAAATACAATAATTTAATGAAAGCAATAGAAAAGATTAATAGAAACGAAGGAAGTGAATTTATAAAGTATGCATCAACAGGTATTAATCAGTCTTGGAGAGAAAAAAAACAAATGCGTTCACCTAAATACACCACTAGCTGGAATGAGCTGCTAACAGTTAAGTAAGTATCTGTATAAAATTTTTATATCAATTTACTTTTATAATGATAGAATATTAAAAAGCTCGCATACTTGTTAATCTAAAATAATGGACAGTGTTAAGCATATAGAAGAAATTTCTAAACTCCTTAGATATTATATTCTTACTTCTACTACAGAAGCAGGATCAGGACATCCGTCTTCATCACTTTCGGCGGTTGAATTAATGGCAACACTGTTTTTTGCAGGATATTTAAAATATGATATTGAAAATCCAGACAATCTAACTAACGATAGAATTATTTTCTCAAAAGGACATGCATCACCACTCTACTATTCACTATGGGCTGCTGCAAATGCTATTGATCCTAATGAATTAATGAATTTAAGAAAATTCAATAGCAATTTAGAAGGACATCCTACATCTAATTTTAAATTTACAGATGCTGCTACTGGTTCATTGGGGCAAGGGCTAGGTGCAGGAGTTGGCTTAGCATTAAATTCAAAATATTTAGATAAAACAAATTACAATACTTACGTTTTATTAGGAGATGGTGAATTAAGTGAAGGAAGTGTATGGGAAGCAGCAAACATTGCAAGTCATTATAAATTAAATAACTTAATTGCAATTTTAGACTGTAATAGATTAGAACAAGCTACTCAAACTATGCATCAATGGGATTTAAATACATATAAATCTAGATTTGAAAGTTTCGGTTGGTATGCAATAGTAGTAGAAGATGGCCATAATGTTCAGCAGGTAGTAACTGCATTTGAACAAATAAAGAATTCTATAGATAAACCAATTGTAATAATTGCAAAGACAATTAAAGGAAAAGGTGTCAAATCAATAGAAGATAAAATTGAGTGGCATGGTAAAGCATTAAAACGGGAGGAACTTGAAAATGCCATGCATGATTTAGGAAAAATAAACTTTAGCTTAGCTGCTTCAATCAATAAACCTGAAAAAGTTAAACATAGTGATTCTTCTGAAGGAGGATTTAATTGGACAAATTATAAATTAGGAGAATTTGTAGCTACTAGAAAAGCCTACGGAAATGCCTTAATTGCTTTAGCAGAAAAATACCCAGAAATTGTAGTCATGGATGGGGGAACACAAAATTCTACGTTCTCTGAGTTATTTCAAAAAGAATATCCAAATAGATTTTTTGATATGTATATTGCAGAACAAAATATGGTTAGTGCTGCACTAGGATTAAGCAGAGTCCATAAAATGCCATTTATATCTACATTTGCAGCATTCTTTTCTAGAGCTTTTGATCAAATTAGAATGAGTCAATATTCTAATTCTAATATTAAATTTGTTGGTTCTCACGCAGGCGTTTCAATTGGAGAAGATGGATCTTCCCAAATGGGATTAGAAGATATTGCAATGTTCAGAACTGTCCAGGATTGTGCAATCCTCTACCCTTCCGATGCAATTTCTATGGAAAGAGCTGTTTATTTAGCTGCAGAATATAAAGGAAATGTTTATATTAGATCTACAAGAATGGATACTCCAGTTATTTATGAAAATGATAATTCATTTAAATTAGGAGGAAGTAAGATAGTAAGAGAAAGTGTTTATGATTCAATTACTGTAGTTGGTGCGGGAGTTACATTGCACGAAGCACTAAAAGCTTATGAATTACTAAAACAAAAAAATATCTTTATACGAGTTGTAGATTTATTCTCTGTAAAACCTATAGATTATGCTACTTTGAATAAATGTATAAGAGAAACTAAAGCAATTCTTGTGGTAGAAGATCATTATGCAGAAGGTGGAATTGCAGAAGCGATTAGAACAGAACTTTCTAATGTAAAAACAAAAGTATTTTCTTTAAGTGTTAATAAAACACCTAGAAGTGGTAAACCTTCAGAACTTTTAGATTACGAAGAGATATCTTCTAAATATATTGTTGAAAAAGTTAAAGAAATAATTAACTCATTTTAAATATGGATATTAGTAAATTTGATTTTCTTGTAGTGTTTGGTGCTACAGGAGATTTAGTGGAAAGAAAAATAATTCCTTCGCTTTATTATTTGTATAAAAAACAGCATATTAATTCAAATAACTTTAAAGTATTTGCCTTTGCAAGAAGAGATTTTACAGATGGTAAATATATTGAAGTTATTAATTCTTCTTTAAAAAAACATTTTAATAATGAAAGTTTTAAACCTGAAGATGAATTTTATGGCATGTTTAAATATGTAATGGGAGATTTAAATAATAGAGATTGCTTTGTTGAACTAAATAACGAAATATTAAAACTAGAAGAAGAATTAAAAATATGCGCTAATAAATTATTTTATTTAGCAATTCCACCTTCTTTGTATGATGAAGTGATTGATCATATAAAGCATACTCAATTTGACAAGATGTGTAAGGGGGCAGAAGTAAAAGTATTATTAGAAAAACCATTTGGAACTGATTTAAATTCCTCGATAACTACAGATAAAATTGTAAAAGAAGTATTTAGCGAATCACAAATTTATAGATTAGATCATTACTTAGGTAAAGAAATCATTAGAGACATTGTAAAAGTTAGAGATCAGTTCAAAGATATATGGAATACAGAAAATATTGAACGTGTGTTTATAAGTACAACAGAAACTTTAGGAGTAGAAAAACGTGGAGCATTTTTTGATTCTGTAGGTTCTCTTAGGGATGTAGGTCAAAATCATTTACTTGAATTAATTGCATTTATTGCCATGGATATTCCAGAAAGTATGACTGCAGAAAACTTTAGACAAGCAAGAACAGATATTCTAAATAAATTAGTTAAGTATTCTAAGGACGACATTTCTAAATTTACATTTAGAGCACAGTATAAAGGATATAAAGAAATTGAAAATGTAAATCCTAATTCAAATACAGAAACTTATTTTAAAGTTGCTGCATATATTGATGACCCCAAATGGAAGTATACAAAGTTTATTATAGAAGCTGGTAAACGAACGGGGCAAGCAAGGAGCTTTGTTGAAGTTGATTTTAAAAATAAAGATAAATTATTTATAAACTTTAATAGAGAGAATCCATTTATTAGATTATTTAGTGGAAGTAGTTATAAAGAAATAATGGTAAGTGAAAAAGTCAATGAACAATATGTAGCAGAATATGCAGTAATGCTAGAGGAAGCATTAAGAGGAGATTTAGCTTACTTTGTAGATCAAAAAGAAGTAATAGCTCAATGGGAATTTATAGATCCAATTGTAGAAGCCTGGAAAAACAATGCAGTACCTTTATTTACATATATGCCGGATGATATCTCTATTTTATCAATTTCTAAAATATGAAAAAACAAATAGGTCTAATTGGTTTAGGGAAGATGGGAAAAGGTTTGGCATTAAATTTAAGAGATAAAGGCTGGGAGGTTATTGTATATAACAGAACACTTTCTAAAGTAGAAGAAATAGAAAAAGAAGGGATTAAGGGTACAAGATCGCTCAAAGAATTAGTGTCTTTATTAGATGGACCAAGAGTAGTTTGGACAATGTTAACAGCCGGAGATGCAACAAAAGCAGTTATGTTTGATGAGGGTGGTTTAATGAGCTTATTGCAAGAAGGAGATATTATTGTAGAAGGCGGGAATTCTAAATTTACAGAAGATAAAATGCATGCAGAAATGTTAGCTCAGAAGGGAATTAAATATATTGATGTTGGAGTTTCTGGTGGGCCAAGCGGAGCTAGAAATGGTGCTTGTTTAATGATCGGAGGAGAAAAAGAAACCTTTATATATTTAGAAAATCTCTTTAAAGATTTGGCTAAGCCTAATGCATATAAATTTTTTGAAGGTTATGGTGCAGGCCACTATGTAAAAATGGTACATAATGGAATTGAATATGGGATGATGCAGTCTATTGCAGAAGGTTTTAATTTAATGAAGAATTCAAACTATAACCTAAACCTGGTAGATGTTGCTGATATTTATAGTAATGGTAGTGTAATTGAATCTAGGTTAATTAATTGGTTAAAAGAAGGTTATCTTAAATACGGAGAAGATTTAAAAGAGGTTTCAGGATCAGTTGATAGTTTAGGGGAAGGTCAATGGACAGTAGATACTGCTAAATCTCAAAAGATAGATCTGCCTATTATCGAAAAATCTGTTGAATTTAGATATGAATCTAGAAAAGCTCCTAGTTATACTGGAAAAGTATTATCTATGTTAAGAAACATGTTTGGAGGACATTCAATTATTAATTAAATATTTATGAGACCTATTGCATTACATTCAAAGATATTTTTAGACGGTGCAAATCCAGCTGAAACAGAAGAGATTGTAAATCTTTTAGGCTTTTTAGATGGTCAAACTACTAATCCTTCTTTATTTGCAAAGAATCCATCAATTCAAGAAAGAATTAATAATGGTACTAAATTTACTAGGGACGAATTATTAAATGAATATAAAAATATAATTCAAGATATAAAAGAGATAACACCTCAAAGTCTAATCTCAATTGAAGTTTACTGTGATAAAGATACAAAATCTACAGAAATGGTATCTCAAGCACTAGAAATGAACACATGGATAGAAAATGCTTATATAAAACTTCCTATAACCAGAGAAGGATTAAAAGCAGCAAATAGTTTGTGCAAAAAAGGAATAAATTTAAATATGACTTTATGCTTTACACAAGAACAGGCAGCGGCTGTATATGCAGCTACCATTGATGCGGAAGCAGATGTTTTAATTTCACCTTTTCAAGGAAGATTAAATGATAACTGCAAAGATGGTACTGATTTAATTATGAATATACAAAGAATGTATTCTCTTTCTGATAAACATGTAAAAATAGTTAATTCTAGTATTAGAGATTACGCACATTTTTTATATGCTCTTTATACTAAGACTGAGTACATTACTGCTCCATTTAATGTTTTAAATGAATGGGCAGATAATGGACTAGAAGTTCCTGGCGTAGACATTGATGAAGACTTATTTAAAGATAAAACAGAGTATTTTAAAGATATACATAATGCTTGTATAGTTGGAATAAGTTATAAAGAAATTGATCTATCTTTAGAATGGGGGGAGTATAATATTAGCAGTGATCTTACAACTCAGGGAATTGAAAAGTTTTCTGAGGACTGGAATGCTTTATTAAAAAGTTAAATGCAATTTATGAAGGTAAACTTTAATTTTAGTAATATAGATTTACAAGAAGAAAAAATAAAGTTAGAGGAAAGTAAATTAATTGATTATACTGAGCACTTAAAAGAAGTTTTAAAAGACAATTCTTATTTGCTTGATGAAGCTTCTTTATACTTACCATTTGATACATCTTTTTATGAAGATTCAACAAAGCTTGCTAGTAAGTTTAAGAATGAAAAACTAAAATATGTATTTATAGTTGGAATTGGTGGATCAAACTTAGGAACTCAAGCAATTTATAATTCTATTTTTGGAAGTTTAGATTATTTAAATGCCGAAGTAAGATTACCAAAATTAGTTTTTATAGAAACAACTTCTTCTAAATTTGTACAAAGTGTATTTAGCATAATAGAAAATCAACTGCATTCTAAAGATGAATTTATATTAAACATTATTAGTAAATCCGGAGGTACTACAGAAACTATTGCTTTAGCAGAAATTCTTATTAGAAAATTGCAAGAAAGATTTGTAACTATTAACGATCGAATTGTAGTAACTACTGATTCAAATTCTAAACTAGAACAAATAGCCCAATCAAATGAATATAGTATTTTAACGCTACCTTCAAAAGTTGGAGGTAGGTATTCAGTTTTTTCTAATGTAGGATTATTTCCACTATGTTTAGCAGGATTAGATGTTGAAAGATTGTTGGAGGGAGCAAAGGTAGCTTTAGTTGATTTAGTAAATACTCAAGAAACTAATCCATCTTTAAGATCTGCTGTTGTAAGATATTTGTATAAATTAGAAGGCAAAGTTATTAATAATCAATTCTTTTTTAACCCTGAATTAGAGTACTGCGGTAAATGGTATAGACAATTAATGGGCGAAAGTATAGGAAAAGAAAATGATATTAATGGAAATAAAGTAAATGAAGGTATTGCTCCAATTGTTTCAATCGGATCTACTGATTTGCATTCAATGGTACAGCTTTACATAGGAGGTCCAAGGAATATTCTTACTTACTTTATTTATTCTCCTAATACTGATATAAATCAAAAGTTGTCTACCGATTTGGAGCTTGATGGGTTAGTAAGTTCAATCGAAAATAAAACTACGGTTGAATTAATGAATGCAATTTTAGAAGGAACTAAAGCAGCTTATAAAAAGAATAATCTTCCCTATGTTGAAGTAGATATTCCTTTAATTGATGAATATACCTTAGGCATGTTCTTACAGTATCAGATGCTAGAAATGATGTATTTAGCTAAGCTTTTAAATGTAAATGCTTTTGATCAGCCTAATGTAGAGGACTATAAAATTGAAACTAAGAGAATTTTAGAGGTTAAACAAGGCTAAAATTACCATACATATTGCTGTTAATAGTATAATTAGGCCAGTTATACTATAAAATATGAACTCTAAAAAGATTTTGGTAGCAGCTGCCTGGCCATATGTAAATGGAGATATCCATATTGGACATTTAGCTGGTTATTTTATTCCTGCAGATATATTTACTAGATTTTCTAGACAAAAAGGTATAGATACTGTTTTTGTATCGGGATCAGACTGTCATGGAACTCCTATTACTGTAGAAGCTGATAAAAGAGGCATTACAGCTAAAGAGCTAGTAAATGAGTATATACCTAAGGTTCATCAGATTATTGAACAGTACGGTATATCTTATTCTCTATTTACTTCAACAATTACAGATAACCATAAAAAGGTTACTCAAGAAGTATTTTTAAACTTATTTAAAAATGGGTATATTTTAAAGAAAAAGAGTCTTCAGTATTACTCAGAAAGTGACAATAAATTCTTACCGGATAGATACGTAGAAGGAGAATGTCCTCATTGTCATTCACAAGGCCAAAGAGCTGATCAATGCGAAAATTGCGGTAGAACATTAGGCTTAGGTGAGTTAATTAATCCTTATTCTAAGTTAACAAAAGCTCCTGTAACCCTAAAGGAGACTGAACATTACTTTATAGATTATCCTAAACTTGAATCCCAAATAAAAGAATATGTACTAAGTCACGAAAATGTATGGAAGGATTGGGTATTTAAAGAAACAATCGGCTTCATTAACGAAGGACTACAAGAAAGAGCTATTACTAGAGATTTAGACTGGGGGGTAGAAATTCCATTAAATGATTTACCTGAAGATCAAAGAATTGAAGATGCAGAAAGCAAAAGATTTTATGTTTGGTTTGATGCTGTAATTGGTTATTTATCTGCAACTATTGAGTACTGTAATTCAAAAGGTTTAGATTATAAAGATTACTGGAATAATAAAGATTGTGCTCACTACTATTTTATGGGGCAAGATAATTTAACTTTCCATACAATCTTTTGGCCAGGACAGCTTATAGGGCAGAATTTAGACTATAGTCTACCCTACTTCCCCTCTATTGTTAAATTTTTAAATGCTAATGGTCAAAAGTTATCAAAAAGTAGAGGAAATATTATTGATGCTAAAAGAGTGGCTGATCATTTTGGTGCCGAAGCAATTAGATTTTATATAACTTCAATTCTTCCAGAAAATAAAGAAGGTAACTGGGATTGGAATGATTTTAAGAATACGATTAACTCTGAATTAGTTGGCAACATTGGCAATTACATCCATAGAGTATTAGTCTTTTATAAAAACAAACTTAGCAATGTAAATCTAGAAGATAAATTAACTCCTGAGGTTGAAGCTAAAATCAATGAAACTATAAATAATGTATCTGAACTGCTTGAAAATGGACAATTTGTATCTGCTTTAAACAGCATTAAGGCATTATCGACTTACGGAAATCAATATTTTGACCATAATAAACCTTGGGAAAAATTAAAAACCGATATGCAAGAGGCTGGTAATATAATATATAACTGCTTACAAATTGTAGAAGCTTTAAGAGTACTGCTTTACCCATTTATTCCTGAAGCTAGTGATAGATTAAGTAATAATTTAGGTATTAATAAAATAGTAACTCAAATTGATGTAAATAACTTTGAGTTTAGAAAGCTAGATCCTAAAAGCATAAACTTAGTAAATGATTTAGCTCCACTATTTAAGAAAATAGAAGATACGGATATAGAAGCTTTTAATGCTTAACAGCTAAAGACCTTATAAACTTGTTGCTATCACCTACTATAAATTTTAATATGTAGTAGGTGATTTTTTTTCTATGAATTTAAGGGTACAAAAAGCTTTAATTAACGACGTAAATTTTAGGTTCTTTGGAGTAGATTTAACTAAACTCTATGCTTCATCTGGCCAATTAATTACGCAAAAAATAACAGAAATACTAGGTACTAGTAAATCATATACAGTTATTTGCGGGCTTGGAGGAAACGCTTCTGATGGTTTAGCTACTGCAATAAATCTAGTAAAACTAAATTTAGATGTAACAGTATATATTATTGGCAGAGTTTCTTATTCAGGATCAACTATATTTAAAGAGCTATATCAGGAGTTAGAAGAGTTAAAAGTTTTATATAAAGGATTATCAATAAAGCAGGATTGCTATGCTGAAGACATTGTACAAGGCGATGTAAATATAGAAGCTTTAGTGGGTACAGGTATAGAAGGTACTAAACTTAATAAAAGATTTCAGGATTGCATAAATCGAATTTCTCATTTTAAATCTAAATTAGTAGCAATTGATATTCCAGCACCAGGATACAATCCAGATCTAGTTATTTCTTTAAATTATCCAAAGGTTGATAATGCTGTAACAATTGAAATCCCTGAAAGCAAAGATGCTTCGTTACTTTGTGGCCCGGGAGAGGTTAAATTTTTATTTAACTCAAAACAAAAAACCCATAAATTAAAGAATGGAAAGATTCTTTATGTTTCTTCTACACAAAACAATAATGAGTTTGAAGGTATACAAAATGCCGCTAAAAACTACTCTTGTGATTTATATATTTATAACTTTAATTCCTCTCTAAAGGAGCTCAAAGGATATAACTTTATTAGCGATTTAGATATTGAAAAATACTATAACGAAGCAGATGTAATAGTAATTGGAAATATAGAAGAAAAAAGTTTAATAAATTTAAATTTAATTAAATACTTAATTGGATTAGATAAATCTAAAAAGTTTGTATTAACCTGGCACATATTAGAGATTGTAGAATCTTTTAAAGAATTAGAGTTTTTAAAAGATAGTATTCTTCTATTAAATAGACCAACTGTAGAAGAAGGATTGAAAAGTTATGGTATAAGTGAAAGAAGTTTAAGTCAGGTTACTCAGACCAATATATTCTTTGCAGGATTCCAAAATACTTTATACTCAAAAGATGGCGATTATAAAATAAATATTAATCCTAAATTAACTACTGAATCTTCTGTAAAGTCCTTAGCTCACATTTGTACTGTACTTTTAAGTAAAAATGATGCATGGTTAGCACTAAGAAGCTCTGTTTTCTTATTTGAAGTTGCTCAGAAATTAAGTGTAGAAAATAAACTAACTATAGAAGAAAACCTAAAGGAAGCTATAGATTTGTGTAAAGAGTTTTAGAATCGTTATTAACCTTTAATTCCATTAAAGCTACAAATTCAGTTAATATTTGATTTATTGGTTTATCAGATATCCCCCCTCCAGCATTTCTATGGCCATTTGCAATAAAGCCCACTTCTCTTAAAACGCTCATAATTTCAATTTCAGATAATGCTGAACATCTCCAGCTTACTCTAGTTTTCCCATCATCTTTTCCTTCCTTAAATATTAATCCATAAGGAAAACCTTCTACCATATGCATAAATATTTTTTGATAATATTTTGTTAATTCCTTGTTTTCCCAATCTTTTCCAAACTTTTCAATTAATTCCTCTCTTGCTTTATTATCTATGGCTAAAATACTTGTTTGTGCTGCATCGTAATAATTAGTATGCTCAATTGCCCAAGTTGTAAAATCCATCATTTGTCTAGGTACAGTAAATTCAACTGCTTTATAGTGATCTACACCATAGTCTAAAAGCATTTGGGCGTAACTAAAGGTATCTTTATATATCTCAAAATTAAATATTCCTGTATCACTGGTTAAAGACATATATAGCCATGTTGCTACTTCCTGGTTAAGTTCCAAACCAGAATCTTTTATAAAATAATCGTAAAAGATTTTGCTTGTACATGAGTCTTTAACTCTAATTGTATTATTAGGGATATACTCTCCAATTGGACCTTCTTGATGATGGTCAATACTATATAGGTTCTCTTTTAGAATTTGAGGTAAATATTGTTCGTATTTAGAAGTAAAAAACTGTCTTAGTGCATTACCATCTTCTAAAATTATTAAATCGTAGCTGCTAAAATCTACTTTATCAGGGTGCTTTTGATTTATATTACCTTCGTAACCAGGGAAATTTTTAGCTGCATCAACAACATTTGCAAATACAAATATAGTACTTTCTTTATTAAATTTTTGCTTTATATACCACTTTATTACCAAGGCTGTACCCATACAATCATAGTCTACAGGTGTAGACGCAATAATCATTATTTTATCGGAATTTGCAATTTTATTATTGAGGGATTGAACCTTTATATTTAGATCTTCCATTTACTCTACTGTAATTGTTTTTTCTTTAGTATATGACTTACCATCAAAGAAGACAGTTGCCTTTATTGTTGTTATGCCAGGTGAAAGTTTTTTAATAATTGTACTTGGATTTGTATAAGATTTCTCTAATTCAACTTCTGTAGAAACCGTACTCCCGCTACTTATTGTCCAGTATATATTAAATTTATTAGCATCATTAGCTCCCCACGCTAGCCCGCTTAGTAATGGACTTAATGTTATTTTATATTCTCTAGCTGAATCACCCGTTGGCTCTGCATTAATACTTAATATTACTTCTACATCTGCATTTGTTTGGTTAACCTGAACTGGTTGAGTAGTTGAGTAGTAAACCAAACCTAATGTACCTACTGTAAATAAGCTCATAACCATAAGATATAAAGGTTTTCCTAAAAATCCATATCTTGGCTTTAGTCTATTAATTTGTTTTTGCTGATTTATTACTACAATAATTAAGAGGGCTATTATTACAATTAAAACAACTCCGATTATTGTAATGTATGTACTTATTTCAGATTCCATTCAAATATATATTAATGTGGTGTACTTTTTTTAGTATAGCGTAATTTT
>CAYPVU010000044.1:0-2578 GCA_964414295.1 uncultured Candidatus Saccharibacteria bacterium | reverse complement strand
ATTGATAAGTCTATCATTGAAAAATTTTTTAATTCGTAAGCATTCTATCATACTAACTCTTACAATCTTTAAATACTGCAAGTATAATGTAACCATTATGAAGAAAATAATTTTACTAAGTTTAGTTATTGCATTAGGCTTTATTTTTACAACAAAAGTAAGTGCAAAAATAATAGAAAAACAATACGATCGTACTTACGAACTTAAAGATGACCATTTAGAAATTACAGAAACTAAAGCAATTAGTGTTACTGAAAATAATTTCTTTATACAAAGCGGTGCAGAAGAAAGTTTTACAATTTTTAACCCTGTACAAGATGACCCACAAGCTCAGGAAAAGGCTCAGCAGACACTCTCTTCTATTATATTAACTGATAACTTTGGAAATCAGCTTCAATTTACATCAGAAACTACACCAACGGGAAATCTAATTATTAAGACTAAAATAAATACAGGAATTTATAGCGGTCAAACTTATACAATCACATTAAAGTACTCTTCTTATGGATTAATTATTAGAAGTGGTGCTTTAAGAGATATTTATATTCCAGCTTTTTCTAAATCCTATGTTTTTGAAGATGACCAAAGTATAGAAAGGGTTACAACAAAAGTAATTATTCCTAATACGTTTGGGGAAATAAATATATTAAGACCCGTTACAAACATTAATCAAGAAGGCAATAATTACGTACTAAACTTTACCCAAGAAAGTCTTACAGGTGCAACTGCATGGATACAAATTGGTAAAACACAGTACTATACATTTTCCATTGAACAGCCTTATGTAGCTACTTCATCAATTCCAATTGTATACAATCAGTATAGGTTGATATTGCCAAGAGATGTAATCAGCGGACCGATTACTCAAAAAGTTTATTTTACAAATATCACACCAGAACCATTTTCTACTGAATTAGATATGGATGGGAATTTAATTGCAATATTTAGAGTTCCTGTTAACGAAGAAGGAACGATTAAGGTTGAAGGCTTTGCAGTGCTTAACCAAGATAATACAGTAAATTTTGCAAACTCTGGAGATTTAAGTCAGATACCCAATGAAATAATTACAAAAAATACATTTTCTGCTAAATATTGGGAATCTGATTCAAGTGAAATCCAAGAATTAGCAAATGAGTTAAAAGGTAACGAAACTAATGTATACAAGTTAGTAGAAAGTGCGTATCAATATGTTGTAGGGAAAATCGATTATTCAGAAGTAAAGAAATTTGGTCTTAATCAAAGACAAGGAGCCTTACTGACATTAAGAGGCGGTGCTGCAGTATGTATGGAATACTCAGACCTATTTATTGCCATATTAAGAGCTATGGGTGTTCCTGCAAGAGCTGCATTTGGTTCCGGATATAGTGCATTAGATGGCTTAACATCAAGCTCAAATACTGTTAATCACCAGTGGGCCGAAGTTTATATCCCTTCTATTAATTCGTGGATAGGAGTTGATACAACTTGGGGAGAAAATGGAGATACATTAATTGGAGGAGATCTAAATCACTTTTATACACATGTAGCATCGGTTGATCCAGAAACGCCTCCAAGTACAGAAGCTATTCTTTACGGGAGAGGTGGAAGTTTTAAAGATAGAAACATAGAAGTTGCTGCTGTTAACGGCAGGCCAACAAATGCAAGTACAACTCAAGAAGAACTCTTAACAAAATATCCTAAAAAAGAAGGTACAGATAATATTTTAGAAAGTATACTAACCGGAGCAGCATTATTGTTTGCCTCAATTAATACTGCTATAAACAATGTTCTTGGCTCTATAGGAATTCCCCAAGCATTATATTTTGCTGTAAAGATTATATGTATAATATTACTAATTGCACTAGTTATTTTAGTTAGCTTATTTACGCGAAGAAAAAGGATTGAAACAACAACAAATGAAACTATTTACACAAATTGAAGCAAAAAATCCAATCGAATATATTTTCTCTTGGAAATCACCGGAGCGTATTTGGCACGAAAAGGATAAAGCATGGTATGTAATTTATTCTTTTATATTTACAGCTATTGTTGCTTTATTAGCTTTAATTGGTGAATGGGTTTTAATTATTGCAGTACTTGGGTTTGCATTTTTATGGTTTGTTCAAGGTTCGGTAGAACCCCAAATTGTTGAACATGTAATTTCTAGTGTCGGTGTTAAAACATTTAATAAACTTTATAAATGGGCAGACATTAAATGCTTTTGGTTTTCTACAAAAAAAGATACAGTAATTCTAAATTTAGACTTAATAAATGAAGATAATCCTGATTCACTTTTTAGAAGAAGAATCTGCCTAATAATTGATGCAAAGGACAGAGATCATTTATTTGAAATACTATTTACCTATCTTGAATACGGAGAATTTGAAGATGTTGGAATCAATTTATTTACTGAATTAATTTACGGTAAATACGTTGATTTAGAAGAGTTTATGGTAAGACCACTAGAGGAAAATTTAGAGGAACTTATAGAAGAGGCCAAGAGAAGTTCTGAAGATAAAAAGTAATCTACTCTATTCAATTTCACGATATAATCCTACTTATTAGCACTTGTAGCTCAATGGATAGAGCACTTCTTTGC
>CAYPVU010000043.1:0-5069 GCA_964414295.1 uncultured Candidatus Saccharibacteria bacterium | reverse complement strand
TGCTTCTACTGTAGGTAGTTTTTTCCAAACATATTGCATAGCGTGAACTAAGAAGCCAGCACTACCACAAGCAGTATCTACAACATATTCTCGCTTTTGTGGATTGAGCATTTTTACACATAAATCAATAACCACACGAGGGGTAAAATATTGACCTTTCTTGCCTTTGGCTACATCTGGTAGTAAGTATTCAAAAGCTTCATCAATAATACGCAAATTAGAACCAAACAAACGTAAATCTTGTAATTCACCAACACATACCGAAAGATGCTCAGGACTTAATTTAATCTTATCTGTTCTTTCAAATACATCTGACCATTCAGCTTTGGCTTGCTCAAACAAATTATCAATAATTCTTTTAGTTTCTTCTGGTTTACCAGTAGGACTTTTTCTAAAATAAAGTTCTTGATTATCTCTACTTAATGCTTCTTTTTCATCGTACAACTTGGCATAAATAAGCTTGAATATCTCATCAAAGCTATCTGCTCCAGAATTGGCAAGTACCAATTCTTCAAGCGTTTTAATTGTTTCTTTTAGGTCTTCTTCTTTTAAGTCTTTTAAGGTTTTTCTTTTAGCTAGGACATCTTCTACTTCTTCATCTGATGCTGGAATATCATCTAAAGTATCATCAAAATCCTTTGGATATGGTCTATAAAGTATAAGGCGTGTTTTACCGTTGATTGCTACCCCTACAGGTGCACCTTCAGCGTTTAGATATGATTTAAGCTGTTGTACATCGTTATCTTCGCTTGGTGCTTTAACTTCAATAATAATCTTTGGTGTAATACCATCAGGACGGTATACCACAATATCAGCTCGTTTTATCTCACGACCAAAATTGACGTGTTTTTCTAGTTCTATTAGGTTCTTAGGATACTTATATTTCTTTGTCAGCTGTACAAGGTAAAGTTGTCTTACAATCTCTTCTGGTGCTGATTTACCTGTCTTCTCATTATAAACTAGCTTTTCTTCATCAAGTTTTGAAATTGCTTTTATGTAGTATTTGCCTTCATCTTTTTCATAGATATTCAGTACTGATAAATCATCAAACATCAACAAATCGCTTTCGGGGTTCTTAAATATCTTTTGTAGTATTTGTTTAGTATCCATATTATTTCTGTTTTACCTTAAATTTATTACTCTTTATAAATTCTTCATAATCAGTCTTATTTATACGGTATTGTTTACCCACCTTATACGCTGGAATTTTGCCTGCTTGTATCCAACGATAACCAGTAATGTATGATATTTTCAATAATTCAGTAATTTCTTTTAGTGTGTAATATTGTTCTTTCATAGAAAATGGTTGTTGTCGTTATTTATCATATATTACATTTTATCTTTGTAATCTTCAAGACTAATTCTTTCAAATCTGTTTATTGCTTGAGTTAGATAATCAAATGGATTTACGGCATTACTTATAACCAAGTCTTTCATTTCTTTATTGAACCGATACCAATTCGTTTTTTCAAATTTGCTAGTAATTTTTCTAAAACCTCTGGTCCCTTGTTCTTGTAACAAAACTTTTGCACCTACTACAGCCAGTACTTTTTTATATTTAAGCATAGGATTATCAATCATAAGTTGTGTAAATAATTCTTCATTTGTTTTAGTCGGTGTTGTTAGTATCTTTGGATAATCAGCTTCTATTTTATTCATTGTATACAGCAGAATATCTTTTGATACTTGTTGCGAAAACAACTTCATAAAACTTAAATCCTTACTGTTATTGCTTGTTTTCTTGAGCATATCCTTTATTTTGTTTCTGCTACCAAGCCTTACTTCCATTCTAAGCACTTCAAACGGTTTTTTCATTTCTACTTTATCAAACAGGGATAACTGAATATAATTATCCTTTTCTACCGCTCGTTTTTCAGATATTTTTGCCTGTTGTAGGTCTTTAACCTTATCGTAAAAGATAACCTCGTATTCGTTGCTATGATACTTTATGGCATGTCCTTCGTTGCGAAAATCAGTTTGATTCATATCTAAAAGCCTGTTTATATTCACTTTTGCAACTTCTTTTAGTATTGAATATGGCGTTGTGTAATCTGTTAAAACAATGTTTTTTGAATAATGAACCGTAGATACATCAGCATTAGCAATTATTTTTATATCCTTAATTTCAACACCCATAAAAAGCAGTATTTCTTTAAGCGTACAGCATATTTCACCAAATTCGGATTCTTCAACTTCATCAAAATTGTTAGCGTACAGCAATTTAGGTATTGAAAATTCAACTTTCAAAAGTATTGCAAATCCACCGTTACGAATAGCTTTTATCAAGGTCAATCTTGGCAGATAACGATACTTTGTCATATCTTGTTTAGAAGGATTGTATGTACACTTAATATAAGCGTTTCTTCCAAACTCATAATATGGTGCTTCAAACAAGCCTTTGCTTGAAGGAGTAAACCGTTTATGGTCTAAAATTCTAAAATTTTTCTGTTGAATTGTAAGTGATATTGTATCTATCATTTTTCATTACATCTTTTAATGCCTTAATTACTTCTTTTTCTATTAAATTTCCTATTTCTTTTGTAATAGGATGAAAGATATTGATTGCTTTACTACCCACCTTTTTATTAGGATATAAAAGCCTGTAGCTTCCTTCTGGTCTTGTGAAAATACCAATTGAGCTACAATAGATTGATTCAAATAAAATGAAACTTGCAAAAGCTACTAGCCCTTTATCTGGTTTTACTGGTACTATTTGTATTTCCTTGATTATTTCTTTCATTCGCTTTTTTCTTTAACTTTTTATCTATGCGAGCCAGTATTTCAAAATACTTAACTAGTCTTTGATACTCCTGAGATGTAGCACAAATAGAAGAAGCCCTTTTTAACAGGACTTTACTTGATTCTTTTTGTGATAAATTAGTCTCGGCTTGCATACCAAGACTTTACTAAAAGCGAACTTATACAAATTTGTACAAATGGGGGTTTAGCTTACGTAACGGGGATTTACAGTTACGGTTTTCATTGTTAGCAAGAAAAAATCTGGAATACTACCTTTCGATTCAATCAAGATTTTTGTATTTACTTCTTTTAAGGCATCGTAAATTATTCTATGCCAGTTTTTATGTTTTACACCTTTTTCACCTATTGCTTCTTGTATATCTTCCATTTCCCAGACTCTTTTCTGATTTTCTTTTGACTGCAAAATTACATTGCATATTTCACTTTGGTTAGTATTACCTCTTAGCTTTACCTTTAAGCCATCAAGCGTAATTTCTAAGCTGGAATGGTCATAGCCAATTTGCAGTATTTTTGCTAGTTGGCTTCCTGTAGATTTAACATAACCAACTAATTCTTCAAGTAAAGCATCACGCCTTACATCCTTTTCAATCAAATAATCTAATTTTTCATTGTACGCATCTATCTTTGTTTCAATAGAAGTTAGCCTCATTTCAAAGCCTGTAGATAGCTTTAAACCTATTCTTTCGTGTTGTGTTGTTTGTACAGCTGTACCTGTAAGCAAATAATCGTTAGGATGTGATTTTATTGAAGTAAATTTATCAAGCGTAAGCTCAAAGCTTGCAGTTGCACTTAATGTCTTAAAATAGCCTTCAAGCGGTAGATTGATTACTAAGCCTTGAAGTTGTTTAGCAATACTTACTTGTGATAATGCTAAACTTTCAAATACCTTTGAAGAATCAAGTATTGGCTTTAAGCTTTCAGCTATCATCAATGACGGTGCTAATAACTGCTTTTGTAACTCTTTCATAGCTTCAAAATGCTTTCCGTAAATATCGGCAACACTAAAAAGCGGTTTATACATTTCTGCTATTCGGTCTTGGAATAGCTTCATACTTTCAGTGTACGGTGCTAATAAATCAGCAACCCTTATTAAGTCTTTGTCTAGTAGTAACTTTGAGGTTTCCAAAGCTTTAATATCTGAGCTAGGAATAGTAACTTTGACAACATGTCCTTTGTTTTTATTTTTTACATCTTTCCTTTTCATTACATCTTTAGTTGTTAATCTATCGGAAGATGTATAATTATACTCAATGACAGACGATAAACAAATTACCAAAAATCAACATTGGATTCCAAAGTTCTACCTTAAAGGCTTTGTTGATAAATCATTGAAACAAAGCAAACCTCAATTCTGGGTATATGAGACAAAAAAAGCTTTAACAGATACTTCTTACATACCAAAGACACAGACACCTAAGAAATTCGCTAGCGATAATTATTTTTATGAAGTTGCTGGCGTACCTAACAATGCTGTTGAAAACACGTTACAAACTATTGAAGACAAGTTCGCAAAAATCTATAAAGATAAAATACTGAAAAAAGAATCTCTTACAAAAGATGAGAGCTTGTGGGTTTCAATGTTTATTGCTACCTTGGAATCAAGGACTGTAGCTAGCAAGAAAAACATAGAAGGTTTTTATGATGAACTAATGGACAATATGAGACAACTAGAAAAGGTCCATAACGGCGGAAAGCAATCAAAAACACACAAAGAAACACAACAAATGAAAGAAAGTAATTTTGGCTTTGCACAAATGATTGCAGTTTCAATAGAAGTGAATAGATGGCAATTTTCAGATTACCAATATCTAATAATTGATGACGATTCTGATTACTTTTTTATAACTGGTAATCATCCAGTTTGCTTATACGATATGACATATATGAACAGTTTTTATGGAATTGCTCCTATGTCACCTACTATTGAAGTTACTGTTCCATTATCACCAAAGTTAGCATTATTTATAAATAACGCTGGAATTACAGGCTTCAGGGACCTGACCCATCAGTTGAATTATATTGAAGAAGTAAACAGTAGAACTATTCAAAACAATACTGACTTTTTAGTATCATCAGCAAAATTTGATTACTCATTTTTGGAAAGGACAATCAGAAGACATAGGCAAAGCCTCATACTTCTAAATCAAAGAGAGCAATTGAGTAAAGAATTTAACGAAAAGCGAGGGGTAAGTTAGAAAGCAGAAAAGTTCATATTTCCTAACGGTTTTTCAAGTAAGGCTTTGATATTATTCAGATTTATTCTAAACTCTATTTGTCGGTTGATGAACTGGTCTAATAACTGACCCCAT
>CAYPVU010000042.1:0-7803 GCA_964414295.1 uncultured Candidatus Saccharibacteria bacterium | reverse complement strand
GATAAAAGGTGAGTTTAATGGAATCAGTCTTGGGGCACTAGTTACTGTAATTGGTGTATCAATTGCTTATTTCTTGTTTAGCGAAATAATAAAGCATCCAATACATAAGTTACTAAAGATTTAAATGCTTGAGGGCGCCTTCGGCGCCCTCATAGATTAGGACTTGAGTTGATGCTTTTGAACTTCTTTCACAGCAGCAACAAAATCTGAGTTTTCTGGGAAGAGCAGTTGTGAAATCCTACCAACTACTAACACTGCCGTTAAGGCTCCCAGCCGATCACCGGTTTTGGTTTTATAGCTATCAGCAGCTTTAGCTACTGCCAGAACAAAACCCGCAGGTGCAATCTCCATTCCTTCTTCGGGCAGTTGAGTAAGCAGCTCTTCAACAAATGCATTCCTCATGTCTTGAGGAATTCCTCCGTTGGATGTGAGTTGCTCACGGATAAACGCCGCATTAGGAACATTTACTGCAATCTCAGACATTTTGCCTCCCAATCGAGTACTATATCATTATACCATATATACTCATTATATCCTACACTAGTACAGCCAGTATAAAGAGTCCGAATATTAATCTATATACAAGAAAGGGAAGGAATCCATTTTTCTTTAAAAACCCTAGAGTAAGTTTAATTGAAACTATACCTGCAAAATACGCAACTACTATTCCTACTAATAGATGCAACAGCAATTCTGGAGTAAAAAGTTTAATATTTTTAATAAGCTCATAGAAACCAGCTATTAACATTACAGGAATGCTCATTAAAAACGAGATTTCAATACTATCTTTAAAATCTATTTTTTGAGCTAATCCGCCTGCAATAGTAGAACCGGATCTAGAAACTCCTGGAATTAAAGATAAAATTTGTGCAACTCCAATAAGGACTATATTTTTAAGATTTAATTTATCTAAAGTTTTTACATTATTAGATCTTTTATAATAAAGTTCTACAAGATAGAATATGATTCCAAAAACTATGGTAGTAAATACAATAATAATGGGCTGGGAATATATCTGATCTAATAAATCACTTACAAAAAACCCTACTACTAATACTGGAATAATTCCAAGAATAATCCATACACCTAAATCATTCTTATAGTTTTTAGATTTAATATTATTTAATGAGTTATTAACAATCGAAAAAATCTTTTTTCTAAAATAAACAATGCTTGCAAAAATTGTTCCTAACTGAAGAACTACTGTAAACAATACGTTTGGTTCTATATTTAATAAGTTTTGTGCAACTAATAAGTGGGCAGTAGAAGATATAGGTAAATATTCAGTTATACCCTGCACTAAGGCTAATATTATAGTATTTAGAATATCCATATTAATTTAAATATTTATAAATAATTGAAGATAGATTTTTTAAATTATTTCTTGCAACTGTCCAAGGTTGATTTTTATTCATAATTACTACAATGTAATCTGTTTTAGTTCCATAAACAATTGCAGAATCCATATAGCTTAAATCTTCATTAGTATCTAGGAATCCTATTTTATTTGCAAATTGAATATTAGAAGGAATTCCTAAACCGATTCCTTCTTTTAGATCAGGAACTGCATTCATTAAAAGATTAATTAAGTAATCACTATTAGTTTTATTTAAGAATCTATAGTTATACAAACCTTCTAGTACAGTACCAACTTCTTTGGGAGTAGTTTCTGGTGGATTAACAAAAAAGTTTACACCTAATAGTTCTTTTAAATGCATATTTAAATTATTGCCGTACTTTTTTGAAAGAATAGAATCTAAATGATTTAAAGCTGTATTATCACTTTCTATAATCATTGCTTCTAAATACTGTCTAATAGTAAATTGTGTCCCTACAGAATACTGTCCTAATCCTACTAAGTTACTAAATATTAAGTTTCCTTTAAGGTTATAGTAAGAATCTAAAGATAGACTTCCATCTTCTACTTCTTTAAGAATAGCAATTGCTATAGGAACTTTTACCATGCTTGCAGCTCTAAACAAATTACTTTCATTAAAACTTATTTCTACGTTCCGCTTAAGATCATAAATATATAAACCATAGTTACTACTTTCATCATTTAAATATTCTAATAAACTACTTTTAATTAATTCAGAATTTAAAGGTTCTAAATATACATTAATTTGAAGATAATCTAACTCATTAAGATAAATAGTGTATAAACCTATATCATTTTTAGTAGGAACAATTATTAATTCTGAATTTTCTTTACTAATAAAATTAGGAAGGTTCTTATACTCAAAGACAATATTGGATGGGAGGGGATATTTATAGGTAGATTCAACTTCTACGTTTAAAGTTTCTAATAATTTACTATCTGTTAAAGTAAGGTTACTAATATCTTCTAAATTATTGTTTTCTGTAGAAATTTGCTTAAATTCAAAAGTAATTAACAGCACAATAAGAAGACCAACTGTATACAATGATATTGTTTTAAATAGAATCTTTTGCACAAAATATTTCAAATATGTATCTGTAAATTATACATTTTAAATGATAAATTATTTATAGTTATGAATTATTAATGTCTAAGGAAGAGACAATTAAATATAAAATTCTTAACAAGGAGGATAATTTTGAACTCCGTTATTATACTTCTCGCCTTATGGCTGAGATTTGTGTTGCTGCCCTAAGCTACAATGATGCAGCCAATATTGCTTTTGACCACCTATCCTCTTATTTATATGGTAATAATATAACAAAAGATTCTACAGAAGGTGTACAGATGGAAATGCAAACGCCTATTGAAATAGAAAAGGATGATTCCAATGATTATTATGTAAGATTTTTATTATCAGCTGAATTTGATATGCATACAGCTCCTATTCCAACTGATCCTAGAATTAAAATCTGCAAAATAAAAGACCATAAAGCCGCTGTAATTACATTTAGAGGAAACACGGGAGATAAATCAATAGAATCTAAAAGAAGTGAACTTGTTCCTTGGATAAGAAAAAATGATCTGCAGCCGATGGGACATCCTTTAGTAGCTTTTTATAGTGGTCCTTACACTTTATGGTTTTTAAAAACTAGCGAAGTAATATACCGAGTAAAATAATTACTTCCCAATTACAAATAATTCTTCTTCTGCTCTTGTAACTGCGGTATATAGCCATCTTTTCCACATATCATCGTCCATGGATTGAGCTCTTTCTTCAAACAAAATAACTCTTTTTGATTGTGAGCCTTGGGATTTATGAACTGTTAATGCATAACCAAAGTCAAATAAGTCAACCTCTTTTCTAGCCAGTTTAATTAAAGTTTCTTTGCTATTAAACTGTTCCTTTAATAAAGTTCCAAAGTAAGAATCTGATTCGTAATCCATTTGAATTCCAGCTTCTAAAAACAACTCGTCCAAATCATTTATAAACAATACTTTACCCAACATTCCATTAAATATACTTTTTTTACTATTATTTTTTAAACAAATAACTCTATCTCTTGCTTCGGGCATAGGATTTTCAAAACCTAAAGCTCCTCGAACATATTTATTTAGTTTAACTCGTGTAGTATTAAATCCACATAAAATAGTTGTATCTTCTCTATAGTTCTGCAAAAGTTCTGTTATAGATTCAGAAGCATCAAAATCACTCCTTAAATTTTTTTTTATGTTTGTTCCAAACTTTCCTGTAGGAATTTCTCCTTTAGTTCTTGCTAAAATCGACAATTCAATTATTGGATTACCTTCTGCTTGCCTATGAATTTGTTCTAACTTTAAATTTGGTTTTTCCATTAAGTTAAACTTAGAACCAATTGGAGGAAGCTGTCCATGGTCACCAACTGCAATTATTGGAATTCTATAGTATAAAAGATCTCTCCATATTTGCTCGTCTACCATTGAAGCTTCATCTACAACAATTAAATTAGCATTTAATGTTTTTTTCTTTTCCCATCCTACAATTTCGTTAGAAGAATCATCAACCATTGGAGAGTAGATTAGTGAATGAATTGTACTAATAGTATCGTTTTGAAAAACTGAATTATTATCTTTTAATCTATTCGACAATACTCTTGCAGCTTTGCCAGTATAACTACAAAAAGCTACAGAAATATTTTTGTTTAAAGAATTTAATTCATTTCTAAATAGAGAGATTACAGTAGTTTTACCTGTTCCTGCATAACCTCCTAGTGTAATATACGGAGACTTTTGAGGATCTTTAAACCACATTATTAAGGTTGATATAGCATTTTGCTGATCTGCAGAAAGTTCCATATTTATTCTTGTGCAAGTTCACGTCGGCTCATTTCTAGCCATTCTGCAGTTAAATCATCATCAGGATAAAGCTTTAATGTATGTTCAAATTGTTCTACAGCTTTTTCAAAGTCCCCTAACTTGTAATAACATTCTCCTATTGCAAACTCTGCAGTAACTGAATCCGGATTAATCATTAAAGAGAATTCAAAATCTTTAATAGCATCTAAGAATTCACCCATTGCCATTTTTGCAAAACCTCTTCTATCTACAGCTTCGTAAAACAAAGGGAACTCTTCTAATGCATTTGTGTATTGAACAATTGCCTCATTAAAATCCTCTCTGTTGTAAGCTTCATCCGCATCTTTAAAATAAGCATTTGCATTATTTACTACATCTTCTAAAACTCTTCCTGTTTCTTCTAAGTATCTAGCAAAGTCTGTTAATTTTAAGTAGTCATAAAATCCATCAAGATCTTCCTCAGTTACATCTTCATGTCCAATGATCTTATATTCTTTTGGAGTATCTATTGGAATATGAGTTGCATAAATTTCTAAATCTGTAAAATCAATTTCATCTGGTGCATACTCAAATGGCTTAAAAACCATTACATGGTGAATACTAGTTTCTTTATCTATTCTTAAAAGTTTATAAACATAATATTTACCATCTGCCTGTGTATAAAATAAATCACCTAATTTTAAATCCATAATTATTTTGTAACTGAATAAATTTTAGCACTCAATAATAAAATTTATTGATAAAATAACTTTTATATTTATTTATACTATACTTTTTTGATAGCCAAAAAGTATGCAAAAAAGTTTTGGGGATAAAAAGTATGTTGAATCTTTTGTATATTACTCAACCACTTTTTCTCCCCAAACCCCTACATCAATATAGGTGTGTTACATTGGTTTAAAAAAGTAAATATATGATTAATAAAATTACCTATGGCAAAAGCTCAATTTAAAAAAGTCTTTGAAGATATGTGGAATGATCATAAAGATGAGTTTCAGCAGTTTATGATTATTCATACACAATTTGCAAATGATCCTAAAACATATAGAGCAGAGTTTAATAGACAAGGAGAAAAAATAATAGAAATTATTAGACACTACGAAAGTGTATTATGTGGCAGATCAGAAAGTTCCGGATTTGGGAACTATACTTCTAAACTAGCAGAAAAATTTTGGGGAGAAGTAAGAAAAATATTTAGCGAAATTGATGAAGTAGGGATTGAATAAATATCAGGAATGTTACGTTTCTTAAAGAAGGCGTAGTAATACAGCCAAATATGGTATAATTACTGTGGGTTACGGGGACGAATCAATGATTTTAATCAAAGATTCGCCCCTTTTTTATTGCTTAGCCAATCCTATAGAGTTTGAGCTTTTACAAGCTTGGCAAAATCACCATTCATAGCAAGAAGTTCCTGCCATGAACCCGATTCGCTGATATGCCCATCTTTTAGAACTACAATTTTATCCGCATCGCGGATTGTAGATAAACGGTGAGCAATGATTACTGCCGTTCTGCCTTCCAGCAGCCGATTAAGCGATGCCTGTACAAGCCTTTCTGTTTCTGTATCCAAGGCACTGGTGGCCTCGTCCAGAATAATCAGATCCGGTTTACGAATTGCTGCGCGTGCAATAGCTACTCGCTGCTGCTGTCCGCCCGATAAGGTTCTGCCTCTTTCGCCCACTGTTTCGTACAAAAGCAGTGGCCATGTAGCAACAGTATCCCAAAGCTCAGCTACTTTTAAAGCTTCAATTACATCAGCTTCGCAGTAACTAGAATCGCCTAAGGTAATGTTGTACATTAGAGTATCGTTGAATATGTCAACGTTCGAACCTTGAGGTACAACAGCAATACGGTCTCGGAGCTGATATCCGTCGACATCTGCAATTGGAACGCCATTAATAAGGATTTCTCCTGCATTTGGCATTTGCAGTTTAGATAAAAGCAGAGCAAGAGTACTCTTGCCCGCACCGCTATGTCCTACTAGAGCAACTTTCTCTCCGGGACAAATACTCAAAGTAACTCCGCACAAGTGAAGTGGGGGAGCTGCTTCCTTTTTTACAACGAACTCCGGCATTCCTAACTGAGCACGAAGCATATTAGCTTTTGCCAGATATTCGTTAAAGTAGGGATTCTCTTGCTTAATGCCTTTGCGTTCAATACCTTTATAGGTAAAGTCCACATCAATGAACTGATACCCTAAAGGTCCTGCTGGAATTTCAATGGGGAACTGCGGTTCTTCTACAGTTTGTGTAATCTCCATAAGTTCATCAATCTTTAGAATTGATGGACTTTCGTACATAAAAGAATACACAAATCGAACTACTCCCCACATACCAATGAACATGGTTTCACTGACAGTATAGATTAATACAAGTCGAGGGATATCAATTACCTCGGCCTGTGCCATACTTACAGCCAATGAAAGCACAGTAAAACGTCCAAAGTAGAGCAGGACATCTCTAATAATGCCGTTGCCTTTAAGCACATGCATTAGTTCAAGAATGCCTACCCGCTTTAAACGGCGCGAACTTTGGAATACCTCATTCTCAGTTCTTGGTAATGCTCCATTAGTCAGCAGCGTAGTATTAGCTGCAACTAAACGCATACGAATTTCAGCTTTATCCTCGCCGCGGTCTTTACGGCGTTTGCGCACAACAGCCTGCTTTCTAAGCATATGGTTATTGAACCTGATGAACAGGAAGAAAACCACTAGAACAACAGGAACTGCCGCAGGCAAATACAGCATGAGCACTACAAGGCTGATTAAGCCTTGAAAGATATTGTTAAACAGAGTCCAGAAACCCTGCTCAACTAAATCCGACACTCTTTCAATTTTGTTGATCCTATCCAGGGTTACAGAGATAGGAAAAGATGAATTGAAGGAGTGTCCCAATCGTGCAACATGACGTAAGACTTTTTCTTCGTAAGCAAAGGCAAAGTCATACCCGACCTTTTCGATTACAACTCGAACCATCTTGGCATCTACTGCCAAAGTGATCATGTTGTAAACAAATAAAGATACTAAGAGAATACCCAGCGTCCCCCAGTCCGCAAGTTCAATTCGGGAAAGGATTTCCGAAATAAAAACCCTTGCCCCCATCTGAAAAACTTCCAGCAATAAAATCATTGCTGCCGGCAAATACAAGTAATGCTTGTATTCCCACAAGATTGCCAGAAAGCTCTTAAGAGCACTCTGCTTGAACTGGCCTTTGTAAAGCCAACGACGGTAATGCTTGGACATTTGCCTAACCTCCATAGGAATTGTCAATGAGCAAGACGCAAAAAAGCTTTACGCTTCATTACGCCCGTCAAGCCACCTATAGGAAATCAAAGTCTTTATAAAAGTAATCAACTCTTCCGACACTTGCCCTATACTGGCTTGCCGGAAGCAACGAAAGTTATGCTATCCGACAAGTATTCCTCGCTGCAATTAGCGAGTAATTATTAATTAGTATACTTGGTGTATACCTATGTAACTTAATAATTCTTGTCATTAAATAGATATGATTCTGTGAAATTAATATTTGCTATTGTAAGCGATTAAAAGATAGATTGCAATATGTTTTCACAAAAAAGTAACAAAAATA
>CAYPVU010000041.1:0-43001 GCA_964414295.1 uncultured Candidatus Saccharibacteria bacterium | reverse complement strand
GAGGATAAGACAAAATCTAATACCGGGTTAGACAGAGGTAGCAACTAACTTTGCAAAGCCTTTTCGATTAGGCAATGCACTATGCTACAGGCAAAAGATTCTGATGGCTGCGGCCCTGGGATTCGAATAGAGTTTGGAATCCCTTAATTTGGTTCGCACTCGAAAGAGATAATGTGAGTAGCTTAGGGAGGAGATTAGACTGATTCAATGTGTGTTCATGCACAAAGAATCCGCCAGATGATCGCAACATCGGCAAGGTTTAATTAACCTCCCCAGACTTTATAAATTTCTTCTTTACTCAACTTCAATATATAAATATAATTTTCTTGTTGCCAACTGCAACAAATCGGAAAGCTAGGAGACCTGTATTGTGAATGAGCCAATAAGTCCCTTGGGGTTAGTTATTGTAGGACTTGTTTTGCTGTGCACAGCTTGTCTTTTATACAATGATTGCAACCCATCAACTTCTTTGTCGTTTTATCTAAAAACTAAAGTAGAGAAAACAGCAAAGAATTCTATTGTTAGGCTTCAAGGGTCAATATTGCATAGACCTCTAGAAGTAGAACTAACAATTAAGCAAAGGGGTCCTAATGGATTTGCTCTAAAAGGGACACATTCAATGTACTCTGCAGTTGAGATTTACTTTGAATACTGCAGAATGGGTACTATAGTCGAAATCCAAGAATGCACCTACTGGTGTATAGGAGAACAGACGGAGAATGTATTTGAATTTGTAGGACCAGAGGATAGCTTTGTACTACAATTCCTCTAAAGTTGTACATGTCTTCGGCAGCTTTCCGAAGACACTTGAAAATAAAAAAATCCCGAATTTCTTCGGGATTTAATTTTTAGAGTTTAATTTAAGTTTAAGCTTTAACTAAAGTAATTGCTACACCCAGTTTTCCAGCTCTACCAGTTCTACCAACTCTATGAATGTAATCTTCTACTGTTACAGGAACATCGTAATTAATTACGTGAGTAACATCCTTAACATCAATACCTCTTGCAGCTACATCAGTTGCAATTAAATGATCAAACTTTCCATCTTTATAATTTCTCATTATTTTTTGTCTTAGATTTTGAGATTTATCTCCGTGCAATGCATCAGTAGATAATCCAGCTTCATTAAGCTGCTTCATTAGTTTATCAGCTCTATGTTTAGTATTTACAAATATAATTGATTTACTAAATTCAGGATCATTTAATAACTCTTCTAACTTACTAAATTTTAAGTCTTCATTTTCGTAAGAAATTATTTTTTGATCTATTAAGTCTGTAACTTTTTGTTGTTCAATTTCTATTGTTGTATAAGATTTGCAAAATTCTTTAATTAATAAAGCAACTTTTTTATCCATTGTTGCACTAAAGAATAAGCTTTGAACATTTTCTTTTCTTTCCTTTAATAGGTCTTTAATTTCATTAATAAATCCCATATCCAACATTCTATCTGCTTCGTCTAAAACAATATGGTCATATGATTTAATATTAATATTACCTCTTTGTTTTTGATCCTTTATTCTACCTGGTGTACCAACTACAAAATCAGGGTTTCTTCTTAAGTTCTGAATCTGTCTATACATATCAGCTCCACCAATTACAATTTCTGATTTAATTGGGAGAAACTTAGTAAATAAGTAGATTTCATTTTTAATTTGTATAGCAAGTTCTCTTGTTGGTACAAGAATTAAAGTTTTCTTTTTGCTCTTTAATGCATTCTCAATTAATGGAATTAAGTAAGCCGCAGTTTTACCTGTACCTGTATTTGCTAAACCTAAAATATCTTTTCCTTCTCTAATTACTGGAATAGATTTGTTCTGTATTGGGGTTGCACTAGTAAAACCTTTTTCTAAAAGATTCTTTAATAATCCTTTATCTAATACTAATTGCTTAATATCAGTCTTAACTTCTTCAACTACTGGTTTAATCTCAACATTTTTAGGTTTATTAACAGAATCCTTAATAAATCTAATTATTTGATCAAAGTTTTTATTTTCTAATCTGCTTCTTCCGTAAGCTCTTACAGGTCTGCTAAAAGATCTGGAATTAGAACCTGATCTAAAATTAGGTCTTTGATAACTACCTTTATCTGGGTAGTTACTTCTTTGTCTAGGACTTCTAGACTCATTATTAGAGGAATATTCTTTTTTTTCAGAATATGAATTTGTACTTTGACTTGTAGCTCCGCCTCTATAGGAACTTCTTTTTGGTGAAGATTCTTCAAATTTTCTATCAAATCTGGATCTTCTAAAATTTCTTCTATTTTTCAAAATAGGAATAATAAAAAATTAATACACGCCTGAATCTAAATAAAAGGCAAATTGAATAGGGTGGGCAAATGCCCCTTAGGTTTCCCTTATTAAATTTTGTTTATACTGATATTAGAATCACACTTATTCCCTTCCTTCTTTTATCAGTCTCCACAAAACCTTAATAGGTACTAAGAAAGAAAGTAACTAAACATTATACCATATATACGTTTTGTATTATATAGTAGCTATAGAGTTCAGGATATCCTTTTAGCATGGCTTTCTCCCCAATTAGCCATGGATTCTAAAACGGGATGAAGAGTTTTGCCGTAGTCTGTAAGAGAATACTCAACTTTTGGTGGAACTACAGGGTAAACTGTTCTTTTTATTAAACCATCTAATTCTAATTCCCTAAGTTGTTGAGTTAACATCTTTTGAGTTACTCCCGGCATAGATTTTTGCAATTCGCTAAATCTTAACGTATTTTGAGAGATTAGCCATAAAAGCAATGGTTTCCATTTGCCACCAATTACTTTTAAAGTTACATTAACTGGATCATGACTATCGCATGTTTTCATAGTTTCTTTTTAGTAAGTATCTAATAAAAAAGTACGTACTTTACAATACTTCACTTAGGATTATAGAATTCAATAGAAATTTAAGCAAGCGCTGGCTTAAATATATTAACTTTTAATATTAAAACATGAATAATTGGACAGATATACCTGCACCAGAAGTAATTAGCAAATTAGCTGAAACTCTAAACTCAAATAATATTGAAGCCTTTGTAGTTGAAAATAAAGCCGAGGCTTTTGAAAAGTTGAAGAGTTTAATTCCTGAAAATGCAGAAGTAAATACAGGTTCTTCTACAACATTAAAGGAAATTGGATTTATGGAGCATTTAAAGCACGAGTCTTCTACTTATAATTATATAGGAGATGCTATTAGAAAAGAAAACGATGATTCAAAAAGAAGAGAATTAAGGAGAAGATCTATTGCAGTTGAATACTTTGTTTCAAGTGTTAATGCATTAACCGAAGATGGAAAGTTAGTAGCCGTAGATGCTACAGGAAGTAGAGTAGGTTCTATTCCTTTTGCAGCAGAAAAAGTTGTTATTGTTGTAAGTGCTAATAAAATTGTAAAGGATTTAAATGAAGCTTTTGAAAGAATTAATTCTTATGTTGTTCCTTTAGAAGATAAAAGAATGAAGCAGGAGTACGGAGAGCAAGCAGGAACTTCTACAAATAAGTGGATTATTATAGAAAGAGAATTCTTTGCAGATAGAATAAAAGTAATTATTGTAAAAGAAAAGTTAGGATTTTAAGTTAAGGACAACAAATTAGCTTTCTGTACTTAAACTAGTTAATAATTATAAGAAGATTTAGTATATAACTGCTAAATCTTCTTTTTTTGCATTTTTTTGTTATACTTTAAAAGTTTAAATCAATCTATGATCCTCTCTTACAGAGTAAACGAGAACAAAATTAAACCTACAGTAGATGTAGTAAATAACAACGACGAAGTTACAGGTCTAGTAAATAGAAATGTACTAAATGAAGACGAGTTAATGCAAAGAGGAATGTATGTAAGAACTGTTAACTGCTTTATACATAATCATAAAAATCAAATCTGGACTCCTATTAGATCAAAATATCATAGATTTCTTCCTAATGAATTAGACTTTAGTTGCGGGGGTTATGTACATTCAGGAGAAAGTTACGAAAAAGCATTAATTGGAGGGCTTAAAAAAGAAGTAAATCTAGATGTAAAACCCGAAGAACTTACATTGCTAGGAAAACTAAGTCCGTTAATTGATCAGGTAAAATCTTTTATGGAAGTTTATAAGCTTGAAGTTAACGAAGAAAAAGATTTACAGTTTAACCAGGATGATTACGAAACTGGAGAATGGATTAATAAAAACGATTTAATAAAAAGATTACAGCAGCAACCTCCAGCTAAAACCGACTTACTAACAGTATTATTAAGATTTCAAGAAGCTTTATAATATTAGAGTTACTTCAAAAATTTACTATTCACTTTAATTTATGAAAAAATTAGAAAATAGAGTAGCAATAATAACTGGCTCTTCTAGAGGTATAGGAAAAGCAATCGCATTAAAGTTTGCTTCTGAAGGTGCCAATATTGTTATCAATTATGCAAATAATTATACTGAGGCTCAAAATACATTAGCCGAAGTTATTAAATACGGAGTAAAAGCAATTACTGTTGGAGCAGATATTAGTAAAGAAGAAGACGCCAAAAGATTAATAGAAACAACAGTAAAAGAATTTGGAAGAGTAGATATATTAGTAAATAATGCAGGAATAGTTTTTGATAAAGATTGGAATACTAAAACTTATAATGAATGGATACAAACATTAAGCACTAATTTAGTAGGTCCATTTATATTAGCAAGAGAAGCTGCTGAATACTTAAAACAAAGCAGTAATGGAAGAATAATTAATATATCTTCTACCAATGCAACACACACACTAAGTACTTACTCAATGGATTATGATGCTTCTAAGGCAGGATTAGTTAGCTTAACAAAAAATCTAGCTACAGCATTAGCACCTAAAGTTTTAGTAAATGCAATTCTTCCAGGATGGGTAAAAACAGATATCAATAAAGAATTGCCTCAAGACTACATAAAGGAAGAAATAGAAAATACATCAGTTAAAAGATTTGCAGAACCTGAAGAAATTGCAAATATGGCATTATTTTTAGCCTCAAGTGAATCCTCATTTATGAATGGAAGCATAATTGAAATTGATGGCGGTTATGGATTAGTTGAATAATTTAAAATATGAGTAAAATACTAATTGTTGGAGATATTTATTTAGAAACTCAATACTTTGTAGAACAAATTCCTGTTGAAAATGAATTTAGTGTAGCTACAGATGTACTTACCTATACAGGAAGTAAAACAATAAATAGTGGTAGAGTAATGGTTAGATTGAATAACAAAGTAGATTTTTTTGCAAAAGCTGGAAAAGATGATAACTATTTAAAAGTATTATCAGATTTTAAAAAATACGGCATAAGTATAGACCACATAAGTCAATCAGATATAAAAACTGGGCAAATATGTGTTACAACAGATGCTTTAGGCAGAAGCAGTATTAGCATTTTTTTTGGAGCCAATAGTACAGTATCAGTAGAAGAGATTGAAGAATTATCCGACTTTATAAGCCAATACGATATGGTATATGCAGCTACACACCTACCTTTAGATTGTTTATATAAGCTAGCTGACGTTACTAAAAATAAAAATGTTCCTTTATTCCTTGATTTTCCAAATCAGCAAAAAACTGTAGATTTAAAAAGAATATCTGATGTTGACTTTATCTCTCCAAATAGACAGGAGGCAGAACTAATATTTGATGAACAAATAAAAACTGTGGATGATGCATTTAGAATTCTATTTTTATTTAGAAAGTTCTGCAAAGGTACAATCATTTTAACTTTAGATATAGATGGTTGTGCAGTTTTCGAAAAAAACGCTAAAGATCCTATATACTTTAAAACAACACCAGTACAATCAGCAGACGCAACAGGCGCAGGGGATATTTTTAAAGCAGTATTTGTATCGGAATACTTAAAAACAAAGAGTTTAGAATCTTCGATTCAGCATGCTCAAGCAGTAGCAACTAGATCTGTTGAGTTAAATGGAGTTAATAATACACTAGAAAACTTAGATTTAAGCTTTTAAGTTTTGGCGGGCTTAAAGCCCGCCCTTAATAACCCTAGTGCCCCCTCTTACCATTAGTTCTTGAACACGGCTTTTGCTTTTTGTTTTCTTTTTGCCTGCGAACTTTCTTGGTCTTCGAGGTGGCCGGCTTTGCTAGAAACATAAACTGCTCCTTGGATGGGTTAAATTAAATATACCTGGTTCTTTAAATTAGTACAATATTAGGCTTATCTATATTTACAATGGCTTTTATGCTATTATTAGTATGTTGCTTTCTTGCATACTCGATTCCGGTCAGGTTAAGGTAGGCAGTGGGGTAATAGTATTTTATATTTTTTTTATTTTTATATGGCTAAGAAGCTATATGTAGGTAACTTACCTTGGGGCACAAGAAGAGAAAATCTTGAAAGTGCTATCAATAGTCAGATCGAATCTGCAGTAAATGCATTAAGAGAAGCTGGACAAGAAGTAGGTGAAGCAAAGATTGAAGATAACTTTTTCAAAGTTGATGAAAGAGGAAACGCAAGATTTGCAATTGTAACTATTTCTGATGATGCAGTTGCTGAAAAAGTAATCGAAGCAATGAACGAAATGGAATTCGATGCAGATGATGGAAGAGGTCCTAGAAATCTTGTTGTAAACGAAGCAAGACCAAAAGAAGACAGACCAAGAGATGACAGAAGAGGTGGATACAATAACAGAGGTCCTAGAAGAGATTTTAGACCAAGAAGAGAATACAGCAATGATTACGCAGATGCTGCTTAATTATTGATTCTAAAAAAATCTTAACCCCGAACAATGTTCGGGGTTTTTTATTAAAAATTTAGTACAATTGTTTAATGAGACAATTAAATAAAAAAGAAGTAAAGAAAAAATATAAGGAATTTCCTAAAAGAGATAAAGAAATTTTTCTTATTTTAGAAAATATTGAATATGCTAGAAACGTTGCTAGTATTTTTAGAACAGCAGAAGCTGCAGGTGTAAAAAGAATGTATTTAACAGGCATTACAAAAACACCTCCATTCGGTAAAGAAATGAGACAAGTATCTAGAAACAAGGAAAATAGTGTAGAGTGGGTGTATAAGGAAACTTCTGGCGAAGTAATTCAAATACTTAAAAAGCAAGGATTTACAATCTGTGCAATAGAGCTAACTGATTCTTCTATTACAGTATCTAAGCTAAAAGATGTATTAAAAAATAAACAAAAAATTTGTTTTGTAGCAGGCAGTGAAGTTTTTGGAATGAAAAAAACTACATTAGAAAAATGTGATATGGGTGTAGAAATTCCTATGTATGGGAAATTATCTAGTTTAAACGTCTCCGTTTCTGTAGGAGTTGTTTTGTATAGCTTTTAAGATATGGCTAGATTCATAAATGACAGCTCATTTAATGTTTTATACATTTCTTCTGTAGAAAAGACTTACGATTTTTATAAAGAATTAGGTGCTAAGATTTTAGAAAAAGATCAAGATAAAGTAGTTGTAAAACTTGGGGACTTTAACTTCCATTTTATAAAAGATTCTACTGAACCCTTTGATGAATATTTGCATGCAACAAGAAAAGAAGGCAGAGGCCAAGGCAGCTTATTTTATATTGAGGTTGAAGATTTAACAGAGTTTTATTTTGAATTAAAAAACAGTGCACTTGGAGCTACTACTTCAATTTTTGTAAACAATTGGAACGGAGAAGAATTTCTACTAGAAGATCCAGACGGATATAAATTAGTATTCTATAAAATCAAATAAATTATAATTGAATTTCTACTAATTGCGCCCAATGGTCAGAAAAACTTAGAGGATTAATATCTTGATAGCTGATTACTTTTAAACCATTGTGCACAATATTATAATCAATTCTCCAAAGTTTTAAATTATACACTTGCCAGCTGCCGTTTATAACGTTATTACTTGTATGTATTGCATCCTTACCTAAAGACAAAACTTCATGAATCTTTCCCATAGATCTTGTTGTATTAAAATCTCCAGAAATATAGAATTCATTCTTATTACTTTTTACATCATTAATTAATTTATTAAATTCTCTTTCTCTAAAGTAAAATCTATTTTGTAAGTCTTTAACAAATAATACAGGACTAGATAACAAACCGGGGTTTAGCTGAACAGGAATATGAACATTGTATAAAGAAAGAATATTGTTATTAACCTGTACATCAACTCTTAAATAGTATGAATTTTGCTCTTCAAAGCTTTCTATAACAGGAAGGTTAGTAATAGTTAAAAACTCAGTTTTTTTTATGATTGTATAACCCTTAAAAATTGACTTTATTTCTTCTAAATCATTAAGTTCTATAAAAGTATTATTGCCTAATTGAATATGCTCCTGTAAATGATATACATTAGCTTTTTGCGATAAAAGGTAATTGTAAAATTCTTCTTTATTATCACTTACCCAAAACTGAGTATTCCAATTAAATACAGTAATATTTTCTGAATTTTCACTTACCTGATTAGAAAAAGTTTGAAAAGAAATGTCAGAATTATAGATAAATAAGGGGAAAGATAGCACTACAAAAAGAAATCCAGCTCTATTTGCTTTTACTAAATTCCATAAAATAAGTAAGAGATATAAAAGACTAAAGAATAAAGGTGGGATTATAGAAAACAAGTTCCATAACCACCACCGCCCTGTTAATAAGGTTTGAAAAGATAATATTAAAAAAATAGTAATATTAAGCTTATTCCTTAAAACAAAAGTTTTAATTAAAGGCATAAACCTTTCAACTACTGAATTGTAGTTTTTAAAATTCATTATCTTCTAAGCTAATTACTTAAAAAGGCAAATCGTTTGGATCAATTGATTCGTCAGAAGAATCATCTTCTGCAGATGCAGCTGGTGCCCGGCCTTCTGAAGAAGCCATATTATCACCTTCAAATCTTGAAATTAAAAGAACTCTATCTGCATTGATTTCAGTTTTATATTGCTTTTTTCCTTCTTTATCGTCCCAGCTTCTTGTTTGAATTCTACCTTCTACAAATAATCTTGTTCCTTTTTTAATTCTTTGTGATAGACCTTCAGCATTATTCCAAACAACTATATTATGGTAAGAAACTTCATCTGTCCATTCCTCACCTTTTTTATATCTTCTATTTGTAGCCATACTAAAGCTTAAAACTGCAGCTCCATTTGGGGTATATCTTAAATCCGGATCTCTTACTACATTTCCCATTAATTCGACTCTATTAATATCTCCAAACATAAATTTTTAATAAAAATTACTTTTAGCTAATTATAGTTAATAGGTGCTAAATTAGCAAAAATTTAAAGTGGTTTATTACTATGGGATAAAAGGTTTGGGAGAGAAGAATTGCCTCTCTCCCTTCCCTCGCCTTTAGCCGAACGTTCATACCGTACGGTTTTTTTGATGGGCTCTCGCCCCTTAGCTTTGGCTGCATTACTGCAGTGCTTAGGGGTCAGGTCTCGTTCTGGACCTAGATTATGTTCGGCAGAGGCGATACAAAACAATTAATAAAAATTGACTTGTATCGCCTCATACTTAACATTGAGAATGTGCCCTTAGCAAGGTACAGGAATTATAGTAGTATAATTTAATTTCGTCTAGTAAATTATTATGCTTCCTGCTCAGGATTATATTCTTCTGGATAAAATGCATCTACAATGATTTCTATATCAACACTCAAATTTTCGGGATTTGGGTAGAGCAATGGATATTTATCTGCTTTTTTTATATGTGAATTAATAATGTGTCTAACTTTATCCTTTGTTCTAACTTGCTGTCCACCATGAAATCTATTATTTAAAGTTTCTGCAATCTCATCATTTTCTAAACCTTGTCTTTTTAATTCATACATTAAACGAATTTCGGATCTAGAGTATCTTGTACCATTTAATATTTTTTCAAAGTTACCAGTACTTCTATTTCTATCACCTCTAATTCTTTGACACCTAACTGTAAACTTTTCTAAATCAAAATCAGGTCTTTGTTTTAGTAACTCAACCATAGCATATATAATTTGAATACATGCTTCTTGTCCATATTCAGCTACTTGATCTGGCATTAAAAGTGTAGCTATTTGTCCGTAACTTAAAGTGCTGTTTGTATCTGTAACATGCAGTTGCAATGTATCACCATATCTTTCCATAAATTGCCCTTTTGCTATTATGTCTGCAAAAAAATCTGAAATGAATTGATCGGTATTTGACTTTCCTGATCTAATAATTGATCTAACACTTTTAATTTCAGCCGATAGATTTACTGCACTCCTATCATTATTAAAAATAATATTTACAATATTACAAATTACTTCCCAGTTAGGTTTTCCTTTATTGCTGCCGTTACTATGCTGATACTCATCTATATTTGCTAATGTAAAAATAAACATTAACTCTTCTTCAGAAAAAGGACTTCTGCCCAGCCATCCTTTAGGTTGAGTTTTAGTTGTATTTAAACGCTCAACTCTTTGATAAATATCTATATCTAAAGCTCTACAGACTTCAATGTAGGCATTATAAGTTAATAGTAAGCTTAAGACCGGTTCGTAGGAATATAAATCTGGTAATAGCTGATAAGTTACCTCTGCTAAACTTCTATTGTCTGCAGTATCTAGAATAATTGTGCTAAGTGTATTAAACAAATAAATATATTCTCTTTCACCATAAATTCTTACCTTGTTTAATATTTCAGCTGGAGATTCTGATTGTTTAATTTGACTATACTGTAATGCCATTCTCAAGACCTTTATAAATGTAAAGAGGTCCACCAGGGGATGGACCTCTTACCCGATTACACCTAAACCGAAACTTCCTAGAGGAAAGTTAGGAGGTTAGGCAAACACTCGGATGACCTTCGGTGAGAAGGGGAAGCTCCGATTTAAATGTACCGGCTTAAATAATCAAATCAATAAATACTTAAACCGGTACACTGTGTTTTTATCGAGCAAACAATGTTATAAAACTTATAACAGAGCTGATTATATAGGCTAATAAAAAAAACAGTCAAGTTATATCCATTTTTTTAGCAGAAAAAGCAGAAACACAACTCCTGATGCCAGCAAAGATACAAATATTACAAATACAAAAGCCCAGGCTTCTTGTGCAAAGGGAAGATCTACATTCATTCCATATATGCTAGAAACCGTTGTAGGAACAGTCATTATTATTGTAAAAGCAGTTAAAAACTGAATTTTTGCATTAAGTCTATTTGTAAAAATAATTTGATACGCATCTCTTAACGACTGAATGCTTTTAAGATTAACTTTACAGATTTCTTCTAACTGCTGAAAAGCATTAATAATATCTTCAAACAAATCATATTCGTCCTCACTTAAGGTTATGTGCTTACCCGAAATTAATTCCTTTATAGCATTTCTAATTGGTACTAAAGAAGAATAATATTGATCAAATGCTTCTGTAATTTCTGTAAGTTTAATAATGTCTTTATTATCTATAAATTCTGCCTGTACCTTCTGATGTCTTACCTGTGATCTTAAAATCTTTATATTATTAGTAAAAGATATATTTACTTCCTGCAATATCTTGTATAAAAGTTTTATTTTAGATTCCGAATCTTTATAGTTAGTTATATTTTTATTGAATGGAATATCAGAAGAAGAGATTAATGCTAAATAATCATTATTAATAGCTACAGCTAACGTTTTAGTAAATGTACCTAATAAGGAATCATTCGCCATTGGTATTCTTAAAAATAAAAGAATGGCAGATTCCTGATTTTCAATTCTTGGGATTTCTGATTCATCAAAAACATCTGTAAGATCCTTTAATTCAATATTAAGAACATTTGTTAATTCAACTAATTCTTCTTGTGTAATATCTTCACAAACTAAAATTGAATTACTTTTATATTCATTTACTTCTTCAAATATTTTATTAGTGCTTAAGAATTTTTTAATCATATCCGCAAATTAACAAACAATAAATAGTAATACAATTCTTTAATGAATATAAGGTTGGGGCATTATAATTTGCCAGAATAAAAAGTTCAACTTCTTACTCACCAATGCTAATATAAAATCATTATCTTTAATACTACAGATATGCCTCAAGAAATTCTGGATTACAATAATTCACTATCATCTCCAGACAAAGAAATTTGTAATTTATTATGTGAACAAATTAATAAAAACTTACTTAATGCAGAAAGCAAAGTTTGGCATAGACATCCTGTATGGTTTTTAGATGGGAACCCTATTGTTGGATATGCAAAACTTAAGAATGACGTACAACTATTATTTTGGAGCGGACAGTCATTTGAAGAAGAAGAATTACAAAAAGAGGGTACCTTTAAAGCTGCTCAAGTTAGATATACAGATATAAATCAAATAAATATTGAAGATTTAGAAAGATGGCTAAAAAAATCTCAAGAAATTCAATGGGATTATAAAAATATTGTTAAAAGAAAGGGTGTTTTAGAAAGGTTAAAATAATTAGCGGATGACGAGGCTCGAACTCGCGACCTTTTCCTTGGGAAGGAAACATTCTACCAATTGAACTACATCCGCGAGTGAATAAATGAAAAGCGGCACGTAAGGTAAAGAATGGAAACCTCTCGGTAACCAGTAATGCCAACTTACAACTAACCCACGGGCTAGAGGAATCGTTGGACCTAAAATTTTGAATTGTTAGAGTTTTATTATTACCCTAGCGTGCCAAATAAATTATAAATCCAATACTTAGTTTAGTCTATTTATTTAGTGTAAATTATTCACCTTAGGGGAGGGCTAGCCTCCCCTAAGTATTACAGAATCGAAATTAGACTGACTGCAAAATGCAGCAGAATCTGATTCTGCGTGTCTGGAGCAATGTGCTCCAAAACGAATTCTGTTAATGTGTCCTTGCTGTTGCCTGGAACAGCAGATGACCGAAGGAACTCCCGGACCTTGCTCAACTCGTCCCACGACACACTCATTGAATCGCCGTTGTGAGACTCGATAACAAAGGTCGCACCTCTTAGTTCCTGCCAACCATCGTTAGGAGGCAGAACTACCGAAAGAACCGAACCCTGCAGCCTTTTAATGCTGACCCAAAACTTTGCCAGCTCTACAAGCTGCATCCACGTGAGCCTAATCTCTTGGGGCATTGTAGGACCTCCATTAAACGGATAGGGGATTATATCATTAGTATGTTACTTCATCATCTCGCTTGGCTCTAAGAATAAACTTTCATTTTCTAATTTGAAAGTAAATTCCATTCCACAAACAGGACAAATTCCGTAAATAATCTTAGTAGGATATTGTGTTAAGTCTTCTTTTACTTTATTTAGATCTGCTGTTACAGTACCATTTTCTGTATTTGTTTCTGGTGCTATTTTATTACCGCATTCACTGCAGATAAATTCTCCATCATTAGATATAGGAATCCAATTAGCTGGAACAGAACCGCTGGCTTCTTGTACTGGAGCTGCTGCTTCTGTTAAAGGTTGCTGCACAGATTCTGCTGGCTTGTTTTCTTCTGTGTTCTTATTCTTTCTTTTAAACAAACTCGCAATATTCATAACTTAGGATATAATAATTAGCAATTATCTCAATTTTATCATATTTAAAAATTAACTTTATTGTGTGATTTGGAATTTTAAAGAGATTAAAACTCAAACAGATTCTCCTAACTTAGTTTCATTAAACGAAGGCAATACAGAAGAGATAAAGTTTAACGATGGACATACAGAATTAATATTAAAAAGAGAAGATAAAAATCCTACAGGATCATGGAAAGATAGAGGAACTGCATTTAAGGTTACAGAATTAGTACAAAAAAATATAAAAGAAGCAGTTATATCCAGTTCAGGGAATGCTGCAATTAGTTTTTTAACTTATTTAAATACAATTCCAGATTTTAAACTTCATGTAGTTGTATCTCCTAATATAAGCAGTTATAAACTTAATAGAATAAAAGATTTAATAACAGGAACTAACCATCAGCTTTATATAAGTAATAATTCAAGAAAAGAAAGTGTAGAAATTGCTGCTAAATATAACTGCATAAACTTAAGAGCATCAATAGATGAGTCAATCGTAAAGGGATATTGGTCTTTAGGGATTGAATTAAAAAAATTTATTTTACCTGATAGAAGTATTGCATTGTTTTCTCCTGTCTCTTCAGGAACAGCATTAGTTGGATTAGTACAAGGTTTACAGCAAAGGTTACAAAATGATTGGCAATTACCTGCAATATACGCAGTTCAAACCCAAAGTACATGCCCTATAGTTAGTCAGTTTGATAATACAAAAGAGATCGAAGAAAAATCCAGCGCAGATGCAATTATAGACAAAACTGCACTAAGAAGTCCTCAAATAATAAAGATAATAAAAGAAACTAATGGAGGAGCTTATGCAATTACTAATCAAGAACTTAAAGAAGCAGATGAATTTATAAAGACAAAATTGAATATAGAATTATCTACAACTTCATTACTTTCTGTTGCTGGGTACTTAAGATCTAAAGCACAAAATGTTAAATTAGATAGAGCAATCTTAATTGCGTCTGGTACTTAAATATTAAATTATACAAATGGATGCCGGTTTATTTGCAGTATTAATTTGTGAAGGTTTACTTATTTTATTTGGAGTATATTTAATCTGGTCTTGGATAACAAAAACTCCTTTTTATCCTTCTAAAACAAAACCATTAAATGATTTGATTAAAGAGTTAAATCTAAATGGCAATCTTAATTTTATTGATATAGGATCAGGAGACGGAAGAATTGTAAGATGGGGAGCTAAACAAGGTTTTAATGCTGATGGAATAGAATTTAATCCATTTTTAACTTTATACAGTAGATTATTAATTTTTGTTAGAGGTTTAGGTAAAAGAGCCAAGATTTATAATAAAGATTTTAATCAACATGATTATTCAAAATATAATTTTGCATATCTTTATATTTTCCCAGAGCATATGGATAAAATATCCGATAAATTATTTAATGAGATGCAAAAAGGAAGTGTAGTTGTAACAAACACATTCAAATTTACAACAGTCAGTCCAGATAAAACAATTGGAAGATATTATATTTACTACGTTAAGTAATGAATAGTACAACTCAAAATTTAATAAATAAAGTAAATGAAAAGCTAAGAGTAAAACCATTAATTTACTTTTGTAAAGATGGAGAAAGAGCTACAGGATTAGAGGATTATTTATTTAATTATCATGTTGCTTGCTATGACGATAATTATTTAACCAGAATGCTTGCACAAAAAGCAGATGTTTATTGTGAACAAGTTCATAATCCCACAGGAAAAGTAATGTCTACATTAGAATTGCTTAGCAGTGCTCAATTATTAAATTGGGTAAAAAATATTACAAAAGACCAAGAGTTTTATGCACAGTTTTTTCAATTTAATTCTCCTTCTGCTATAAAGATAAATAATCTAAAAGGACAGATACTTAATAATGATGTTTCACTTAATAGAAAGTTTGAAGATAAACTAAGCCAGTATCAATTTTTACAACTAAATGGTATTCCTACCCCAAAAACCACAATAGGAAATATTTCTGATTATTCTTACCACGATTTAATAAGCGAGGTCGGTCCTGAATTTGTAGTACAGTTAGATAGAGCCCACACAGGTTTAGGAACTTTTTTTGTAAGAAACGATAATGAATTTGAAGTTATACAAAGAAACTTAGCTGGCAATATAGTAAAGATTTCTAGATTAATAAAAGGTGTTCCATATACAGTAAACGGATGTGTAACTAAAAAGGGAGTATTTGTTGCAGGCCTACAATATCAAATTACTGGTATAAGTGATCTTGCCCACGGGGAAGGAAGTACAGTAGGAAATGACTTTTCTTATGCAAATGAATTAGATCCAAGAATAAAATCCTATATTCATAATATGGTTAAAGTTGTAGGAGAACTAATGGCAAAAAATGGATATAGAGGATTATTTGGTTTAGATTTAATTTTAGAACAAAATGTAAATCCTCTATTAATAGAGATTAATGCTAGACAAACAGCAAACATATCTTTACAAACTCGTTTAGAACTAAAAGCAGGAATAACCCCTTTAGCATTACTTCATCTATGTGAATTCTTAGATATTGAAATTGAAGAAAATCCAACAACAGAATTATTACCACTAGAAGGATCTCAAGTATTTTTAAGAGCAAAGCAAGATAACTTTATAGTTAATCATAACTTAAAATCTGGCATTTATAGACTGCAAAGTGACAATGCTGCAATTGATTGGAATTCACTACAGTTAAAAGATGGTGTGATATTAATTGATGAAGAAGGAGATAAACCTTTAGTTTGGCAAAAAGATGGTTATAGAATTTCTGATATAGAAAATAATACAGGCGGCTTTGTTTTATTGGTTCAATCAAAAGGTAGTGTAAAAAACAAAGCTGATGAATTAGCAAGAATGCAGTTTAATAATAGAATAATTAATCCAACTGGAATTAGTCCTTGGATTGTTGAAGCATTTAATTCAATTGAAAATATTATCAAATGATAGAAGTTATTAATCCCACAATACAAAAAAGAATAGAAGACTATAAACATTTACCTCTTGGTGGAAAGGAAGTTGTAACTCCATATTTTATTAATGATAAAAGAAGAAAAGATTTAAGAGCAATGGTTGGCAAAGGTACGCCAGAAGAGATTGTAATGGAAGCAAGAATATGGGAAAAGTTAAAGGGTATTAACTTATCTAGTTTAGAAGCAGATTCAATTAAACAGTTTTTATCTAACAGAGGTTTAGGAATAGATTGCTCAGGATTTATTATTCATATTCTGGATAGTTACTACAAAGAAAAAAAACATAGAGCTGTTTGGCACTATTTAAAAATACCTCAAAAGAGCTTTATGGCAAAGTTAAGATATTGGTTAAGACCAGTTGAGCAGTTAGGAGCAGAAGTTATTACCAACAAGGATAATTGTATTGAAGTTCAGCTAAAAGATGTAATGCCTGGTGATTTAATAAGAAGTAAAGCTAAAAAAACAAACGGTCATCATATAATGATTGTAAGTGCTGTAGAAAGAAATGAAGAAAGAGATGTAGTAAAAATAGAATATACTCATTCAACTCCACATTACAAAAATTTAAATGGAGTAAAGACTGGGGTAATAGAGGTTACAGATTCTAACAAACCGCTACAGGAACAAAGATGGCTAGAATTAGATGAAGCAGGTATTAATCATACATTAGAAGGGTTCTTGACTAACGTAGAAGATAACGGAATTAGAAGATTAAAATCTTTTAATTAATCAGTCCAAACTTTTGTAAAAAGTTCGTTTAGTAATTCTTTATTATCGTCTTCTGCAACTATATTAAAAACTTTAGTTAAGCATTTAGAGCATTGGTAAACAATTTGAGTTTTTGAATTAACGGATCTTATTCCAATAGGTTTTAATAAACCTTTACACCCATTAAGTCTATCGCCAGGATTAATATCAACATGTTTACTATATAAACAAAAACAGCAGTGATCACGGCTTGATTTTGGATGAAGTGGAACTAACTTACCACAGAATTCGCAAGTAAAACTTTGATTATTTTTTTGAAACTTTTTCAAGATTTAACCAATAAAGAGTAAGCCCAATAAGCCAATTATAGCACTTACTATTAATCCGAATGCAACCTTAGATGCAAATTTAGAGCTTCCTCCAATATAGCTGTATACAATCTTAGCAACAAAGTTAATTGCATTTGCAACAACTAATGCCAGTATTGCAATTTGAAGAGTAATAACGCCATCATTTGCTAGATTAGAAAAAGCGATTGTAGAAGCATCCATACCTGTAATACCAGAAAGAGCAGTAATACCTACAACTAATAGATTATTAACCTTAAATAGTTGAAGTATTTGTATAACAAAAGTTATAGCAACAATAATTAATACAAACTTTAATGCTGGTAGTACAGAAAAAGGTTCATATTTAATTGCTATTTCATTCTTTGCTTTACTCTTATTTTTATATAAATAGTAAAGTCCAATAATAATTCCTACAACGAACATTATTAAAAATGTCCAAATTGCTTTAGAAAAGAATATTTTATTATTAACAAACATTAATAATGCAATTGTTATAAAGCTAAAAGCATTTGCAATTAAGGTAGCTCCAGCTAAAGACATAGAATTATCTTTATTTTCTTTTGTTTTTGATTTTGCAGCAAAAGATATGGTTGCTGAAGTAGAAGAAATAAAACCGCTTATTGCTGCTGTTAATAGCAAACCCCTTCTAGTACCTATTATTCGGCTTAAAAAATATCCAAACAGATTAATACCAGAAACTAGTACTACAATAAGCCAAAGATTAAATGGATTTAATAAAGTTATATTTCCAACATTTGGATTTTCTAAGGGCAATCCTAATATATTAGCAAAATCACTTACTCTAAAATTCGTATTAGGCAGAATAGGCAGTACAACAACTGCAATTAAAGAAAACTTTACAACATCTATAACTTCTTTGTGTTCTATTTTAGTAATTAAAGAACCAATACCTCTTTTTTGAGAAAGGAAAAATATTAGCATTACTAAAATTACCAAGATTAGCCATATTGGTAGAAGTTTAGAAGTTGTTAAAAAGCCCAAAATATAAGCAATTAAAACTGCAACTTCTGTTGTTAAACCAAACGCATGCTTTATTTGTACATTTAGTACATATGCAGCCAATATTAACCCAATGATTGCTAAGAATAATATGTAAACTAAAACAAACTGTTGCATTGTAAAAAATATTCCTGCAATTCCTCCAAATAAAGACAAAACTGCATATGTTCTTACACCTCCTATTCTTTCTTTTTCTTTTTTGTTTGCTGCTGTTTTTCCCTTGGTTTCAATTTCTCTAGTTTCGGTTTCTAAACCTAGAATTGCGCCAAATAGTATAGAAAGAAGGATTAATGCAAAGAGTTCTAGTTGCTGATTCATAATGTTTAGTAGATTAAAAAAACACTCAATTTAGTATAATTAAACTTATATGAAAAAGATAGTATTTATAGGTGGGCCAACAGCATCAGGTAAAACTGATTTAGCAGTAAGGATAGCAAAAGAATTTAATGGAGAACTTATTAATGCAGATTCCAGACAAATCTATAAGTTTTTAGATATAGGTACTAATAAAGGAGGTATTAAACAAATTGAAGGAAAAAACTTTATAGACGATATTCCAATACATTTAGTAAGTTTTTTAAATCCAGATGAAAGATATAGTGTATTTGAATTTAAAGTTGCAGCCATTAACTTAATTGAAGAGATAATTTCTAGAAAAAAACTGCCCATAATTGTTGGAGGAACAGGACTATACATAGATTCTATTATTAAGAATTACGAATTAACATCAGCTACAGATTCTAAAATCAGAGAAAACTTTGAGAATAAAAGCTTAGGTGAGCTTACGGCTTTTTTAAATGAGAACTTTAGTAATGAATTTGCTCAATTAAATTCTAGTGACAGATTAAATAAAAGAAGACTTGTTAGATTAGTAGAAAAGCTGCTAGCTCCAGCACCCCAATATAAGACAAGCAAGTTAATAAATTATGATTATATTTTTTTATATCCCCAATATAAGTGGGAAGATCTAACTTTAAAGATTGGTTACAGAGTTGATCAAATGTTTAGTGAAGGCTTAGTTAAAGAAGTAGAAGATGTATTAGCAAAAGGCTTTTTAAAATCAAGTGTTGCTTTACAAGGTACAGGTTACAAAGAAGTAATGCAGTATTTAGCGGGTAATATAGATTTAAAAAATTGTATAGAACTAGTAAAAATATCACATAGACAATATGCTAGAAGACAAAGAACATGGTTCGAAGGCGAGGGGAGAGGCTATAATTTACTAAAAGTTAAAGATTATAGTGAAGCTAAAGATTTAATAGAAGCTTTTCTATAGTAGAGCAGAGTAAGCATTCAAGTGATCAGTCACCATTCTTTTTATACTAAAGTTCTTGTTGCAGCTTTCTATACAATTTTTCTTATTAATCAAGGGCAATTCTTTTAAATTATTCACTAAACCACTAACCGTACTATCTTCATCTATCTTATTATCTTTATAAATAATATTAGATAATAAACCGTTAACATTATTCTTAATTATTTCAGGTAAGGCTCCACTATTAAATCCAATCACAGGAGTTCCTAAACGTAAAGATTCAAGGATTACCATTCCAAAAGGTTCACTCCAAGTAGAAGGCATTATCATTGCTTTTGAGTTATATAGCAATTTATCTCGTTCCAACTCATTATTAATAAATCCTATATACTCAACTTCTTGATTATCTATAAAGGGAAGTATTTTTTCTTGCCAGTAATCATCTTGGTCTGAGTAGTGTTTACCTGCAATTTTTAATTTAAGCTGTTGTCCAGTTTGCTTATTTAATTCTTTTACTGCTTTTATTGCTAAATGAACACCTTTAGGTTCAATAACTCTACCAAAAAATACTACATAATCTTCTGTAGATAATTCTAAGCTTTTTAAGTAGCTATTATTTACAGGCTCAATTCCATGGTAAATGTTTGCAATCCAATTCAATTCTGTACTAATAGTTTTTCTTTGAGAATAAGAAATAGAAAGCCAGTTTAAATGTTTAAAATGCTCAAAAGAGGTTCTGTATCTAGTTAAAAAATTGAAAGGTTCATGATGAGTAAATACAACGGGTTTATTGCACAAGTTTGCAAACTGCATTGCAATGTCTTCTTCATTAATATAAATATGAACAACATCAAATTCTCCACTGTTAGCCATGCTATACGCCTTATTTATAATCTCTGCTTCTAATTGCCTTGCAAAAGTAATATAAGTTAATGGATGTTTGGCCATTAATTCGTTTAGTCCGTAGCCTCTAGAAGTTAATTCCTTTTCTATTAAAGAATAGTCGGAAGTTATATTAGGTATATCTTTAATTGTAACTTTATTAGGTGAAAACAGAGTTACTGAATGACCTAAGCTAATTAATCCACTACATAAATCTACTGCTAAATGCCCAGGAGAAAAAATAGCATTCTTTAAATAGTAATCCTGCATAAATAAATGCGGTACTACTACAGCAATTCTAAGCTTAGTCTTGTTCATCAGGGTTATTTATAATTTCTTCTAGATCATTAATCATATCATCAAAATCATTTCCTTCTATACCATGAATAACTGCCCCTTCTTGTAACGTATCAAAATCTGCAATCATACAGTTTACACAATGTAAGCCGTAGTCATAAGTTAACGGTTCTATTAATTCAGGATACTTTTCTGTTAGCTCACTCATTTTTATTGAAGGATCTAACTTAATCCATTCCTGGCCATCTTTTCTTATTTTCTTTCTGTTATTTTCTTCCATATTTTATCTAATTCAGTTTGAACTTGATTAGAGTCATCCTGAGAAACTATTCCAATATTTACTTTGCTCCAATCATAAACTTCATTTGCAATTTCAGTTACTTCACTAAAATCCATTGCTTTTACTTTCTCTATAAACTCAGAGGGATTTAAAAACTCATTATGATATTCAAATTCATTTTCTTGATCCATAATCCAATTTAAAACATTACTTGGTGAATCATAAATCATTAATTCTGTATCAACAATACGCTTCTGTCTTGTTTTAAATACACTTTCTCCACTTTTGCCTTCCTTAATTTTATTAACTCCATCATAAATTTCTTGTAATACCTGTTCTAGATATTGAGGCTGAAAGGAAGTTTCAATAATTGTAAAAGCTCTATTAAAGTAGTCCCAACCATAGGCAGAAACTCCATATACAATTCCTAGTTCTTCTCTTAATCTTTTCCATAAAATACTTTGCTGATACTGTCCGGATGCAGTAATAGAAGTTAGAAATGGTAATTTAATTCTTTTATTTTGTGATGATTTTTTAAATTCAGGCCTAGGAAAAGTTAAAGTTAAATAATACTGATCTAAATCTCCTTTTTGAACTGTAGCCATTTTAAATGAGGAGTAATCGGGATAAGTTTTTTGAAATTCTCTTTCTGGCTTTTTACTAAAGTCTAGAGTTTTAACATCATCATAAAAGTACTTTCTTAAAAACTTTTCAGCTGTATCGTATTCAAAGTTTCCTACAATAAATACTTTTATATTTTCTGGTACATAATACTTTTTATGATGTTCTGCTACCTCACCTTTTGTAAATCTCTTTACGTTTTCTACAGTACCAATAACATCAAAACTATAAGGAGTATTATTGTTAACATATCTATTTTCTATTACATTTCTATAGATTTTAAAATCTACAGAATCTGCTCTGGTTTTCAATTCATCTATAATAATATCTTTTTCTTTAGCTAGGTCTTCCTCTGTATGTAAGGGATGAAATATTAATTGTGAAAGATAAAATAGAGCTTGTTCAAAGTATTGATAAGGATAATAGCCATAATAGCTGGTTTGTAGTGCAGAAGTATAAGCATTAGAACTTCCCGAAATACTATTATTAAATTCATCTACCTTTTCCCATGAAGGTAGATCTTTTGTTCCATCAAAAGGTAAATGTTCTACTAAATGAGAGATACCATTAATTTCAAACGTTTCATCTAAAGCCCCAACCTCAACATCTACAGAAATATCTACAGAATGTACTTCGGATCTTTGATACAAAATGCATGTTAAACCATTAGGTAAGACAATCTTTTTATATTCCATGCTATGTGCCATTTTGTTTATTTTAAAAGTATTTAGAAATGCCTTAAATTCAGCAAAATCAATTATATCATCTATCCATTCTAATTAAATTTGTAGTATGCTATAACTATATAAAGTACTTAATTCTTTACTCCTTTATGAAACTCAATAATTTTGGTACAGGGATTGTCTTTAAATGGACAAAAGAGTATTTAATCAAAGTTTTAACATTAGGTAAAAAACCAATAGTAAAGGACCCCCTAATAGTAAATGCACTAAATAGGATCGATAGGAGAGATTTTCTTCCAGACACACTTAAACCCCAAGCTTACAACGATACAGAGATCGAGATTGGATACAGTGAAGTATTGAATAAACCTACAGTAATTGCCCAAATGATAGCTTTATTAAAACCTAAATTTGGAGGCAGATATTTAGATATAGGTACAGGAACAGGCTATTCTGCAATGATATTAGCATTTATAGCTGGAGATGAGGGTCATGTATATACAATAGAAAGAGTACAGTGGCTTTGGGAACAAGCTTCTATTTATGCTAGAAAATATCCAGATATAAAAAATATAGACTTTTTGTATAGAGATGGAATCGAAGGTTTACCCCAAAAAGCACCTTTTGATGGAATCCATATTGCGTTTGCTATGCAGACCATACCAGAAAGTCTAAAAATGCAGCTAAAAGTTAATGGGGGAAGGTTAGTATGTCCTACAACAGACATGAATTTAAGAGTAATTGAAAGAACTGCAATTGACCAATATGTAGAAGAAATTGTTCCAGGTTTTATTTTTGATGCCGGAAGAAAAGGATTAGCTTAATATGAATATACTAGCTACTTTTGCAATAGCACTCTTAGCAAGTATCCTTTATTTTACATTCTTTTTATCTCTATCCATAAGGTTTAAAAAACACTGGTATTTAAACTTAGCATGGTCTACAAGTTTTTTAGTAATTTACCTACTCTCACTAGCAATTAATAGAAGTGCAGGATTTAAACAAAGCTTTATATTTTTAATGATTTTGCTTTGGAGTCTAAGACTTTCTTTATACTTAATTATTAGGAATATTAATAAAGAGGATTTAAATTATAAGAATCTTAATGAAGTATTTAAAAGTAAGCTTCTAATAAATATTTTTATAAAGTTAATACTACCCTTAGCTGTAGCATCTTTATTAATAAATTCAGCTGCCATAATTGCTTCAACATACAATCAGTTTACAAGGCTAGAAATCTTAGATATTGCGGCTGCAGTAATTTGGATATTAGGGTTCTTATTAGAATCTATTGCAGATTTAGAACTATTCAAATTTAAATCAAATACACTAAATCAAGATAGAATTTTAAGAGTAGGATTATGGAATCACACAAGACATCCAAACTATTTAGGAGAGATACTACAGTGGAGTGCCATATGCCTTGCGGTAATAACACTTCCATATGGAATTGTGTCATTGCTATCCCCTTTAGTCTTAATTCTTTGGCTATTTAAATTTAATATACTTAGTAAGGCAGAAAACAAATTAAGTAATAAATTTGAATATCAGGAATATAAAAAAGAAACTCCTATTTTAATTCCAACAAAATATATTTACTCTAGGCTAACTGCGCTAATACAAAATTTAAAGAAATTAAGAAAAAATACTACTAGTATATAAAATTACACTTTATACTAAATTCATATCTGTAAGTTAAAAAGATATTAAGCTATTAATTTATTAAAATATTATTTTCCTTATGCAAATCCAACAATACTATATGCTGGCTCTTTCAGTAATTATTTTTGCTTTACCTTTTTTAGCAAATTTATATTTTAAAGAAAAAGGATTAAAAAGAGCATTATTTAATTATGTAAGAAGTTTTTCTATAGTTGGACTATTGCTAACCTTACTAATGTCATTTTTAGTAGAAAGAGGAGATATACAATTTAATAGCAAATTTACTTCAGGTCTAAAACTAGCAAACCTTCCTATAGAATCCATAGCATTATTATTTGCAATTGGATTTGCTTCTATAGCATTATATGAACTTATTTCTGTTAAATTTAAAGAAAAGAAAATATTACTAGATAATACATTTTTCTATCTATTTGCTTTTACTTACTTTGCATTATCGGTAGTTTTTAGTAACTATGAATATACTTCAACAATATTCTTTTTAAATGGTGTCTTAATGATTGCTGTAAGTTACTTTAGAAATAATAATGTGTTTTTAAGTAAAAACTTTTACGTATTTTCGTTAGTATCTGTAATTACTTTTATTTTAGTTTCTGCAATATTGACAATGACATCTATGATTAACTACTCTACATCTTCAATAGCAGGATTTAGAATAGGCAGCATTCCATTTGAAGATTTCTTTTTTTCCTTCTTTATACTATCTAGCTTGTTAACTGTATATTACTTTTTTAAAAAGAAAGTTTCTTAACTTTAAAGTCTCACTGCCTGCTAGGCAGTGAGACAAAGTCAGTTCATTTCTCCTGACAGTTTTTAATGAAAAAACCATCTTTATAAGGTATATTTAAAACTGTACTCAAATTTCAAAATATACATTAATGGAAGATTTATTCCCAACAGATTTAAAGACTATCCAAAGTAGAATATTAAAAATAAACCCAATAGAGTATTCAAAAACAATTAACTATCTAGATGGCAAGGTTAATTATATATCTCCATATTTAACACATGGTGTTATAACAACTGCAGATGTGGCACATACAGCTATTAGTCGATATGGCAAAAAAGAAAGTCGTACATTTATATTTGAATTAGCCTGGAAAGAGTATTGGAATAAAGTTTGGAGCAATTTAAAAAATATAATTGAAGATGATATTGATAAACCTCAAGATAAAGTAATACATTATAAATTAATTAAAAGTATTATTAACGCACAAACAGGCATTAAAGTAATAGATAGGGCTATTAATAATTTATATACAAATGGACATCTTCACTTTACAGAAAGAATGTGGATTGCAAGTCTAACTTGCAACATTGGACAATCTCATTGGAAGTATCCCTCTAAGTGGATGTATTATTACTTATTAGATGGAGATATAGCCGGGAACTCTTTGAATTGGCAAAGTATTGCAGGTACCTTTGGAGGAGATAAGTATTATGTTAATCAAGAAAGTATAAATAAGTATTCAAGAGCAGAGCAGTATAATACCTTTCTAGATAAGTCCTTAAAAGAAATAAGAGTCATGAAAGTACCATTTGAACTACAGGAATTAGTTAAAGATTTAGAATTAAAAACAGAATTACCTCAAAGCCAAATTACAGAGATAGATAGTGAACAACCTGTATTGCTTTTTAATATGTGGAATATAAATCCTATATGGCATGCACATAAAAAGGCTCAAAAAGTTTTAGTATTGGAACCCAGCCACTTTAATAAATTTCCTATTAGTTCAAAACGTATAGAGTTCATATTAAATTTAGCAAAAAATATTCCAGACTTAAAATTGTTTGTAGGTGAAATTTATGAATTAAAGGGGCTAAATAGATGTAAGGACGTAATAAGTATTAATCATCAGTGCACAAATCATTGGCCAGGAAAAAAAGAGGAGAGGGATTGTATATTCAAAGAAGTAAATGGGAAATTTAAAAGTTTCGAAAATTTCTGGGAAGAAGCTGAAGAAGCCTATATAGATTTAAAGATCTAAATCTGCAAATTGTCAAAAGTGCCTAAAATCTATATACTGATTACAGCACTATGACTATAAAAAATCTCTATAAAAAAATTATTATTATTGCTTTAATTGCTGCAATAGGATTTACTCCTTTTATTAATATGTCTCCCGCAGCTCAGACTTCGCAAGAAATTCAAAAGCAAATAGAAGAGCAAAGAGCAGCACTTGAAGCTACAAAAAATGATATTTCTAATCTAGAATCTCAAATTTCTAATAGCAAAAATGCTTTGGAGAATGCAGAAGAAGGATTACCTAAACTTCAGGCTCAGCTTGAAGCAACCCAAAAAGAACTAGAGTTAAATGTTAAACAGCTTGAATTATTGAAACAAGAAAATGAACTAAAGGAATCTATAAAAAAACAGCTTATTATGGAACAATTGGGAGCTCTTCAATCATCTTATCAGCAGTGGAGAATTAAAAAGGATAACTTTGCAAGCGCAGCAAACTTAGATGATCCTAGAATGAATAATATGGGAACCTTTCTATCTTCTAGAATACTTGGATATAGTGATGATGGTATTAAAGAGGTAGCAGGAGAAATAGAGCGGTTAGATAACCAAATATCTGCTAGTGAATCTATAGTTGGCAGTTTAGAAAATAAAAAACAAGAACTAGAAAGTCAAAAAAAACAAATTGAAGAAGCAATCGCTTATTACAATTCAATTATCTATTACAATACTAATAACATTACTAGTCTTCAAGAAAATGTTAGTAAAATAGAGAATTCAATATCTACACTTACCCAAGAACAAAAAGAAGCATTATTAGAAGAAGCAAAATTAGCACAGCAAAATGGAGGTGGCGGACAAAGTGTAGGAGGGTGCGGAATTTACGATGATAATAATGCAGACAATACAATATATTTATGCGGATTAGGAAATGACTTTCAACAAGGACATCAGGTAGGAATGAGCCAGTGGGGAGCTCATGGAATGGGACTAAACGGATTTACAGCACAAGAAATTATTACAACTTATTATACTGGTGTAACAGTATCTACTGGTTATGAAAATACTACTGTAAATGTTGATGGATACGGAGCAAGAAATATAGAAGACTATGTAGCAGGTCAGGGAGAAGTACCTGCTAAAGCATGCGGAAGCACAGAGCAGGCAGCAAGTAATCCAAGTAAATATGTAGTTGATAACCCTAATTATGTATGGGATTGCTGGCCGGAAGAAGCAATAAAAGCACAGGCAATTGCTTTTAGAACATATGGAGTTTATCACTCAGGATTTATGTTTAATGATGCAAGATCTCAAGTTTATAATGGTTCCCAAAATTCCCGATGGGCCGCAGATGAAACTAGGGGACAAATAATTACCTATGGAGGACAAGTAATTGAAGCATTATATTCTGCAGATAATAACCAGGGTTTTGGTACAGCAGATAATGATACTATGTTCCAAAGCTATAATGGTAATGGTACCGCTTATGGATACTTAAGAGCAGTAAATGATACTCCATGGGCCACACCAATGCCAGGACAATACAATAGAAACTGGGGGTACAAAAGCAACAACTATACAATGGATGATATTAATACAATGATTAATTATGTTGCAGACAATCCTGGTAGATTTGGAGGATTTAGCGGGTATGTTCAAGGAATGAGAAATCAATTAAATGGGAAGCCGGTTACACTATCCTTTGAAAGAGATGGTTCTTTAAGAGTTAAGAAAGTATGGTTTAAAACTGCAAATGGGAACCAAGCGGTGATGGGCGGTTACTGGTTTACTTATATGTGGAATTTATATACAAACGATAAAAATATTAGAAATGGCAATGGGTCTATGGATTGGCTATGGAGTCAGACCTTCTTTTTACACATAGTTTAATTATGAGGTTTTTAAATTGGAAAGGTAAAGCTGAAGATAATAGTGAAGATTTAGCTTCTCAAATAGTATTAGATTTATGTACTGTTAGACCTGTAGTTGAAGACTTTGTAATGAAGCTGTTAAGAGAGCACCGACTAAGGTTTCGGACAAATGCAAATACCGAGGAAACCTACACAGATAAAATAGAAGACTACGAGAATGAAGAAATTAGATATTTAATATCCTTAGGTTTAGAACAGATAGGCTCAGATACATTAGAACAAATACAATTTGATTACGAGTCATTTACGCAAGAAGAATTAATTCAATATAGATTATTGCACGAATTAGTACACTGTATATTTGATGAACTACTTTCCCAAAAGGATCCAAACCTAAAAGCATTAATTTCTATTGCACTTTCACAAAGATCTCAAGATAAAAGATTCTTTACAGGATTAGCAACTTTTAAATCAAGCAGAACAACAAGAAGAAGCAGTAGTTACAATATGCCAGAGGGCTATTCAGCAGTAAGTATTGTAGAAGAAGATATAGTTGAATTATTAACAATGTATTTATGGAATTCTACTTACTTTAAAAGATTTCTACAGTTTGCATTAAACCCAGCTTACGAATCAATAAGACAAAGATATGGAATTAGGACACTAACCCCCGATAGCGCAAATGCACTGCTTAAACTCATAAAACAAATTACAGAATCAATTAATTCCTAAGTCTACTTAAGATAAATTTATATACTTCTCCTAACCATAATACAGACGAAGATAAAATTAGAATTGTAAATACAGTTATTGGTTCAATATAATCAAAGCTAAGTAAACTTCTAAAGAATGGCGTATATACTGCTATAACATTAAGCAGTACTGAAAGTAAGAATCCATACAATAAAAACTTGTTGCTAAAAATACCTAAACTAAAAACAGATTTACTAAAAGATCTTAAGTTAAAAGAATTAAATAGTTGAGTAAATGACATACACAAAAATGCCACTGTTCTAGCAGCTTCAATTCCTTGTGGTAAATATCTAGTATAAAAAATAAAAGTTAATACCATCATTACTACCGACATCGCAAATACAAACAAAACTGTCTGCTTTGTTAATATACCTTCATTCTTTTTTCTAGGAGCACGTTTTAATTCAGTACCATGTTCTTGTTCTGTTGCCAGCGCAATATTGCTAACTCCATCAGTAACTAGGTTTAGCCATAAAATCTGTGCAGGAATTAAGGGTAACGGGAGTTTTAATAAAATTGTTAAAAGAATTGTTATTTGTTCTGCTACATTGGTAGTAACCAAGAAAGTACTTGATCTTCTAACATTATTAAAAACTCTTCGTCCTTCTTCAATTGCTTTTACAATTGTTGCAAAGTTATCATCAGTTAAGATTATTTCACTTGCTTCTCTTGCAGTATCGGTTCCAATTATTCCCATAGAAATACCTATATCAGCTTGCTTTAATGCAGGTGCATCATTTACACCATCCCCAGTCATTGCAATTACATATCCGTGCTGCTGAAGCTCTTTTGCAATACGCAATTTAGTATAAGGAGTCAATCTTGCAAATACGTTTACAGATTTTGCTGCTAAAGAAAATTCTTCTTCCGACATATTTAAAAGATCTTCTTCTGTAAGCGCTTGATCATTATTGCCCGCAATGCCTACTTCTTTAGCAATGGCAAATGCAGTGTCTTTATGATCACCGGTAAGCATTATTACTCTTATTCCAGCATGCTTAGCTTTTAGTACAGCATCTTTAGCTTCAGGTCTTGCAGGATCTTTCATCCCTACAAAACCAACAAAAGTAAGATCTTTTACAATTTCATCTTCAATTGTATTTAAAGTACTGTTAACTGTTTTATAGGCAAATCCTATAGCTCTATATGACTGCTGGCTTAGCTTTTTAATATCATCTTCAAATTCCTGTTGCTTTGGCGGAATTAGTTGTTCTTCTTTGTTGTTTAAATAGTAAGCAGATCTTTTTAATAATATTTCTGGAGCTCCCACAACAAATAATTCATATCCAGTATTAGATTTAATAATTGTTGCTCTATACTTTTTATCTGTACTAAAGTTCATGTCAAAAACAATTTCCTCCTCTAAGTCTTCTACTATTTTTGATTTTGATGCTAAAACTTTTAAAGCGGCTTCAGTAGGATCTCCAATTATATTTTTTTTATCTTCTGAATATTGTATTTGCGAGCTATTAGATAAGTAGGATATCTTTAATAACTTTACTAACGAGCTAAAATCTTTTACATTTACATTAGCATTATTCTGCAAAAAATCTCCTTTTGTAGTCCAACCTTTACCAGTTATATTAAATTTGTCTCCATTTGCCAGCTGAACAACTTCTACATTCATTACGTTTTGAGTTAAAGTTCCAGTTTTATCTGTAGCAATTACATTTACAACCCCTAATGTTTCTGCTGCTTTTAAATCTCTTACAACAGCTTTCTTTTGCGCCATTTTACTAGCACCTAAGGCAAGTACTATTGTTAACATTGCTGGTAATCCTTCTGGGATTGCAGAAACTAAAGAGGCAATAGAAAATAGAAATATTTCTCTAAATTCAATCTGGTTAATAAAATACCCTACAATAAAAATAATTAAAGATCCTAATAGTGCTATCATTCCCATTTGTTTTGCTAAAGCATCTGTTATTTGCTCAAAATGGGATTTTTCTTCTTTTACATTTTTAATCTCGTATGCAATTTGTCCGATTGCTGTTTGTTCACCTGTGGATGTAACAATAGCAGTGCCTTTACCTGCAACACATAGAGTACTCATCCATACCATATTTCTTCTATCACCAATTGGAGTATCGCTTTTTAATGTATTAATATCTTTATCTACCGAAGAAGATTCTCCTGTTAATGATGATTCTATGGTTCTAAAGTTAGTTGCTGTAATAATTCTTGCATCAGCAGGTATTTTATCTCCCTCTTCTATAATAATTATGTCTCCTGGAACTAAATGTTTAGCATCAATTTGCATTAATACATTGTTCCTTAATACTTTAGCAGTAGGTACAATTAAACTTTTTAATGCTTTAACTGCATTTTCTGCTTTATATTCTTGAGCAAACCCAATAAGAGCATTTATAAAAATTACTATTAAGATAACGATTGCATCAGCAGCATGTTCAGTTAAATAAGAAATAACTGCAGCAATAAAAAGGATGTAAACAAATATACTTTTAAATTGACTAATAAAAATAGAAAGAGGACTTTTTGCAGATTTATCTTTAATTTCATTAAACCCATATTTCTCTAGTCTTTTTTTTGCATCTAAATCACTTAAACCTTTTTCTGTAGAATCTAATGTTTTAATTAATTCATTTATCTCTTGGGTGTGGGGAAGAAAAACATTATTCATTACTAAACTTAATATTTAAACTATTAAATTATACTTAAAAGAATAATCCTCAAGAAACTTTTTTTACAAGTTTATCTGTAACTATATATACGTTAGTATTTTTTGAAGGAATAATTGTGTGTTTTCCTGTTAAGCCCCCGAATGCAGGAAGACAGAAGTATTTATCTGTAAAATAAAAACAAGGCAGCTTTAGTTTTTGATTGGCAATTCCTCTTAAAATAATTCCTGGATGAATATGACCATGAATATTAATTAAATCTGACTCAAAAGGTTTGTGCGTAAATAAAAACATATCCTCAGTTAAGCTTTTATAAACTTTATTAATTCCTAATTCTTTATAAGTATCTATATCTAAAATATCGTGGTTACCTAAAATAAGAATAACTTTTTTATTAAGACTCAATAAAAACTGCTTAAAAAGCTCCTTATCAACAGTTGTTTTTGCATGGAATAAATCACCAAGTATTAAAATCCTGTTAACGTCAAATTCATTTACTGCGTCTCTAAATCTATTCAAATCTTTTTCTACGTTATAGGGTAGTGGGATAAAGTTATTAATAAAGTGTTCAGCTTTACCTAGATGAAGGTCGCTTATTAAAAGTGTTTTTTTATTTTCCCAGTAGATTGTCTTACAGGTACTTAAATAAAAACTATGTTCTTTTATATTTATTAATAGGGGTTTCAGAACTACAACTTAATAGCTTTATAAATTCTATCATGAGGATTTAAGTTTAAGTGGCGGAAGATCTTTCCGCCACTTTTTTTTACCGAGCTGTCAGTCTGCTAGCTGCCAGCTGAGCCATAAACATCCAATCTGAGGATTGGTCTGGAATCCCATTTGGGAAACGCCGTACCCACTCGTGGGCTGCGTCGAACTTGAGATTCTGCGGGATATCGTATCCATCGATATTAGTATCATGGAGGATACAGAATAAACCGTAATCTTCTTGTTCTTCTATGGCTACCTGTTCTGCAAGTTGAGGAATATATACATATAGAATTCCTCCCGTTTCTTTATCCTTTACTACGTTGATTTTATAGAACATGCTCTATGCCTCCGATTGTAGAAAGGTAACTGATGATAGCAAAGAGTAACAAAAAAGCAAAACGGAAGGGTATTACCCTTCCGTTATAGTCTGGATTAACTTCAATGGAAGTGACTGCTTTCAACTACACTATCCATCCATTCTGCCCAGAAGGGTAGATTAGCATTGCTACTGCCATGCGGATATCTCCTTTTCCACTCGACTAGTGATGCTTCCTTTACTGTTTTAGGTATTTCTACTTGAAGCCTTCTGCTTCCATAGTAGAGAATGTACAACCCAAAATCAGATTGGGATTGAATTGTAACGCAATCCTCCATATCTACACTTGGACGCAACCCTTCTGCTGCTGGATTACCTATCTGGACTATTCGTCCAAAGGTTTCCATGATTTGGATACTCCATAAATTAATCAAGATAATATTAGTATATTACTTATCTGAATAAATAAAAGAAGTAAATTTAGCTTACTGTAAAGGGTTTGGGGAGCTTAAGCTCCCCATTGAGTTACCTTCGCTTATAGAAAAGGAAAGTAACTCCTTCTACAGCTTCAAAGGTAGAAGACATCAGGTGATGTTCAAAGACACCTTCCGCTTCATTCGAGTAAATAGTTCCATCCTCCCTAATTAACCATGGGAGGTTTTCTGGATTCCATTCACTGCAAGAAGCTACAATTACAATATCGTCCTGACTTCCATTCAGAATCTTATCTGCTTCTGCAGCTTCAATCTGCTGAAAGTTCTCCTCATCGGTCCGAACGTCCGGGGGGTATTCAGGAATTCTTTCCACATGCCTTCTCCTTTATTAGGTGAATAATTATAGCATTTAGACTAGATTTGCATTCGTTTAAGTCTATCTTCTAGTGTCTCTGTACTTAAACTCTGTTTAAACCCCTCAAATACTATTGGAAGGGCAAATGGAGAAAAAATCTTTAAAGGAAGAAATACTAAATTCTTTCTTTGAATGCTTTTTAATACTTCTTTTAATCTATTAATGTTAAGCTCATATTCTAAAACCTCGTTAAAAGCCTGTTTTATTAATAGATTGTCTTTATCAAACTCTATTAACACATTAAAAAGAAGTTCAGTAGAGAGTTGAAGGTTTTTATATTTTGCGCTTTCACCTGGATAGCCTTTAAATACAAGCCCAGAAACGTCAGCTATATTTCTAAACTTTCGTTTTGCTAGTTCAGATACATTTAAACTGTTAGCAATATCTTCATCTAAGTTTTCAACTGTAAATAAATTATTAGTCTCAATTAACTTTTTTATGTCTATATACCTATCTGTTAACAGCTCAATTCCATAATCATTACAAACAATTGAAAATGTAGATGGTAAAACCTTTCCAATTCGATATGCTAACAAAGATGCTAAACCATCATGCAAAGTTTTTCCTGCAATCGGATATAGGTAAATATAAAATCCATCTCTGTAATCAACCGTTTCAATAACAAAGTTATTTTTGTCTGGTACTTTACTAACTTTTGATTGTCTAACAAGGATATCTAAAGAGTTAACATTTTCTCCAGCATTAAACTTAGTAAGAACCTCTTCAATTGAATTGCTCATCTCGTTAGATAACGGCATTCTACCTCCTTGCCAAACTGGAATATTTTTAATCAGGGATTTTGCTTTCTTAACAATACCTACTTTTCCTTCTATACCTATTAATCTATATATACTGCCTCCAAATGCAAAAGGCTGATCTTTTTTTAATCCTCGTAAAAAGCCTTCTTCTATATTTCCTAAGGTTTTATTCCCCGCAAGTTTTAAAGTAATATTAGGATCTTCAGTAATAACTCCAATTGATAGCTTATGTCTCTTTGCAATCTTAGGATCGTTGACTTTATATAAATTGTTTACAACTTCTACCTTTTTAAATTGTGGATAAGCTTTTAATGCACTTCCACCAAACGTAATGAACTCTAGTATCCAATCAAATTCATCTTCTGTTAAATCTGTATATGAATATACTTTTTTAATATTATTAAAAGCTTCTATTCTATTGAATCCATAACTACAGGCTAAAGTAACAAGATACTGACATAAAACATCGATAGGTTTATTAAGCGGAAGTTTACTTTCAACAGTTTTAGTTTTAATTGCATAATTTAAAGCTAAGGCGTCTATATATTCAATTTGGTTGGTTGGTACCATTACTATTTTAGGGTCTTTATCTAAACCCCTTCCAGATCTTCCTGCTCTTTGTACAAACCTTGCCACACCTTTAGGACTGCCTATTTGTATAATGCAATCTACGCCTTTAAAATCTACTCCTAAATCTAAACTAGCAGTTGCAATAACAGCCTTTGCACTATTACTTTTTAATGAGTTTTCTACAGCTAATCTTAATTCTTTATCTATTGAGGCATGATGTATAAAAATAGAATCATTAAACTCTGGCAAAACTTCTAATAACTTTTGAAACCATAACTCTGTTTGCGACCTTGTATTAGTAAAAACAATTGTAGAATTATTCTCCTTTATTTTTTGAGCCACAAATCTTAAAAAAAGAAGTCCTGTATGTCCAAATTTTGAAACATTTAAATCTTCTTCTTTTGCAACTTCAAATATTATTTCTTTTTTTAATTCTGAATTTATTATCTTTTTTTTAGTAAATAAAGTGGTTGGAATTAAAGTTTCTAAAGCTTCTTCCATATTCCCTATAGTTGCACTTAGTCCAATTATATTTAAACCAGTATTAAAAGATTTAATATTATTAATAGCTAGCTGCACTAAAGTACCTCTTTTTGTATTTATAAATTCATGCCATTCATCTACTACAATTAAGGAAAGATTATTAAATAAGTCTTTATATCCATAATTAGAAAATAAGATATGAAGACTTTCAGGAGTTGTAACTAATACATTCGGTAAATTTTGAATTTGTTTTTTTTTGCTTGTTGCTTGTGTATCAGATGTACGATCTTCTACAGTAAATTCAAATTCTGCTTCATGCAAGTTTTGAGCTAGGTTATTAGCAATATCTTTTGTAAGCGAGCGGAGCGGAGTAATCCATAAGATATTTAATTGACCCTTTTTATAGTTTTGTGAATTTTTAATAATATCTGCAAATAATGCAGTTACAGTCTTTCCACTTCCAGTAGGAGCATTAATTAAAAGACTATTACCTATAAAGTATTCTTCCCAGGTTTTTATTTGATAGTCTGCTGGTTGATAACCTTTATATTTAAAGTATAGTAGAACTTTTTTATAAACATCTGATTTCATTAAAATAACTCCAATTGATTTAAAGTTTTAGGCTTTATTGCTCTGGCATTTAAACCAATACTATTTAAATACTTTGCAAAGTAAGTTGTATATCCATGCATTACAAAAATGTTTTCTGCTTTAGACCTTTTTACGGCAGTTATTAACCCATTCCAATCTGCGTGGTCAGAAATAACAAAACCTTTGTCTATATTGTTACTTCTATACCATCTTACCTGCATCCAGCCAGATGCCTGTGCAAATGAATAAGTAGGATCTTTATTTTCAAGTTCCTTTAATGTTGAAAAGGAAGGAGTAATTATTAATGCTGATTTTAGATCGGAAGAATTGATTTCATTGTATGAATATGTGATAGGCAGTTTATATCCTAGTTTTTCAACCACATCATTAGTTTCTTTTATTGTACTGTGAACTATTATCTTACCTATATCTGCATCTACATTTTTAAGAATCCGCTGAGATTTACCTAAAGAGTAGGCAGAAATCACACTTGTAATTCCTTTTAAACTATTTTCTTTCCACCAATCATTGATTTCCCTAAAAACTTCGTGTTGAGGTTTCCACTGAAAGTTAGGTTTTGCAAAGGTAGATTCAGTAACAAAGTGAGTACATTCTACATGTTCGAAAGGTTGAGAAATTCCATCATCTTCTAGTTTATAATCACCTGTAACTACCCATATTTCATTGCCATCACTTACTCTTATTTGGGATGCTCCTATAATATGTCCAGATGGAAAGAAAGTTACATTTACATCATTAATTTTAATTTCGTTTTTATAATCAATACCCTCAATGTTTATTTTCTTACCCAGTCTAAGCTTTAAAATTTCAACTGTGTCTGTATGGGCAAGATACTTTTTAGAACCTCTACGTGCATGGTCGGAATGGCCATGAGTTATTAAAGCAAAGTCTACACCCACAGAAGGATCAATATAGAAGTTTCCTTTAGGACAATAAATACCTTTTGTTGTAAATTCAAGTAACACCTTTTTTAACCTAATTTTTATTATAGGTTATTATACTAGAGGTATACCTTAAATTTATGACTGAATAGCCCGCAGTTTTCTTATTTGATAAATAACTCTTGCTATATATAAGATTGCTAAAACAGCAATTACAATAATAACAATATTTTCTATAGGCTTTAGAATTCTAAAAAATTCATCTTTATTGGAATATGCAGCAAAACCAATTGCAGATAAAAGAATATTCCAGAAGAAACTACCTGCAAGTGTAAAGATTGTATAGATAGTAAAGTTCATTTTTGCAGCTCCAGCAGGGAAAGCAATTAAACTTCGAATTCCTGGAATTAATCTGGAAATAAATACGATTGATTTTCCTCTTTTTTCAAATAATGCTTGAGCTTTTTTTAAATCTTCAGGAGTTATTAATAAGAAAACTCCCCATTTTTTTAAGAATTTAGGTAATAAATTATCTGCTGAATATCTTGCTATTAAATAAAACGGTAATGTACCTAGATAATTTCCAAGAGATGCAAAAACAGCAACACCAATAAGTGCTAAAGTACTTTGCTGTGTTTGAGCATATGCACCAGCAGTTACAAGAATAACCTCGGAAGGAATGGGTGGGAAGAAAGACTCAATTGCTGTTGCAATCATTACCCCTAGGTAACCAACTTTATCTAGTAAACTTAATAAAAAAACCGTTATTTGTTCAAGCATATATAAACTTTAATTAATATAAATTTTAAACTAAACAAGAATTAAGATCATTTAATAATTTTTCTCTATTAAAATCTTTACCAACAAATAATAAAGCTGTAACAGGGGTTTCTGCATCTTTCCAATCTTCAAAAATTAATTCAATCCTTGAACCTACATACTGCATTAAGTATTTTTTGTTTTCGTTAGGAGAATCCTTAAAGTTAATAATACCTTTTGATCTAATAATTCCACTATCAAGATTTTTGTATAAGTTTAATAATTTGCTGTAATTTAAAGGTCTTTCTGTTTTAAAGAATAAATCTGTTATATTTTCGTGAATATGTTCCGCTTCTGCATGTTCAGTCGTATCATTATAATTAGAATAATCAAAGTTAGAATTGTCCATAATTAAATCTAAAGGTAGATCGGGAGTAATTTCTAATATCTTTGCCTTAGAATTTAAGCCACTAATTGCAGATTTAATTCTTTCTATGTTTTTTTGTTCTAAATCTTGAGTTTTAGAAATTAAAATAATGTCACTTGTAGCTATCTGCTCGCTAGCAATGTCGTAATTATCCATTGTGTAGTCATAATTAATAGCATCTACAACACATAGAATTGAATCTAATCTAAACTTTTCTTTTAAAAGAGGAGAGTAGAATGTTAATAAGATTTGTAACGGATCAGATATACCGGAAGCCTCTATTACAATATATTCAGTATCTGGCTGATATTGCATAATCTTATCTAAGGCCCCTACAAAATCTTTTTTGGCAACACAACACATACAACCATTTGGGATTTCGATTACTTCTTCATCTTTAGGTTTTAAAAAATTACTTTCTAAAGCAACATCTCCAAACTCATTAAGAATTACTCCTATTTTATATTTTTGATTAGTTTTTATAATGTAATTTATTAGGGAAGTCTTACCTGATCCTAAGAAACCTGTTATTAGAGTAATTGGTATTTTATTCATAAAAAAACTTTAAACTTAAATATATTACCATTCCAAAAGTAATATTTGAAAAATACTTCAAATTGAGAAATAATATAACTTGTAAATATTAAGTTAACATATGAATCCTGATCAAAATACTGCTCCAAATTCTTTACCTATAAATCAAACAGTACAAATGCCTGCAAATCTGCCTCAGCCAACCCTTAAAAATACATATGTAGTAAAAGAAGAAAGAACTATTCTAAAAAATAATAAAAATTTAATTATTGTAGCTGTGATTTTAATTGTAGCAATATTAGTAGGTGCAGGAGTATTTTATTATGCAAACTATGTTAACTTACCAACAGATAAAATAGAAATTACAGTTCCAACTACAGAGGAACAAGTTCAGGTTCAGAATACCGAAGAAAATATACAACCAGTTTCTAATACTGAAGAATTAACATTAAATGAAGATGGAAATAAAACTTATGTTAGCGGTTCCTTTGATTTATACTTTAACTACCCCGCCGCATTATTAAATCCTGGGCTAAGCAATAATGTTATAAAGTTTGAAAATTCACCAATAGTAATAGATACTAATGCAACAAATAATAGTATTACTGGATATATTGCATCAGCACTTCAAACAGCAGATGCTGAAACAATTAACCTTTACACATTAAATACAGCAACTAAATATGATGTATTTGCATTTGGAACACTAAACGGTAAAGGGGTAAAGATATATATAGATTCAACGATTGCAGATGCTACAGAGCTTCAAACTTATAGTGATCAAATTAAGATTATTGCTGAGTCTTTAAGTCTTAAATAGTAAGAAATTCAGTAATCATTTGTATTGACTTCTAGAATCAGTAGGATAATAATTCATATATAGATTTTATTATTACCTTATGGACAGAAAAGACAGTCAGCGCTTTGCAAAATCTGTTGTAGAGCGAGTTACAGAAGCTTTCTCCTTAATAGCACTAGGAATCTTCTTTTTATTAAATACAACAAATACTATTCCTTGGTCAGCCTGGGGAACCGTCTTCTTAATATTTGTAAGAATTTGGCCTGTATTTATTATTATTGCAGGACTTCATATAATGTTTGGCAAAAACTTTATTCTTTCTTCTTTAATTAATATAGCAAGTACATTAGTATTTGTAGGAGTTTTAGCAGTAGCAGCTTGGCTTAATACTAATGATTTACGATTAAAAGGTGAATTTGAACGTTCTTTGCCTTTTATTCCTGAATTAGAAGAAGCATTAAATAAAGATAGAACAACTAAGAATTTAAATATTCCACTATCTAATCATAATTTAGAAGCTTTAGATCAACAAGAAATTAACATAGAGTTAACAAATGAAGATTTTGAAATTAAAGATGAAACCGCAACTAGTTTTGCCTCTTTAGAAGCAACATACAATAATCAGCAAGAACCTTATTTAAATTCTAGAACTGAAGATACTAAAGTAGTAATTGATACGGGAATTAAGTATAACGATGAATTTAGGCTTCTAACTACTCCAGCAAAATTATCTTATAACCTTGGCAATACAAACCTAAATACAGATTTAAACATAAAAATGACATCAGGAAATGGAAAAGTAAATTTAGAGAAACTAGATCTAAAGAGTTTATTGCTTGAACAGACTTCAGGGAATATAAGTGCAAATCTTTCTAAGGTATCACCAGAAACTATTAATATAGAACTTACATCTGGGAATATTGATTTAGTTTTGCCTGAAAATGTTTCGTTAAGAATCAATTATTCAAAGACATCTGGAAATATAAGAATAGATGGAAAAACTGTAAACGATAATAATGGGATTATTAATGTAAACGAAGTTTCTGATCAATTAACTAATGTTATAGTAAACGTTACAAGCGGCAATATTAATTTATTTACTGAATAATATTTATTAATTAATTTATATGAGTTTTTCAAGATTCTTACTAGGTGGACTAGTAGTTATGGTAGGAATAGTTTTGTTATTAGGTCAATTCGGCATTCATTCAGGATTAGGCAGACTATGGCCATTAGTAGTTGTAGCATTTGGGATCTACATTTTAATAAGCAATAGAAGGAATTTAGTTCCAGGGTTATTTGTACTAACGGTTGGAATACTTTTACAACTATCTAACTTTGGAATATTGCCATTCTCGGTCTGGAATTTATGGCCATTATTTATTGTATTTGCCGGTGTTTCTATTTTAATAGGTAAAAAAGACTATAAAACTATGTCTTCCTCTGTAGAGCAGGGTTTTATAGATTCAAACGCAGTATTCTGGGGTGATGAAAAATTAGTAAAGGGAGAGTTTTCGGGAGCAACAATAAATGTAGCTTTTGGAGGATCTAAACTTGATTTAAGAGATGCTAAAATCAAGGATAAATCTGTAATCGAAATCAATCTTATATTTGGAGGTGTTGAAATTTTACTACCTGATAATGTAGGTGTAATTAATAATGGAATAGGCTTATTTGGAGCTTTTAGCGATAAGTCTAGAAGATCTAGTTTAGAAGATGCAAAAATCATTGAAATTAGAGGAAATGCTGTATTCGGCGGTGTTGATGTAAAATAAACTAAAACTATAGTGCAGTTTACATTTTAGTAAACTGCACTTTATTACTTCTTTAGAAAATCTTTACAAATCCTCCATTTTTTACAAAATTTTTACACAATCAGACTATAATTCTATCAAAATTTATTTTATTTTTTATATTAAGTTAATTCTTTAGAAAAAAGTACAATGACGGTAGTTGTTTGCGAAGACGATAAAAATTTACTGCAATTAATTCAACTGATAATCTCGGATTTAGATATTCAAGTACTTACATGTACTGATGATGTCTCACTAAGAGAAATCGTAGCTAAAAATAAAGTAGACCTGCTTGTTATAGACTACTGGCTTAAAAAAGTTAAAGCTGATGATGTAATTAAAGAAATTCAATCGTCTCATCCAGACATGCCGATTATATTAATGTCAGCAATTGCAAATCTTTCTGAAGTAAAAGAACAATTAAAGGTTTCTGACTACTTAAGAAAGCCATTCGACATTGATATCTTTAAATCAAAAGTTATTAACTATATCAACAATGATACCCAAAATCGTAATTATTGAAGATAATGTAGAATTACTAGGTTTTTTAAAAGAATTAATATCAAACTCACTAGAGGCAGAAACAGTAACTTTTACCTCCGGAATTGAAGCCTTAAAATATTTAAACGCTAATAAGCCTAATTTAGTTCTGGTAGATCTTTTTTTAGAAGATATACATGGAAAAACAATCACCGAAAATATTAGAAAAACATATTCAGATGTAGATGTTCCAATTATTGTTTTAAAAGGAGACAAATCTTCTGATTCATTAATTGCCTGTTTAAAGGCCGGAGCAGATGACTATATTACTAAACCATTTAATTCAGAAGAATTAATTGCAAGAATACATTCTAAAATTAGGAACTTGCTAAGTAAATCTAACGCTTCTGAACTTAAGTGCAGAGACTTAGTAATAAATATAGATACTATGGAAGTAAAAAAAGGTGAAGAAAAGATTGAACTAACTTCTAAAGAATTTGAACTCTTACATTACTTAATGATTAATAAGTTTAGAGTTTGTACTAGAGATAAGATTCTTTTTTCAGTGTGGGGTTACTCATCGGAAGTAGACACTAGGGTAGTTGATGTACATATAGGTAAATTAAGAAAAAAACTTAATGATGAGAATGGAGATTATATTAGATCTATAAGAGGATACGGATATAGAATAATGGATACAAATGAGGATTAAAGATCCATTAAAGGTTCTTTAGTTCCTTCCATTGTTTTAATTTGGTCTTCTAAATGCTTTGATGATTCAGTAGCTTTTTTAACTAAATCTAAAATCTTTTCTTTTTCTTCGGGATTTACAGCTTTTACTTTGTATTCAATTAGCTGCAGATAACCTAATATAGCGGTTAAACTAGATTTTAAATTATGTAGATCTTTTTTGTTTACTTCTTTAGTACCTTCCATAAGTAGTTGTATTATATGGTACAAAACTTAAATTACAAAGACTTATTAATTATTTTACAATTCCTTTACATAAAACTTAATAGTAGTTTACATGGAATTCATATAATACAGCAATTAAATATTACCTATAAAAAATGAATCTAATTATATCCCTTCTGGTAGGTTTGATTGCAGGTTGGTTAGCAGGAAACTTTGTAAAAGGAAGAGGATATGGATTACTTGGAGATACATTGCTAGGTTTAATAGGAGGATTAGTAGGTGGACTACTTTTTGGATTATTGGGGCTGGAAAGTTCAAATATAATTGGAGCAATTTTAATTTCTTTTGCTGGAGCAGTTGTTATCTTAAGTATTGCTAAATTTCTAAAAAAAACAACTTAAGACTGCTATAATTTCTTAGATGTTAGATAACCCTTTAAATAATAAAATCAAGTTATTTAAACTGGCTTTCACAAAGTTTCTCCTGCCTTTTATAGTAGTATCTTTATTTTATGTAATAAGGGTCTCTTATATAGACCAAAGGATAGAGCTTCAGGTATTTTCATTAACTTCAATTTTAGTAGTTGTATTAACTGCTGTCGGTGGAATGATTGGAGGTTTAGTTACAACCTTTTATGCTACATTTCTAGGAACTATAATATATATTAATACTAATCTGTTAGAACTTACTTCCTCAGAAAC
>CAYPVU010000040.1:0-35965 GCA_964414295.1 uncultured Candidatus Saccharibacteria bacterium | reverse complement strand
AAAAGGCACCGTTTTATAGGTGCCTTTTAGTACTTTTATGCATTTCTTTTTATATGATTGTTGCTGCAGTTACTTTATCTCCATCTTTAACTCTCATTAATGTAACCCCAGAAGTTTGTCTATTTCTTAAAGGCAATTCATTAGTTGGTATTCTTACAGCTTGACCTTTAGCACTAATAATTAACAATTCTTTTTGAGGATGATCTAAGATTCTAGCAATAACTAGATTTCCAGTTTTACTATTAACCTTAGCTGCAAATATACCTGATCCACCTCGATTTTGTACTGTAAATTGTTCTAATTGAGTTATTTTACCAAAACCATTTTCTGATATTGTAAGCATAAATTCTTCCTTGCTTCTTACAACATCCATTGATATAACTTCATCAGAAGACTTTAATTTAATACCTCTAACACCTTGAGAAGCTCTTCCGGTTTCTCTTACATCTTCTTCTTTAAAGTGAATGGACTTAGCTTCTTTGGTTACTAATATAATTTCACTTTCACCAGTTGTAGGCTTTACCCAAATTAGTTCATCATCGCTAGTTAAAGCTATTGCAATTAATCCATTCGATCTTATATTATCGAATTCCTTAATTTCTGTTTTTTTTACAGTACCTTTTTTAGTCGCCATAAATAAGTACTTATAATTTTTCCCTTGTGATTCTCTTTTTTCTTCACCTTCTTGAAGTATTTCTTCGTCTAAAATTGCTCCTGATGAACTTCTAGTTAGTACAGAAGTGATTAATTCGCCTTGAGATAAGTTAGCTAAGTTTACTAATGGAATACCTTTAGCAATTCTTGAAGCTTCAGGGATATCATAAACTTTTAGTGAATAAACTTTACCTAAATTACTAAAGAATAGTATCTCATCATGGGTGCTGCAACTGAATACATGCCTTACTGAGTCTTCGTCTTTAGTAGTTGCTGCTTTAACTCCAACACCGCCTCTTTTTTGTGCCTTATACGTATCTTCTTTTACTCTTTTTATGTAACCTTGAGCACTTATAGTTACAAAGGTTTGTTCTTTAGAGATTAAATCTTCTTCACTAAATTCATCAACATCTCCTTTAAATACTCTTGTTTTTCTATTGTCACCAAATCTTTCTTTTACATCTAATAACTCAGCTTTTATTATTTCTAATACTTTAGAAGGTGTGTTTAAAATAAATAGTAAGTCTTCTATTCTTTTTAATACCTCATTATATTCATCCTCAATTTTCTGTCTTTCTAAGGCAGCCAACCTTCTAAGTTGCATATCTAAGATTGCTTGAGCCTGGATATCACTTAATTTAAATTGACTCATTAATTCTGATTTAGCAGTATCGGCATCTTTAGATCTTCTAATAAGATTGATAACCTCATCTAAATGGTCTAAAGCAATCATTAAACCAGCTAATATATGTTCTCTTTCTCTAGTTTTTGCTAAGTCGTATTCACTTCTTCTAATAACTATTTCTTGTCGGTGAGTTAAGAACAATTCTAAAACTTCTTTTATACTTAATAATCTTGGTTCATTATTTACCAAGGCTAACATGTTTACATTAAAGTTTTTTTGTAATTCAGTATATTTATATAATTGATTCTGAACTGTTTTTGGTTTTGCATCTTTCTTTAACTCAATAACAATTCTAATTCCTTGTTTATTAGATTCATCTCTTAAATCAGAAATACCTTCAATTTTTTTATCTTTATAAAGTTGAGCAATCTTAGTAATTAACATTGCTTTATTTACTTGATAAGGCAATTGAGTGATTATTATTCTAAACTTACCACCCTTTATTTCTTCAATCTCGGATACACCTCTCATTAATACTGCCCCTCTACCCGTTTCATAAACAGTAGAAATAGACTTTGCATTATAAATATGACCACCTGTTGGGAAATCTGGTCCTTTAATTTCTGTTAGTAAGTCCTTAACTTCTAGTTGAGTATTAAATCTATGGAATCTATTTTTAGGTAAGTTAGCTATTTCCTCTCTTCTTTTTAGAGCTTCTTTATAATCAACTTTAGCATCGTTTAATTCATTAAAGTCCCATGTATTGCCACTATCAACCATTTTTACTAGTGCACCAACTAATTCATTTAAATTATGAGGAGGAATCTTTGTTGCCATTCCTACAGCAATACCTTCCCCTCCATTTAAAAGTAAATTGGGTACAGCAGCTGGAAGTACCTGAGGTTCTATTTCGTTTCCATCATAGTTTGGTCCAAAATCTACGGTCTCTTCTACACCTTTTAGCATTTCATGACCTAGTTTTTCTAATCTAGCTTCAATGTACCTCATTGCAGCTGCAGGGTCACCATCAATTGAACCGTAGTTTCCCTGACCGTCTACAAGTGTATATCTCATAGAGAAGTCTTGTGCCATTCTTACTAATGCATCTGCTACAGAAGCATCTCCGTGTGGGTGGTACTTACCCATCACATCTCCAACTATTCTAGCTACTTTTTTATATGGTGTACTTGGTAGAATGCCGCTAGAGTACATTGAATACATAATTCTTCTCTGTACTGGTTTTAGACCATCTCTTACATCAGGCAATGCTCTAGAAACAATAACACTCATTGCGTAGTCAATGTAGCTTTGTTTTAATTCAGAAACTATATCCTGTTTAACTAGATTTGGTTCAGTATAAGTATTTGCATCTGTTGTAGTAATTGTTGTATTGGTTTCTTCCATATTTCTTAATTAACTTTAAATATCTAGATCCGCTTCATTACTATATGCTTCAATGAATTTCTTTCTAGGCATAACTTCTTCACCCATTAAAACATCAAACATTCTACTTGCTTCTTCAGCATCTTCAATAACTACTCTTTTTAATACTCTAGTTTGAGGATTCATTGTTGTTTCCCATAATTGATCTGGGTTCATTTCTCCTAATCCCTTAAATCTTTGAATACTTGGAGCTTTAGTTGATTTTCTTGTTTTTAATAATTTTGCTAATTCTGTATCATCTTTAATCCAAACACTGTCATTAGCTGAAAATACTACCTTATACAGTGGTGGTTGAGAAATATATACATAACCATTCTCAACAATCTTTCTCATATGTCTAAAGAATAGAGTTAACATTAAAGTTCTAATATGAGCACCGTCTACGTCAGCATCAGACATTAATACAATCTTATGGTATCTTAATCTGCTTAAATCAAATGTTTCTCCTATTCCAGCACCTAAAGCTCTAATTAAATCTCCCATAGATGGATTTGCTAATACTTTATCAATTCTATATTTTTCGGAGTTAATAGGTTTCCCAAAGTAAGGGAAAATAGCTTGTGTATGTCTATCTCTACCCTGTTTTGCTGAACCGCCTGCTGAATCTCCTTCTACAATAAATAATTCACTAATTGTAGGATCTTTTGTAGCACAGTCAGCTAATTTTCCTGGTAAACCACCACCTTCTAATGCACCCTTTCTAATTACAGCTTCTCTTGCAGCTTTTGCAGCAGATCTAGCTTTATAAGCCAATACAATTCTTTGAATTACAGAGTTTGCATCTTTAGGATTTTCTGTTAAGAAGTTTCTTAAATCTTCCTCTACTATCTTTCTAACAACCCCTGTAACTTCTGAATTATTTAATTTACCTTTTGTTTGACCTTCAAATTGGGGATCGCTTAATCTTACAGAAATTGCAGCTGTTAATCCTTCTCTAACATCATCTCCACTTAATTTAAAATCCTTTTCTTTTTCTGTACCGTATTCGTTTAGGTAATTATTTATTGTTTTGGTAATAGCAGTTCTTAATCCAGAAACATGAGTACCTCCATCAACATTAAATACATTATTTGCAAAGGAATATTCAGATGATTGAATATCGTCTGTATACTGCAATGCTACTTCTACATCGATATTATCTAAATTTCTTTTTGTATAGAAAATATTAGGATGAATTGTTTTTTCATGTCTATTTAAGTACTGTACATAAGATCTTAATCCACCTTCAAATAAGAACGCATAGTACTTATCTCCATTTTCTCTACTGTCTGTTAGTTCGAATTTTATACCACCATTTAAGTAAGCGTGTTGTCTTAATTTAGTAATTACTGTTTTATAGTTAAACTCTGTTACTTTAAAAATTTCTGCATCGGGTTTAAAAGTTACTTTAGTACCTTTTAGTTTAGTTTTACCCACCTCTTTTACAGGTTCAACTGGAACACCAATTCTGTATTTTTGTTCGTAAACTTTTCCATTCTTATAAACTTGGATTTCGCACCATTCACTTAAAGCATTTACAACAGATAAACCTACACCGTGTAAACCTGAACTTACTTTATAAGTATTTTTATCAAATTTACCTCCGGCATGTAATACGGTTGCAGCAATTTCAAGTGCAGAAACTTTTTCTACAGGATGTACATCTACTGGAATTCCTCTTCCATTATCTTGTACAGTTACAGAACCATCTTTATTTATTGCAACACCAACTGTATTTGCATGACCCGCTAGAGCTTCGTCTATTGCATTATCTACAATTTCCCAGATTAAGTGGTGCAATCCAACTTCGTCAGTACCACCAATATACATGGCTGGTCTTTTTCTTACAGCCTCTAAGCCTTTAAGGATGGTGATATTGGACGCGTTATATTGAGAGTCAGACATAGTGTTTTTACATTAACAAGCCGAAAATATTTTAAATTTTACCATAAGAATTAAGTTTAGAGGGACCTTAAGGGGTTATTCCAATACTGGCTTAATCATTCCTTCTTTGCCTCATTTCTCTTTGGATTTTATGTTTTATTGCCAATTCAAGTTCTCCTATCACTGGCATACTGTATGCTACCATACCAGTCAGTAAAACGGAAAGAATGCTTATTAGAATATCTTTATTAGATTCGTTTATTGCATTAAGGTTTACATAAGTTGAATTTGTTAGTGGAGAAACTGTTTCTGATTTAAAATATTCTCCATTACTTTCAACTAGAAATGATTCAGATCCATTTCTTCCTGATGTAAATAATTGAGTATGTTCTTCAAAGAAGGCAAATGTAGTACAAAGGACCATACAAAGTATTACAACTAGGGTTTCAATTATAAGTACAAACTCAGCATCTTCAGCTTTTTCTCCTCTAGATTTAAAACTTGCTAATCTTTCTACTGTGGATTTAAGCGTAAGGATAATTGATCTATACAAAAGAATGAATAAGATTGCATATAAAACCATTCTAAAAATAACTTTTATTAAATCATCGCTCATGGAATTTCCGGTTTGGAAATTAGGAATAGTTGCAAGCCAATAAATTAAAAATCCAAATAAAGCTGTACTACCCCATGCATACACTAAAAAAAATAATCTTTTCATAATTAATTCAATAAAATATTTAGATAATCAAAGCACAATTTAAGGTTTGTTCCTCTCTTTATACCTTTATATATACCTCTAATCTCATCAAAATTTTTTGCATCTTTTTTTGTTAATTTTGCTTTTAAAATTGATTCAACAAATTTAGATGCTTGAATTCTAGTAAGATCATTATTAAACATTTTATCTATTATTCTTCCTCTTTCCAAGTAGTTGGAGTTTATAAAATTTAAAGCTTCTGTAATATCTATCTCTTTGTTTTGTTGCGCTGTCCTTATTCTTAAGCATCTAGAGAGTATTGTAGTAAGAATTGAATTTGCGTTATTAGTAATTAGTGTAATTAATATATTTTCCGGTGGCTCCTCTATTAATTTTAATAATGCATTTTGTGCCTGATCTGTTAAAAGTTCTGCGTTATTTATTACTATTAGTCTTAACTCACTGCTTTTTCTAAATGCCCATTCTGTTAGGTCGGCTACTTCTGCTATTCCTATACTCTCCTTTGAATCCGGTTTTTCAATAACTTTTATATTTAAATCACTAATATCAGGAGTAGAAAACTTATTACTTAAAATATTCTTAACTTCGTCAATGCTTACTGTATTGCTTTCTATTATTACTGATTGATATTTCACAAATTACTCTTAACTTAAATTTAAATTTGTATATAATGATTTAGATATATCAATTTTAACAGTAATCATAGAATAAATGGGTAACTCAGCTTTAAATACTCCTGGCATTAATAATATTTTAGATGCTGTACTTGCAAAAGGATTAATAAATCCAGATCAGTATAACTCTTTAAAGTTTGAGGCTGTAAACACTAATAAACTTCCAGAAGATTTATTAGTTTCTCACAACATACTCTCCCCTAAGGATATTGCAAAGACTTATGCAGAAATGAGAGGTTTTGAATATGTAGAATTATTAGATCTAGATATTCCTATTGATGTATTAAATAAAATTCCACTAGAAACAGCTAAATCTAGTTTGGCAATTGCGTTTGAAGAGAATCCTAATTTTATTAAGGTTGCAATGAAGGATCCTTTGGATCTGCAAAAGATTAAGTATTTGGAATCTATTTTAAGAAAAAGGATACAGTCTTACTATACAACAGAAGAAGAAATTCAAAATATAATTGAGACAAAATATGGTGCACAAATCGATAAAGAAGTTGGTCAGGCTTTAGAAGAGGTTAGCGATGACACATTGCTGGATCTTGGTGCTAGTTATAAAGATAGTGAAATTGGGCAAGATATAGATAAGGCTCCGATTATCAAGATTGTTAATATGATAATGGACTATGGAATTAATAATAAAGCTTCTGATATTCATATTGAACCAAGAGAAAAGAAAGTTTCTGTTAGATTTAGAGTTAGAGGTGTACTATCAGAAAAATTAACAATTCCTAAAAAATTACTTAACCCATTAGTATCTAGAATTAAAATACTTTCTAATTTAAAAATTGATGAACATAGAGTTCCTCAGGATGGAAGGTTTCAAGTTAAAAGTGGAGATAACATTGCTGATGTAAGAGTTTCAATTATGCCAAGTATTTATGGTGAGAAAATTGTAATGAGGCTTTTACAAAAATCTCAAACTGTAATGAATCTTGAACAAGTTGGTATAAGAGGTACTAGTTTGGCTAAATTAAAAGATGCATTAAAAAGAACTCAGGGCATTATTTTAGTAACTGGACCAACCGGTAGTGGTAAAACTCAAACATTAGCTAGTTGTTTAAAGATTCTAAATACACCAGAAGTAAATATTGTAACTTTAGAAGATCCTGTAGAAATCAGAGTAGATGGAGTTAATCAGGTACAGGTAAATCCAGAGGTAGGTCTTACATTTGCAAGTGGATTAAGATCTTTTTTAAGACAAGACCCTGATGTTATTCTTGTTGGAGAAATTAGAGATGCTGAAACTGCTGCTCTATCGGTACAAGCTGCTTTGGTCGGTAGATTAGTTTTATCTACAATTCATACTAATAGTGCAGCAGGTGCATTTACAAGACTTGTAGATATGGGTGTTGAACCATTCTTACTAATTTCAACAGTAAATTTGGTTGTGGCCCAAAGACTTGTAAGAACTTTGTGTGATTGTTCAGAGCCATATGAAGCTACTCCAGAAATTATGTCCAAATTACACGAATCTCTAGATGTATTAAATGGTTTTAATATTTACGACAATGAACACAAACTAAAACTTCACTTCGATAAAACAACAACTTCAGTTACCCTGCATAAGCCAAAGGGTTGTCCGAAATGTAATAATACAGGCTATACCGGAAGAACTGGTATATTCGAGGCTATGAAAATGTCCGAAAATATTTCAAAGGCTATAATGAACAATGGAACAATTAGTGAAGTAAATCAACTAGGAATTCAGGAAGGTATGATAACTATGGTCCAGGATGGCTTTATTAAAGCACTAGAAGGTATTACAACTATTGAAGAAGTTCTAAGGGTAAAGAATGAGTAGAAAAGAAAGTAAATTCTATTCAATTTTGTTGTAACAAGTCTTTAAATATAGTTAAATGTACTAAAGTTACAAATTTCTTTAATATGCCTTTGATTAACGTAAACAATACAACCGATCCTAAAAACAATGTTATACCAACAACAGATTTTCAGAATATCCCTGTAAATCTTCCTTCTCCCTTACCAGCAATGCAAGAAGTGAATGTTAATGAAATAAAACAGTACTCTGCTCCTTTAGAAAATAATGAGGTTACTTCAAGTAAAGATATTAAAGAAGATTTTGATTCAAAAATTAATAATGTAATTCCAGTTTTAGATGTAAAAGAGGAATTACCTCCTTTAGCTAGTCCAGAAGAATTAACTAATATTCAATCTGTATTAGCAGAAACAAGTAACTCTACAACTAATCCTGAGTCTATCTTAGAAACAAGTGTTTCACCAATAGTTAGTCCAAGCCAGGATTTAACTGCTCCTGTGGAACAAGTAGAAAATACACAGTTAGTTCAGCCAGAAATTATTCCTACTGTGGAACAAATTCCTGTACAGCCACAATTAACACCTAAGGTAGATGTAGAAACTATTACTCCTACAATTGAACAAGAGGTGATTCCGCAAACAGTTAATGGAATCCTTCAATTAGATGAAATTTTACAAATTGCTATTAAAAGAAAAGCTTCAGATATACATTTAACTCCAGGTTATAGAACAATAATTAGAGTTGACGGTAAATTAGAGGTTGCTTCCTCAGCAGTTTTAAATCCTTCTATTGTCAATCAGTATGTAATGGATTTACTTAAGAATAGACCAGAAGTTCAAATAAATAGTATTAAAGAATTTGACTTAACATATACTTCTGGAGATAGAAGATTTAGAGTAAATATCTTTAGACAGATGGGTAACTTTTCTATTACTTTAAGAGTTATTCCAGAAAGAATTCTTTCGATAGGAGAACTTGGACTTCCAGACATTATTAGTGAATTCCCTTCTTTCCCTAATGGATTAGTATTAGTAACAGGGCCAACAGGAAGCGGTAAATCTACAACAATTGCTGCAATTTTAAATCAGATAAATCTAACACTACCTAAACATATAGTAACTTTAGAAGATCCTATTGAATTTGTATTTCCTAAAGGTGTTGGTTTAGTTGATCAAAGAGAGTCAGGAATAGATTTTACTTCTTGGGATAATGCCTTAAGATCAGTTTTAAGACAAGATCCTGATGTAGTATTAGTAGGAGAAATGAGAGATTTAGAAACTGTAGAGGCAGCATTGCAGATTGCAGAAACTGGTCATTTGGTTTTTGCGACTTTACATACTAATGGAGCTGCAGAAACTATAAACAGAGTAATTGATATTTTTGATAGTCAAAAGCAGGATCAAATAAGAGTGCAATTGTCTTCTGTGCTAAGAGCAGTTGTATCTCAAAAACTAGTAGCTGTTTCTACTGGAGGTAGAAAAGCTGCAGTTGAAATACTGCTCTCTACCCCAGGTATTAGAAATGCAATTAGAGATAAAAAAACATTCCAGATTGGAAATATTATTCAAACAAGTACGGATATAGGCATGGTTTCAATGGAAAAATCATTAGTAAAGATGGTTAAAGATGGGTTAATTTCTAAAGAAATGGCTAAATCCTTAAGTGTAAATCCAAACGAAATAGATATATTATTACAATAGTATGGCATTTTATAAATATGTAGTTACAACTGCTAGCGGTCAGAGAATAGAAGGAGAAAAGGAATCCCCTACTAAAGAGGATTTAGTAGCTTATCTTCAAAGTCAGTCATTAACAATAATTTCTATATCCGAAAATATAGGAGTTAATATTAATAAGATCTTTCAATCAGATATAGGCGGGCTGCCATTAAATGAAAAGGTAGTATTAATAAAACAATTATCTACAATGGTTGGAGCTAACATCCCTATAATTCAAGCAATAGATATTCTAATTCAACAAACTGATAAAAAAGCATTAAAAGCAAAGCTACAAAATATTTATAAGAGTATTGAAGCTGGTACTACTTTAGCAGAGGCTTTTCAAAAAGAAGGGGGAATATTATCTGATGTTCATCTTAATCTTTTAGCAGCAGGAGAACAAAGTGCAAATCTAAATGAAATGTTAGATAAGATAGCCAAAGATTTAGAGAAAACAAAATCTTTAAGAGGTAAAATTACTGGGGCATTAATCTACCCTGCAATTATATTTATTGCAATTATTGTGGTTGTATTCTTAATGATTACAGTAATGATTCCTCAGGTTAAGGATTTGTATCTTAGTCTTGGAACAAGCGAACTTCCACCAGTTACTCAATTCTTAGTTACTTTAGGAGAAAGTTTTAATAATCCTGTAGCTATAATAATAATGTTAATTCTTTTAGGTTCTGCATTTGGCTTATATAAATATGCCTACGCAACTCCAAAAGGTGCAGAATTTTTTGATAGGTTAAAGTTAAGAATTCCAATTTTTGGACAATTAATTCAAAAATCGGAGATTGCTCAATTCTGCAGACTTTCGTCTATGTTAACTAAAAGTGGTATTCAGATAATTGAAGCTATAGAAATTGTAGGAAATGCATCGGGTAATAGAGTTATTAAAAACATTATATTAAATTCAAGAAATGAAGTTATTAAAGGCTCTACCCTTTCATTAGCAATAGCAAAATATAATGAGGATCATGCTTTCCCAGTTGTATTAGTTAGAATTATTGCTACTGGAGAAGAATCTGGTAAATTAGATAAGATTTTAGATGATATGTCAATGTTCTATGAAGGAGAGGTTCAGCAGCTTGCGGATAACTTGACAAAGCTTATGGAGCCTCTTATTATGGTCATTGCAGGAGGCTTAGTAGCATTTTTAGCAATAGCGGTTTATCTGCCTATATTCCAAGTTGGGCAGTTAGTTGAATCGTAATTTATTTATTAATTTTTGTTAAAGTATGGAAACCAAAAAAGGTTTTACACTGCTTGAACTTATTGTAGCAATGGCAATCATTGCTGTATTAATGGGTTTAAGTTTATTCGGTATTCAATCTGTTCAAAGATCTCAGAGAGATACTGAAAGAAGAGCTGCATTAAGCAACATTAACTTGGAAATAGCAGCATGGTATGGAGACTACGGTGGTTATCCTGATACTGTTCAGGTAAGAGGAACAACTGTAACAATTTCTGGTGCAGGTGCAACAAATAGAACTCTTACATTAAAGGGAACAGCAGTAGGAATTACAGGAACTGCTTCAACACAAAATGGTACAGTTTATTGTTATACAAAAAGCAATTCTACATACCAATTGGGTGTTAATTTAGAGTCTAGCGGATGGGGTTCTGCAGGAACTGCTCAACAGTTAGGTAATGGTGGTGCATGTACTACAAACAACATTACAGCTAACTAAATTTAAAGTTAATAATTAAAGCCCTGCTTCTGCGGGGCTTTTTTATTGCAATTTGATATACTAGACTCATGAATTATTTCTACGCATCTATAATTATCGTTCTTTTCTACATTGCCTTTAAGTTTCTATTTATACAAGCATATGTAGATTTTACTGAAAGATATTTGTTTAAAAATAAAAAAGACTTTTTTAAATTTATTTTAAACCCTGTTTTAAGTGTAAAAAGTAAGGATAGATATTTGAATTTATATTATTATCTTGGTTTACTTTTATCTACTGTGTGGGGTTTATTAATTGCTTCTAGAATTCAAGAGTATATTGATATTTCTAGAATTAACTTATCAATAGGTATACTATATATACTTTCTTTATTATTCTTTATACTGTTTCTCCTCTATTTATCTATCTTTGATATTATTTCGTTTTCCATCCCTGAGGTTGTTTCTAAAAGAATGCTTTTATTTGCACTTGTTGTTAATATCCTTTTCTTAATTTTAAAAATAGTCTTATCTACTAATGAAATATCTTATGTATTTGGTTTAATTAATTTAGGATCAATTCTTAATTTAATTGGAGGTATATTAGGAGGAGGTCTTATTTGGATTATTGTAAAAGTTTCTAAGGAAAGGGCAATGGGGGCAGGTGATATAGATATACTTGCAGCAATTGGCTTAATGCTAGGCTTCCCAAGTATTTTTTATTCTTTTTTTTATACTTTAATTTCTGCTTCAATAATTTCAATCTTATATGTAGGAATTAAAAGAAAGTATAAAGGTGTATTAATACCTTTTGTACCTTTCTTATCTACAGGGTTTATACTATGTTTAGTATTAAAAGATCTTTTTTTAAGACTTTTTAATATTTTCTAATTCTTGCTTAAGATTTTTATAAATAGTAAGCTAGTATAAGTTAAATATTATTCGATGAAAGTTATAAAAGCATTTTCAATGCTTGAAATTGTTCTAGTTTTAGCTGTGTTAGCTATTCTTATGGGATTAGGCTGGACAGGTCTAATAAATTTTAGATCTACAGCTGAAACACAGAATGCCTATTCTGAGCTAGTAAGTGTAATAAAAACTATTCAAAACAGAGCAAATAATTCCGTCTCCTCTACTTCAACTGGGGTAATTCCAGATTTTTATGTTTTGTTTTTTTCTCAGAATAAATATTATTCTTTCAACTGCTGTTATAACTCTTCATGTTCTAGAGCAAGTGCGGGTACTGCAGTAAGGTGTACAAAGGATGCTACATTAAGTTATAGGCAGTTACCAGCTGATATAAGAATTACACCTGATACTAATTGTGCAGGTATTGGTTTTGGCAAATTAAATGGTAAGTTTACAACATTTTCTTTGCCTACTGGTACTAATTTAGATTCTGTTAATAGTTTTGGAAGTACTATAAGTCAAAATGGGACTTGTAATATTACCTTGTCTCATAATTTAATTAGTTCAAAACGAACTATTGAATTTAACTTAAATAATAATAGTTTAAATGTTCAAAAATAAGAAAACTAAAAAAGGAGCAAGCCTGGTAGAAGTTATTATTGTTTTAGCTATTGTTTCTTTGACAATTGTTTCCTCTATGAGCTTAGTTGCAAGAACAAGAATTGAGATTAAGAATAATGAAATAGAAGATAAAATAAGTGACATTTTATTAAAGGCAATGGAAGCAATGAAAAAACCAGGAGAAGTAGTATTAACAGGGGCTACTACTTTTACACCCGGCAGAGGTTATTATTTTTCATTAAAACAAGATTTAACAGGAGTTTACTCTTTAGAATTACAAAGATTTGCCTCTCCACTTCCTACTCAGTCAGGTACTTTTCAGTTCAGTGATGTTTGTACCCCTAATAATCCATTTTACTTAACAGATAGTCAAAACTTTAACTACTGCCAGCAAGTAGAAATAACTCAAATTCAGTCTGCAGTTATACCAAATGAACAACTTTATAAAATTACAACTACACTTATTTATGGTTTAAGTGGTCAATCTAAATCAGAAACATTAGTAACATATAGATATGAAGGCTTTAAATAAAAAAAAGTTAAAAAAGGGCTACTCTCTTTTAGAAGTTATTATTAGTTTATCTATAATGGGCTTCGCTATAACTGTAATGTTTAGCTTTTTAATTCTAAGTTTAAGAGTTAGTATTTTATCCTTAGGAAGAAGTTTTGTTAGAGAAGAACTTTCTAGCATTACAGGTTTAATAGCAAGAGATATTAGAAATACTGATTACATAGTAAATTGTGGCAGTAGAACAGTATCTAATAGTTGTGAATTAATACAAAACGGAGTTAGTTATTTATGGACAAAATGCGATACTACAGGCGCAGTTAGTGCAAATGGGAACAGAATATGTAAATTAAGACTTGACCCTAATAATCAAAAAACAGTATTCTTTATTAGTTCAGCAACAATTAATGTAAAGAATTTTGATTTTCAATTAGGATATTCTACTGGTACAAGTGGTGCTCAAACAAATATTCTAATTTTAATTAATGCAAGTCATACAAATTCAGCATATAATATTAATAACGTTGTAAGACAAATTTCTGTATCTACTAGAAACTTTTAATTATGAAAACACAAAAAGGACAAATTTTAATAATTACACTTTTAGTACTTACGGTTATTGCAATAATTACAGTAAGTTTAGTAGGTTTAGTAAATAGAGATATTCAACAAGTTGCTTCTAATGAACAATACGAAGATGCTTACAACACATCAGAAACTCAGTTAAAAAAGGTTTTAGATAAGTTTGCTAGTCCAAATACAGATATCTCTACTCTTCCCACTACTTTTAACTCTCCTACAGATTTATCCTGCACAACACCTACAACTGCAGGAAGAGATGTTTCTTATACTTGTACTGCTACTAGTACAGAATTAAGTACAGTTCCTTTATACACAGAGATTGTTGTTAAGGATACAGATAAAGTAAATCAATTTCCTATTTATAAAGATAGAACATTTGATATAAATTTAAATGGTTATGTAGGTACAATTGAATTCTTCTGGGATAAAAATGCTGCTATTGAATTTGCCCTTACATATAGAGACGCTTCAGGAGCATTACAAATTATAAGAGATGTTTACGACCCAACTTATATCTATGATTCCTACGCTGCTATAAGTGATCAACCATACAATGATTTAACAGGAATTCACCCATTTAATTTTAGGGATATGCCAACCAGAGCGGATGCTACTTCGGTTGCAATAAATCTTTCTGAAACTTTAACATTGAGTGGTACTGCATTTTCAGGAACAACTGTAACACTAAGTATTACTCCTAGAATGCAAGATAAATACGATAGTGTTTTATTTAATGCAAATGCTACAAGTGGAGGTTTACCTAACCAAATTAGAGAATTTACCTCTAAAAGTTATAACGTAAACGGAGGCGATTCAACACCTGTAGCTAATATTGAGACTAAAATTCCATTATCTCCTCAGCCAGATAGTGTCCTAGATGCTTCACTTTTAACAAATGGAATTTTAAAAAATGGTCCTTAACCCTTTAACTTGTTTCAAAAGCTGTTTACAATGGTAATGGATTAAATTTTTTTATATTCATATGGCAGTAATACCTGATTTTTTTGGTTTGAATTTAGGACATTTTTCTATCAAGTTAGCAGAAGTAAAAAAGACTGGTAATCAGGCTCAGCTATTAGCGATTGGCTCTACTCCAACCTCTGTAGGACTTTTAAACAACGATTCTGACAATGGAATTCAATCTCTTGCAAATGAGGTTAATAAAGCTTGCAAGAATGCAGGTATTAGATCAAGAAATTGTGTAATGTCAGTTCCAGAAAGTGCAGTGTTCTCTAGATTAATAACTTTACCTAAAGTTTCTGAATCTGAAGTTAGTGAAGCTATTCAATGGGCTTTAAAACCTTTAGTCCCTATGAACTTAGAAGATGTTAATATTTCATTTTTGGAAATTGATCAAAAAGTAGTAGATGGGAATCAATTCAGCAACTGGTATGTTGTTGCTGCTCCAAAAGAATTGATTCAGAGATATTTAGATGCAATGGAAATGGCAGGGATTTCATTACTTGCTGTAGAAACAGAATCTTTAGCTTTGACTAGAATGGTTGTATATAACTACCCTCAATTTGCAACAAAAGACATTATGATTGTAGATATGGGGGCAGAAAGTACTAATGTAATATTAAGCAGGAATGGTGTAGTAATGTTCTCTCAAACAATTAGTACGGGTTCAAATGCTATTACAAAAGTTATTTCTTCAGATCTAGGTGTTGACATGATGCAGGCAGAAAAATACAAGATTACTTATGGTTTAGATTCAGCTCAGATGGAGGGAAAAGTTGCAAGATCAGTAGAACCAATCTTGCAAATTATTTCTGCAGAAATACAACGAACTATGTCTTATTACAAAGAAAAAATTGGAGGAACAGGTATTAGTCAGATCTTTATTAGTGGAGGCGGATCTGATTTATTGAAATTTAATGAATATTTACAGGTTAAGCTGAATTTACCTGTTGTTAATTCAAATCCTGTAGCTAACTTTGCACAAGATCCTACTTTAGGTCAAAAATTACAAAATGTACATCTTAGTAGTTTTAATGTATCTTTAGGACTTGCATTAAAAGGAATACTATAATATGGATTCAAATTATTACGATCAGACAAGAGTCTTTAAATTCAATTTAGTACCTCCTAAAACTAAAGAGGAAATAGTTGTTTTAGAGGAAAGGGATAATTCAATCCTCTACTCTTTTCTGTTGGTATTTTTTGCAATGTTTATTTTCTTTATTTTAAATCTTTTGCAAACTTTTGTTATAAATCAAAGAATTGATTTAACTAATTCTCAAATTGCAACTCAAGAGACTTCATTCTCGAATTATGAAGAAATTAAAAGAATAAATGGTGAGTTAATTACTAAAGGCGAATTACTGGAACCTGTATTAAAAAAGGACATAAAATTGACCGAATTATTAGATCTAAGTGCTCAAATTACATCTGATAACTTTAATACTCAGATTAGGACTTATTCTAGAGAAGCTACTGGAGAATTTGTATTAACTTTTAGTACACCAGATGTTGAATCTGTAGGTAGTCTTCTTGATTATTTATATAAGAAAGAAGAGCTTAAGGATGTATTTGCAAGGAGTATATTAGTAAATAGTAATAGTGTTGATGCTACAATTTCGTTCTCGTTAATTAATATATGAAAGATAAATTTAGTTTAGAAAATACTAAAAAAAAGAATAAAGAAACTATAAAGTATATAAGACTTTATGTTATACCGTTATTTGCAGTAGCCTTTTTTGTAGGTATACTTCTACTTTTAACTATTCCTAAGATTAACGAGATATTCACTAGCCTCGATACAATCTCTGCCAATAATGCAAAGATTGCTGAGAATAATCAAAAGTTTGCCACTTTAGACGCTTTAACTGGCCAGTATAATTCTATAGTTCAGAAATTATCTGTAATTGATGGTATTGCTCCTTTAGGAAATACAGAAGTAGTTAGATTTAGAGATAGAATATCTAATTTAATGATAGCTAATGGTTTAAATATAATTAGCCAAAGATTAAGTGAAGCGAATACTGAATCCGAAACTCAAGAAGAGGATGAAGCTTCTCCTATTCTGCTACAAGAGGTCCCCTTTATATTTACAGTACAAGGAACCTATCCTAATATTGTAAATTTTATTCAAGCATTAAACTCTGTAGAAGATTTTATTATTGTAAAAGAAATGAAATTATCTCAGAGTAATGAAGAAATATGGGAATTAAACATTAATATTGTAAAGTATCAGTTTAATACTCTAGATAGTACAAATCTAAGGAATCTTTATATAAATGTACCAATTGATTCTAAGCTAAATGAGCTTATGGAGGAGTACATTAGAATTAGATCAGGTTCAACTAGCTCAATTGAGCCTAGTAATTTCTAGTTTATATTCGCGTAGTTCTAATGTGGATTTATAGGCATAAAAAAAAGCCCTTAAAGGGCTTTTTTTTAGTCTTTTCTTATTCCTGAGTCTTATTTCTCTCCTCTGCTTTTTTTCCTGGTTTTCCTTTAAATTCTTTCTTAAATTCTGGTTTCTTTAAAATCCCACCTCTTACTAACATATTTCTTACTGTATCGCTTGGTTGTGCACCTACACCTAACCAATAGTTAATTCTTTCAGCTTCTAATTTCAGTTCCTTGTTATGAGGATTGTAGAAGCCTACGTATTCAATAACTTTAGAATCTCTTTTCTCTCTGTTATTAGTAACAACCAATCTATAATTGGCATAGTTCTTTTTTCCTGTTCTTGATAATCTTATTTTAACCATTTACTTTTACTAACTAATTTAAGCTTTAGAATAATAGCAAAAAAACCTTATTGTGTCATCAATTTTTATAATATTTGAGCTCTAAATCCTTCCAGTTATTTATGGCCTCTAGAGCAGCTGCCTGTTCTGCTTCCTGCTTGCTTTTTCCTTCTCCCTTGCCAAATAAAAATTCATTTATATATACTCCCATTTCAAATATTTTGTTATGGTCTGGTCCGCTTGAGCTAATTAATTTATAGGTTGGTGTAACTTTTACTCTTTCTTGCGATAGCTCTTGGAGCTTTGATTTTGCATCTAGGTCAGATCTTTCAGCTATTATGCTTTCTATTTTGTAGCAAATCTTCTCTACTATAAACTTATCTGCTTCTTCAAAACCTAAGGTTAAGTAAATTGCACCTATAGTAGCTTCCATTGTATTTGCCAATATGTATGGTCTTTGTCGGCCTCCAGTAGCTTCTTCTCCTTTGCTCATTAATATATACTCCCCCAGATCTAATTTTTTAGCTTCTAATGCTAAACTTTCTGTCTTTACTAAGGCGGCTCTAAAACTTGTTAAAGTTCCTTCGTTATATTCAGGATAGTTATTGAATAAGTACTTGGTAACAGACAATTCTAATACTGCATCTCCTAAGAATTCTAATCTTTCGTTATGTTTAAGATTAGGGTCTTTTACTTCGTTTATATACGATCTGTGGGTTAGTGCTTCAACAAATGTCTCTACTTCTGTAGTTTTTAAGTTTAATACTTTTTCAATAAATTCAATTACTTTGTTCATTATTTGTCTCCTCCTGAGTCTCTTCTGTTTCTTTTGTTTGATTATAAATATTCCCTAATACTCCATTAATAAATGCGCCGTCAGCTTCTGAGCTTAATTCTTTAGCCATTTCTATTGCTTCATTTATTACTACTTTTGGGGGAGTCATTTTGCTTATAAATCCTTCCCATAAGGCAAGTCTTAATATAGCTAAGTTTACAGGATTAATTTGATCTATTGGCCATTCTGGAGCTTTTTCCTTAATAATATTGTCCAAGCTCTCAACGTTTCCTTCTACTCCTTCAACAAGTTTCTCGTATAAAGACTTATCGTACTTTTCTTCTTCTAGAATTTGAAGAAGGCTTTCTACTTCAAAAGTTAAAAAGCCTTCGTTATCTTCTTTTTTTTGTGAAAATAGGTATTGAACAGCTAATATTCTAGCTACATGTCGTGGATCAGTATTTGATTGATCTTCTTGCATTTATAGTAGATTAACTAGATTTAAGAATTCTTCTGTTTTTTGTTAATAACTTTAATACCTCTGTATGTTGGACTATCTGGTGTAACCATGTGTGGAGGTACTAATTTACCAGTTTCTTGGGATAACTGTAATCTTTTTCCACCTTTTTTCTTAATAACTCTATGTTTATTAAGCTCTACATCATATCTATTAGATGCCATTGTTGATCTTCTTTTACTACTTGATCTTCTGTGTTTTGGTGTTGCTGCCATAAATTAATTTATAATATCTTTACTAGTGGTTTATTTTAACACATTATAACCTCTTTGCTAATCAATTTTAATAAATCTAGTACTATTTTAAGCGGATTTCAGTTTTATAAAAAGTAATGTATTAATACCAACCTTTTTTTCTAATATAATTTCAAACTTTTCCGAAATCTTAATATCTTCTTTTTGAGCATCCTCTATCTTATAAACTATAACCCCATCTTTACTTAATAGGTGGGCAATGTTTTCAATATTTAATCTGCTCTGAAGTTTAAATGGCGGATCTAGAAATATTATGTCAAAGTTTCCATCATACTGTTTGGCAAACTCTAAGTAATCTAAATTAAATATCTTATGACTGCTTTTATCTAACTCTAATTTTCTTAAGTTATTCTTTAGAACATCAAATGCTTCTGTGTTTGATTCTATAAAAATAGCTAACTTAGCTCCTCTACTTAAAGACTCAATCCCTAAATTGCCTGAACCTGCAAAAAGATCCAGTACGGCAGCATTTTCAATTAATTCAGAAATTGTATCAAAAAGTATAATCTTTACTCTTTCTGTAATAGGACGGCTAATCTCATTTACTTCAAGCTTATAATTCTTAAATTTGCCAGCTACTATTCTTGGTGCTATTAATTTATTCATTTTTCATTTTGTAATAATAAATAACTATTCCAGCGCAGGTAGAAACATTTAAAGAATTCTTTTTTCCTGCCATTGGCAACTCAATTACTCCGTTACATTCGCTTATAATGGCTGGAGATACTCCAGTTATTTCATTTCCGAACAAAAAGGCTGTTTTATTATCAAAATCAATATCATTTAATGCCTTAGAATTTCTATCTTGCTCTACAGCAAAAGTCTTATAACCAAGTTCTTTTGCATATTTAATAGCATCTGTTGTATCTTTAAAATACTGCCACTTAACATACTCTTCTGCATTTAATGCTGTTTTATGTACTTTTTTATGTTCAGGTGTAGGAGTTATTCCGCACAATAAAACCTCTTTAACACCTGCACCATCACTAGATCTTAAAATAGCCCCTACATTGTGTACGGACCTTATATTATCTAAAATTATTATTAACTCTTTACTGTTGAGCATTTTTATTTAAATAAATCTATTGAAAAGATTTTTCTCTCTAAAAGCTTTTGAGAAATATCTTTTGCCAGTTTTATAGTATCTAAATTATCTAACTTTGCAATCTTTAAGTCAGGTAGTCCACTTTGAGCTGTTCCGTAGATTTCTCCTGGTCCTCTATTTAATAAATCATATTCTGCAATTTCTAGCCCATTACTATTATTGGTTATGAATTTTAACCTATTTAGTGATCTTTCAGAAATATTATTACTATAAAATAATAAACACCAGCTTTGTTTTTCGCCTCTACCTACTCTACCTCTAATTTGATGGAGTTGGGCCAGTCCAAATCTTTCAGAACTTTCTATTATTATTATGCTTGCATTTGGAACGTCAATCCCTACTTCGATTACAGATGTAGATACAAGTAAGTTTATTTCTTTATTACTAAATTTTTGCATTATATCTGCTTTTTCATGCTCTTTTAACTTGCCATGTAATAGTCCAACTTTAAAGCCTTCAAAGTATTCAGATAGCTCTAAAAAGGTTTCTTGGGCCGATTTTACTTGTAACTTCTCTGATTCAATAATTAAAGGACAGATCCAATAAACTTGATCTCCATTCTGCAATGCCTTTTTTACCCATTCATAGCTGTCAGTTCTTTTTTCTTCTGGTACTAATAATGTTTTTATAGGTAATCTTCCTTTTGGCTTTGTTGATAATACTTCCATTTCTACATCTCCAAAAATTACTTGAGAAATAGTTCTTGGAATTGGTGTAGCAGTCATATTTATAAAATGGGGATAGTATGTATCTAACTTTATATTTAAAGGATTCAGCAATTCTTCTCGCTGTTTTACTCCAAATTTGTGTTGTTCATCTACTATTACTAAACCAAGATTTTTTATAAGTGATTGTTTTCTTGCTAAAACAGCGGATGTTCCTACTAAAATTTGTGCTGGCTTTGAATCTTTATTTGTAGAAGAAACAAGCTCTACTGTTATTTTTAGTTTTTCTAACAATTTATTAAAAGTATTATAGTGCTGCTCAGCTAATATTGTTGTAGGAGCTAATACTGCACTTTGGTAACCACTTACTGCCATAGCTAAACATGCGGCAACTGCAATGATTGTTTTCCCCGTACCTACATCTCCCTGTACAATTTCATTAATGAGTTTTTGATTCTTTAGGTTTATTAAGATATTTTTTATTATCTTCTCCTGATCGGGTGTAAGTTCAAAATGTATTAGACTTTGTAGTAGCGTGAAAATACTGTCTGCGTTAAAACTTGAAGGAATAATAGGAGGCAAAAGACCCTTGTTTTGCTCTCTTTTTATTGCCAGTTTAAGATAAATATTAACTAATTCATAAATTGATAAAGTAGAAAGTGCACTATCCAGTTCAGTAAAATTCTCTGGGAAATGTACTATTGAAAGACTTCTTTTTAATTCTAATTTTAGATCTGTAAATTCACTAAGTTCATCCTTAACCTCTATCTTTTCTATTTCCTCAATGGCATTATGCATCCACCTTCTAAATACTTTTTTTGAAATTCCGTTTGTAAGCTTGTATTCAGGTACTATACGACCTAAATGAATTGTATCGCTACTGCCTACTTTCTCAAATGTTCTTGGGTAAAAAGTATATCTATTCCCTTTTTTATTTAATCTTCCATAAAAAAGATATTCATTATCAACTTTTAATGCATTTTGTAAAAACTTTTGATTAAACCAGGCTACCTGTATATTACCTGATTGATCCTCTATTAATCCTCTTTGAATAGTTTTTCCTCCAGGGATATAAGAAGATTTAAATTCCGATAATGTTGCCTTTATTAAGAATAAGTCTTCAACATTATCATTTAGAATTAAATCTTTTATTAAAGTAGTGTTAGAAGTATCTAAATATCTAACTGGAAAATATGTAAGTAAATCTCTGACTGTGGCAATTTCTAATTTTTCTAGAAGTTGTGCACTTTTAGCAGAAATAGATTTAATTTCTGTTACAGAGTCATTTAAATTCATCTGTTCATTGAAATTACGTCAACTAGTGTAAGCAAAGAAGGAACAATTAAACTTAACACCATTAAAAGCGCCAATAAAAAAACTGCAACTTCTCTTAGCTTTATTTTTGATCTTTTTTTATTCATATATTTAATTTTAGCCCTTAAAGTAATACTTTGACAAATGAGTTTAAATCTTAAAGTTCACTATGGATTCTACATATTCTACAATTGTTAATTTTTTGTAATTGTACTCATTCTTTATATAGTTTATAGAAGTTATAAAGTTTATTGCTAATAAAAGTAAAGTAAGAATAATTATTGTTACTTGATATTTTCTAGCAAGCTTTAACGTATATTTAATCGATAGTGCTAATCCAATTGCAAATATTCCTAGAATATCTGTAAATGCCCTATGTCCAAATCCAATTGAATAATCCCATTGCCACCAACTTGCGGATAAATATATTGAAATTGCTATCAAAAGTAAAAGTACTTTTTTATTAAATTCAGTTTTAAAGCTGAATCCGAGTAATGCTCCAATTAATATTGGGTGCCAGAATAATAGTCCTCTATTGATATTGAACAATATGTTGAGTAATTGAGGAGCTAAAAAGTTAAATCCCTCATTTCGATAGCTATAAATCAATATGCTATTTGCATAAGTTAACCAGTAGACTAGCTGTGGAACGATTGTGAGAAAAAGAATAGGTAATATTACAGCAAGACTTTTAAAGTACTCTTTTTTAGAACTTTGTAACTTTATATTTTGAAAACTATATAAAATTGGTAGCAGTAATAAATATATATTGCTTTGGCGGACTAAAATAATTAAGCCCATTGCAAAGCCTAGTACAATCGCATTAATTTTAGAAGGATCTTTATTCCACTTTAAAGTGTATAAAATCATTAAATTTACAGATAAAAAAGAATATATATGGCTAAATGATGCATCTACGGATCCATATATAAGTAAATTTGTGCCAAGGGTTATTAATAAAAGAGTTAAATTTGCAGTCTTTTTATTAAAAAAATGCAGCAAAATCTTTTTTAAAATAAATAATCCTAAAATTAGGTATAGAATCCCAAAGATTCCTACAAAAAAATTACTAGTATCTGAATATAGGTAATATTCGGTATTGCTTATATTTGATATTGTAAAAGATGCTAACGCCGCAGGAAATAAAAATAATCCAGTACCAATAGGATATTTATTAATGTATATACTATTGTTAAATTCATAAGTACCAAATATAGATTGATACTGTGGCAATGAATGGTTTAAACTCCCCTCTTTTAAAATTAAATAAGGGTAAGAGTAATAACCTGCCCCGTCTGCAGAAATTACATCTTTTTTTGCAATAAAAAAAGAATAGAGGAAAAACAGGGATGTTATTACTAGTATTAATAAGAGAGTTCTATCGACTTTATGCTGTTTTAATTTTTGAATCATATTAATAATTGTAGCCGAATTAATATGATTAATGCAGAAAAAACGGAGAGAGTGAGATTCGAACTCACGGTCCCTTGCGGGACGCTCGTTTTCAAGACGAGTACGTTAGACCACTCCGTCATCTCTCCAAGCCTTTGAATTTTACTATAAAAAGTAATAATTTTCTATTTATGTTCAATTAAAGGGGTATACTATATAATGTTATTTTGTACACCGATAGATACTAATTAACTGTAATACTTGAAGTCTACTTTCTTATGTTAAAAACATCATTAAAACAGATGAATAAAAAGTCTAAATATTCTTATAAACTTCCTAAATCAAGAATAGAAGTTGTAAAGGAAAATAAGAATAAAAAAATAAATACAAAAAAATTAGCTAAAAGAATTAAACTTGGTAAAAGATTTAGAAAAGTACTTTTGGTGCTTGGAGGGGTATTTTTTATTGCTGCAATTATTGGAGTTGTAGTTTTATTAACACTACTTCAGGATGTAAGTAAGAAATTACCAACTCCAGATAAAGTTTTTCCAGATGTCCCATTAGCAACTGAAATTTTAGATAGAAAAGGTCTACAAGAAGGTAATTCAAGTGCAGTACTCTATAGACTTTATGGAGAATCTAATGCCGATCCTGTAAATTTAGAAGATATTCCTGATGTTGTAAAAGCTTCCTTTTTAGCAGCTGAAGATGATAACTTCTTTAATCATAATGGTTATGATGCCCAAGGTTTAGTAAGGTGTATGTTTATTATCTTAAGAAGAGCCGGCCAATGCGGTGCTAGTACCATTACCCAACAGCTTATAAAATTAACAACAAAAGATAATGCTGTTTCTGTAGATAGAAAGATAAGAGAGATCTTGATGGCAATTAGGGTTGAAGATAGCTATACAAAAGATGAGATTATGGAAATGTATTTAAGAGTAACTTCTTATGGTTCAAATCTTGTAGGGATTAAAGCTGCTTCAGATTTTTACTTTTATAAAGATCCAGCAAATCCAGAACTTGGAGGAAAAGAACCACAGGAATTATCTTTAGCACAGGCAGCAATTTTAGCTGCAATTGTTCAAAATCCTTCTATCCTCTCCCCTACAGTAAGTTTAGCTGATCAAGAAACTGCTCATGAACAACTAACCAATAGATTGAATTATATCTTTGATCAAATGGAAGCTAAGTTAGATTCTGTGAACGCACAGTTAAAAAAGAATAAAGGAGATTTAAATGCTCCTGATCCAATCACCAGAGAAATGATAGAACAGGCAAGAAACGAAGATTGGAAATCTACTCTAAAACCACCAGTATTTACTGATAAAAAAGCTGGTCACTTTGTTGACTATGTAACAGATCAGTTATTAAAAAGAAACTATAAAAATGGAGAAGAACCGTTTACTCTAACTGACCTTCAGACGGGTGGATATAAAATTTATACTACTCTAGACTATGACATGCAAAAAGTTGCAGAAAGATATGTAAAGGATGCAGGAGATGCTTACAAAGGTTATGGAATGAATAATGCAGCTTTAATGACTAGTCAGCCATCTACAGGACAAATCTTAACAATGGTTGGTTCTAAAAACTTTTATGGTCAAGATGAAGGAGATGGATGTGCAGAAAATATTGAAAACTGTTTATTTAACCCTCAAGTTAATATTCTAACTACTCCACAATCACCAGGTTCTACTAATAAAGTTATGGGCTATTATTTAGCATTTAAATCAGGTAAATTAGCACCAGGTACAGTATTACCTGATATTCCAATAAAGATTGGTAGTTATGAACCTAAAAACTGGAATAGTTCCTTTAGTGGTCCACATCAATCCGCTAGAGAAATGCTAAGACAGTCAAAAAATCTACCAGCACTTCACGTAGTCGAGTTAGATGGTGTAGATAACTTTGTAAAAACGGCTCAGGAATGGGGCTACTCTACTTATAATGGTGATTACGGTCCTTCCGTTATACTAGGTGGTGCAGATGTACTACCAGTAGAACACGTACAAGCATTCAGTATATTTGCAAATGGTGGTGATTGGGTAGAACTTGATCCAATCTTAAAAATAATTGATAAGGACGGTAATGTAGTATACGAAGCAAAGCCAAATAGAAAATCTTTAGGTGATCAACAGGCTGTATATTTAATGAATCAGACTCTTTATAAGTTAGATACACTTGGAAATACAATCGCATGGGACGACAGAGATATAGCAGGTAAAACTGGTACATCTGAAGATAATAGAGATAACTGGATAGTTGAATGGTCTCCTGATTTTGTAACACTAGGATGGGGAGGTAACAATAATAATGTACCTATGGATCCTAATAATGCCTACCCTGGTTTAATTGTTATTCCTTGGGTTAAAAACTATATGAATGAAGTTTCTTCATTCTCCTACTTTACAAATAAAACAGCATTTAATAGACCTGGATTTGTTTACCAAGGAGGTGGCAGTGAAGACTGCAACGACAAAGGCGAGTGTCAAGGTATAGCTAGAGACTGGTTAATTCAGGGAAGAGAACCTAAAAAAGGTGACTTTACTAGAAAGAAAGTAAAGGTATGTACTGATCAAACTGATAGAGTTGCTAGAGAAATAGATATAGTTATGGGTAAAGTTGAAGAAAGAGAATTTATTTACTATAAAAATGTAGTCGAAAATTGGCAAGGCTTTTTAGATAACTATATTAAAGAAAAAGGTGGTGTCCCTAATGGAGGTCCAACTGAATCATGTAATGTAGATAGAACAGGCGGTGTTACTAGTGGTCCATTCTTTAACTTCTCGAGTATTAATGCACCATCAACAGCATCTATTAATATTAAAGGAGGTGTATACAGCTTAGAGGGTCAAGTTACAAATGTAACCTTTTATCTGAATAATAATCCTATTCCAGGTTGCAACGTACCTGCTGCAAACTATGGGAACTTTGATATTACATGCGATATTTCTGGATTTAATTTAGATAATGGTACTTATAAATTTAAAGCTTCTGCTACAGATGATAAGTTTGCCGGTACTAACTACTTTAACCCACCAGATGGCATAGACGTAGTAATTGGAAGTGCTACAACTTCAAATTTTAGCTTTGTAGCACCTACTCCCAGTGGAACTGTAGGAAACAACTCAAACCATATAGTCAGAGGAAGCTACTCTGGACCTGCTGCATTAAATAATGTAAAACTTTGTGTAGTAAGAGCTGGGGCGTTAGTAGATTGCTACAATACAATTGGTGCAGGAAATACTTACTCTTATAACTGGAATACTGGAGGCACTGATGCTGAATACAGATTTTACTTTACTGCTACAACAGCTGGCGGTTTAGGTAGAATTCAATCCGGAAATGCAGAAGTAACTGTGCAATAATAAAGTTATAGAAATACGAACTAAAAAATCCCCTTTCGGGGATTTTTTAGAATTATTTTATTTTTTATCTTACTTTCAAGTCTATATTAAACTTAAGCCTTTACAGTTTCAACTATTTTAGCGAATTGTTCAGGATTATTTACAATCATCTCTGCTAATACTTTTCTATCTAAACCAATGTTCTTTTTTGCTAAAGCGCTCATAAATCTGCTGTAGCTTAAGTCTGAATTTACTAAAGCTGCAGAAATTATTCTTATCCATTCTGTTCTAATTTGACTCTTTCTTCTTCTTCTATGAGCATAGCTATATTGACCAGAATGCAATAAAGCTTCTTTTGCTCTTCTATATAGCTTATGATAGCTCATTCTATAGCCTTTTGCTTGCTTTAGAACTTCCTTCTTTTTTTGTCTTTTAACCTCTCCTCTTTTTACTCTCATATTATTTACCTAATAATTTTTTAATTTTTTTTACATTAGCTTTTGATGTTAAAACAAAAGCCTCAGGGATTGCCTTTCTTGCATTCTTTCTCATATTTACCATGTGAGAATTGTTCCTGTTTTGTAATTTTTTTCTTATTACTTTACCATTTGCCGTAACCTTAAATCTTTTTGCTGTAGATTTATGTGTCTTTATTTTGTACTTTTTCATAATATCTTTATTTTGATTTAACTAAAATGCTTAAATTTCTACCTTCTCTTAATACTTCAGAAACTGGTTTAGAGAATTCTGATGACTGAGTCAGGATTTTGTCCATAACTGCTTTTAATTGCTCAGGTAAAGCTTTTCTTTGCCATTTGACTGTTAATTTAGCATTCCCTCCTTTTGCAATAAATTCTTTAACTTTTTCAAGTTTAATTTGAATATCTCTTTCTGCAATGTTTGGGCTAAACCACCACTCCTTATTTTCAATTTGCTTGCTTTGAGACTTTCTAGCTTTTTTACTTCTTTCATATTTAAGCTTTGAATAGTCTACAATTCTTGCAACTGGAGGGTTAGCATTAGGAGAAACTAAAACTAAGTCTAGTTCTGCTTCTCTAGCTCTATTAAGTGCGTCAAATTTTGAAAGAACACCTAAATTATTGCCCTCAGCATCAATTACAACCATGCTAGGCACTCTAATTGCTTCATTGTAATCATAAAAGTTAGTCTGTTTGACTACCTTTTTAGGATTTTTCTTTTTCTTGATTATAGAATGAAAATCTAAAAATTTACCTAAACCAAATAAAATGGCTTGAAAATAATAGCAAATTTTAAAGCTTTATACAATGGGATTTATGCTATCTTCTTAAAGATTCCTTAATTTTTACTATTAAAGAGTCAAGGCTTATTAAACCTGAATCGGCACCATCTTCCCTAAGCGATACTGACGAATTTGCCTGTTCCTTTTCTCCTACTATTAACTGAAATGGGATCTTTAAAGTTTCTGCATCTCTTATTTTCCTATTTAAGCTTTTAGCTCTATTATTCATAAAGCAATTAAACCCTTGGGCGCTAAGAATGTCTACAACCTCTTTTGCATAATCATAATACTTCTTATTTATTGGAATGCAAACTACATCTATTGGATTTAAATAGTCAGGCATAACTCCTTCATTGCTTTCTACAACATATTTCCACAATTCAGAAATATATATATTAAATTGAGTAGATATTACTTTTTTATTAGAAATATAGTGCAATTTAAGATCCGCTAAAACCCACTCTTTTTCGTATTTATCGCTTACTTTAATAAAAACATATAAATCTTTAGTTGTTTTTATTACTTTATTATGGGAAATAATCTTTCTTTGTAAAAAGTTTGATATCTGTTTTGCAAATGAATCTTCAAAATCAGGCGCAAATATATCGGCTGAAAAGTCTATATTGAATGATTTAAAGGATTCAATAAGATTTTCGAATTGCTCATTAAAGTTCTGATTTAAATCCGTTTCTCTATTTAGATACCTAAAGGACAGAACTTGAAGCTTTTTTATGCTTCTAGAAAAGCTTAGTGAGCTTAAATTGTAGTTTAATAGGTATTTATAAGGGAAGTCTCTGTAGCTTGAATTTTCGAATCTAACTAAAGAATTAAATACTGAATCAAGTTCTAATTCATTACTAAATGATTTTGTAAGTATAATTTCTTTAAATTCATTAGATCTAAAATTAGACTTAAATATTTCTGATATTTTCTTTAATATAGCTGTTCCACGCTCAGTTAATATTATGTCGTTTTCTTTATCTACAATTCCATAATGGTACTTTTCACTTATATTTTGAAAGTTCTTTTCTTTTAAGTCTTCTTGTAGTCTTTTATATTCCATTAAATCCTCAATATTCTTAAAAACTTTCCCGTATATTCTAAGCATTTGAGGTCTTGTAGGATCATCATTCCAGAAGGAACTCTCAATTTTTGAAAGTGTTACCACTCCTATTTGGTTAGTTGAACTTACATGAGGGCCTCTGCATAAGTCTACAAATTCATCTCCAGTTTTAAAAAAACTTACTTCCTGGTCTGGTATGCTTCTTATTAGTTCTGCTTTATAAATTTGTCCTCTTTGAAGAAGGAGGGTTATAGCTTGGTCTCTTTGTAAAAATACTTGTTGAAATCTTAAATTGCTCTGTATTATCTTATTTATTTCAGCTTCTATTTTTGGAAGGTCTTCTATTTGGACTTTCTCATCCAAATCAAAATCGTAATAAAATCCTTCTTTTGTAACTGGTCCAACTCCTATCTTTACATTTTTATAGAGTCTACATACAGCCATTGCTAATACATGTGCTGCTGAATGCTTTTGAGCGTCAGATACTTTTGTGGTCATAATTTTAATTTAATAAAATGGGCACTATAGGAATCGAACCTATAACCTCCTCGACGTCAACGAGGTGCTCTAGCCAGTTGAGCTAAATGCCCTTTGAGAGGTGTTGTGGAACACCTCTTGGATAACGAACTTATTGATTCTTGCTGGTAATGATCTTGTCTACTAAACCATATTCTACTGCATCTTTAGCTGTAAGGAAATAGTCTCTATCCATGTCTCTTTCAATCTTTTCAGGAGATTGCCCTGTTGATGATACAAGCATATCTCTTAGTAGATCTTTTATTCTTAAAATTTCCTTTGCGCTAATCGCAATATCGCTGGCCTGACCTTCAGCACCGCCTAAAGGTTGGTGGATATGTATTGTTGAGTTTGCTAAAGAAAACCTTTTTCCCTTTGCACCTGAGGTTAGAATCATTGTTCCCATTGAAGCAGCACTGCCTACGGCAATTGTAGCTACATCTGGTTTTATAATATTCATAGTATCTATTATTGCTAATCCGGCATATACGCTTCCGCCCGGACTATTAATATAGAGTTTAATATCCTTATCTGGATCTTCTTTTTCTAGGAATAGCATCTGTGCTACTACCGCATTTGCTACATCATCGTTTATTGCGCTGCCTATGAATATAATTCTATCTTTTAATAATCTAGAGTATATATCGTAAGCTCTTTCGCCTTCTCTTGTTTTTTCTATTACTGTAGGAATTAAATAACTCATACTTAAGATAATCAATTTAATATATAAATTTCTGTAAGAATATATTGTTTATTATATCACTTAGTGAAAAGTAGGGGTTTTGTATTTGTTGTACATATTTTTGATTACAAAATGAAAATCCCCTTTTGGGGGATTTTCAATATGCACTTTTAACTATTTTTACTGCTCTAATCGTTTTGATTAAATTTTCTAAACTTATTCTAAATTTATAGTTTAACTTTGTCAATACATTTTTGTAGAAAATATTATTTGCAAAGGCTTTTCTGGATTGCTTAGGGTGTGTAATTATTTTATACTCTTTACTTCAAAGTAATCACCTTCTTGGAGGTTACTCGAATTAGCCCATCCAGCAATTGTTTCAACAACGAACATCGAAGGGGATTTTGAGTCGTAGATTTCAGAAGTCTGGTTTACTTTTGTGTTACTATGAACTGATACCACTTTTAGGTTTTTATCGAGAAAAATTATGTCAAGAGGAATTGACGTGTTCTTCATCCAAAAGGATTGAATCGCTTCCTGGCTAAAAATAAAAAACATTCCAGCATTAGGTTTTAAGTTTTTTCTATACATTAAGCCCTGTTGTCTTTTGGAAGGTGTAGCTGCAGTTTCTAATGTTAATATTTGTCCTGAATTTACATGTAAAAGCTCTATTGTTGAGTCATCTGTTACTTCCTGTAGTTTATAAGTATTATTTGCTGATCCATTAATAAAGAATATAGATGTGAGGATAGCAAGTCCTGTCACAATAAATGCTAATGCAAACTTATATTTTTCTTTTAAAGCTTTTCTCGATATCATATCGTGATAATTCCCATATAACTGGTCTTCCATGGGGGCAATTGTATGGGTTGTATAGAAGATTTAAATCTTTCAAAATGTTAAGCATTTCTGCCTGTGTAAGTCTTTGTCCTGCTCTAACACTTGAGTGGCACGCTGCAGTAGCTATCATTAAGTAAATATCCTTAGTGAGTTTTATGCCATTATATGTCTCAAATTGATTAAAATTATTATATATGTCACTTTCTGGTTTTATTAGTGATTCTATATATTGTTTTATATCAAATTTATTTAATAGTTCTGGTATTTCTATTACTTGTATAGATTCAAAGCCTATGTCTTCGATAGTAAAGCCTATTTCTTCTAGCATTTCTTTATGGGCTAATATCTGTTCTTTTTCTTCTTGGGTCAGATCAATTATTTCTGGTACTAAAAGCATTTTTTTATTTAGCTTCCCAAGGTTTTTTACTATTTTTTCGAACGTTATTTTTTCTGCTGCCGCATGTTGATCTACAAAAATTACCTTGTCATCTTTTTCAAAAACAATATAGGTATTAAATAATTGGTATGGGTTAATAATTGGAACTTCTGGCTCATCACTTATATTAGGAGAAGAGATTAGTTCTTTTGTAAAGCTTAATGCCTGCTGGATGCTGCCTTGATGTTTGGGGATGTATGATGGGTTCGATCCAATTCTTGAGGTTGTATTGCTATGTGTTAAGGTTTGGGGATTTATTGGCTTTATATCTTCAAATTTAACATCGATTTCTGCATGATAAGGTATGTTATTAAGGTTATTGTTAATTATTGATTTAGTATTTTTCTCTAGTGTTTTTTTTGTAAGCGCCAGTACACTTCTAAAAATCTCTTCTGATTTACTAAATTTAACTTCAAGCTTTCTTGGATGTATATTTACGTCGACTTCGGCAGGATTAACTTCAAGAAAGATAAAATAAGTAGGTTTTAGTTCTTTGTTTACAAAGCCGCTATAGCCTTCAAGTGCTGCAGCTGCAATTGTTTTGTTGGTAATATATCTATTATTTAAATAAATATATTGAATTGCTGATGATTTTCTAGCAGATTCAGAATTTCCAAAAATACCTTTAATTTTAAGTGTGGTTGATTCAAAGGAAGTTTCTTCGAACAGGCCTTTAGCTAGGTTGCCCCATATTTCAAAAACTCTGTTCCTAAGGTCATTTGTTTGAGTGAGTTTATATACTAGTTTGTTATTGTGATACAGCTCAAAATGAATTCCAGTATAAGGTAAAGCAACATTAATAAATGTATCTGTAAGATACTTGTATTCGGTTTGTGGTGTTTTTAGAAACTTCCTTCTAGCTGGTACATTTTCAAATAGATTATTAATCTTTATAAATGTTCCTGCCTCTGTTTTGGTAGATGGGTTTTCGATAATTTCAATTTGTTTGATTGTAAGGTTTACCGCATCTTCATTATTTGTTTTAGTTTCTACTTCTATAGAACCTGCGACTGAAGATATGCTTGCTAGGGCTTCTCCTCTAAAGCCCATTGTTAAGATTTTATTTAAGTCTTCTTCTGATTTGATTTTGCTGGTTGCATGTTGTTCAAATGCTAGTATTGCATCCTCTTTGTTCATTCCTACTCCATTATCTTTTATGCTTATAGAATCTATTCCGTAGTTTTCTAGTCTTACTGTAATTAATGTTGCTCCAGCATCTATAGAATTTTCCATTAGCTCTTTTAAAGCAGATGCGGGTCTTTCAACTACTTCTCCAGCAGCAATTAAGTTTATTAAATTTTGAGGGAGTTTTTGGATTTTACCCATGAAAGTTATATTTTTTGTTACATATTCTTAAAAGGTTATCATGAAAGATGTTTTTTATAAAGTTATGAATTGTAACAAAACTGTTAATAATGGATGTTAGGAAGTTTCGTAACTTGTTGGTTAAACTTTCTTCAAAAACTTAAAAAGATTAAAACTTTTGAAAATATTTTTTTCACACTGCATTAAACTTTAGCCTCTATTTGAGTTGTGAGTAAAGTTTTTATACTTTAAATTCCCAAAATTGCTGTTGTTATAAAAGTCTTTAAGAGATGGAGTACTTAGCAATGCTATGAGAGTTGTTACTTAATCTGAAGAATTTGTAAACTTAAAGATTGGCTACTTTGAATAGAATTCTACTTAAAGGATACAAAATATTCATAAATCTATCTACTTTAAGTAGAGCTTGTTATGGTATATTGTTAAACTATAAAGATAGCTAGACTCTAACTATAGTTTACCTAGCAGTTCAAATATCTAAGAATAAATTTAAAGTGGGATTTATAGTATGTCAGAGATTTCCTCTTGTTTAAACCCTAATAGAAAGATTTCTGGGTGAAGTTTTAATCCTGTTTCTTGTAGTGTCTTTTGCTCTATAGTCCTTATTACTTCAATGTAATCCTTTGCAGTTGCATTACCAAAGTTTTCTATAAAGCCGTGATGTGCCTTTGAAATACCTGCATCCCCTACTCTAAATCCAGAGAGCTTAATTACATGTTCAATAATATAACCAATACTTGCAGTAGGGTAACCTAGTCTTAATTGATCTTCTTTAGAAATGTTTTTAAATACACTGCCAGTAGATCTATGCGGCTGAATTGCTTTTCTTTTAGCCCATTCTAAAGACACAAATTTCGCTTTTTCTTTGTCTCCCTTAAATAAGTTTAATGTGGCAGATAAAATTATCTCATTTGACGTATGGAATCTTGACTCATCATACCCAAAGTTTAAATCGGAGGCCTTTAAAGTCATTACAGCTCCATTATCCGTTAAAACCTCAACAGTCTTGATTACCTCGTTTATAAAATGAGTTCCTCCATGTACATTGTTATAAATCCATCCTCCTAAATTTCCAGGTATTCTTGCATACCATTGCAAACCTGTTATTCCTTTATTAATTAAAAAATTTATAGCAAAAGCCATATCTACTCCGCTATCAATTTTTACTTCTACTCTAGGGTTATTACTTTCGTCATAATCTAAGTCTTTAAATTCATATTTAAAAGTTCCTTTTTGATTGTCAGATGCCCATCTAAATTCAATTTTTTCAATTTCTTTTTCGAGTTCTTCAGTTTCTTGAATAGGGACTTCGTTTCCAATGATTATAGATTTACTCCCATTCTTTAGTACAAGACCTCTAATACCATCATCGCTTATTAAAACATTACTTCCTCTGCCTAATATAGTTACAGGGATCTGTAATTCTCTTGCGTATTTTATAGCTTCTACAAACTCAGCATTAGATTGAGCTTCGTACCAAATGTCAGCGGGTCCTCCAATTCCTACAGTTGTATGTAGAGATAGAGGTTCGTTTAGTTTTAGATATTTAGGATTTAATTTATTTATTAAAGATTGGTAATTGTTCATACTTATACCTCTTCTATTCTTGCACCTAATCTTTTAAGTGTAGGAATTATTTCTGGGAATCTTCTATAGATTATATCTGCATCATTTACTATGGTAGTCCCTTTAGCAGCTAAGCCTGCCAATATTAATGCATGGGTACACTGCAGAATAGTAGATGCATTAACTTTTGTTCCTTTAAATTCTGTAGGTCCAAATGTAATAATCTGATTAGGATTAGTTAATGTCATTCTGGAATTCATTTTAAATAATTCTGCAAATAGTTCTATTAACTGAACCTCGTACATATTAGAATAAACTCTAATATTTCCTTCAGCTTTTAATGCTAGTATTAGAGCTTGAGGAATTAAATCTACTGGGAATCCTGGCCACGGCTCGTCCTTTATTTTATCTATATCTCCTTTAAAATTAGGTAATGCCTTTAGTTTTTGATTTGCAGGAATAAAGATATCGTTTCCTCTTATTTCTACTTTTAAGTTTAGTTTTGCAAAGTTATTAATAACTTGAGTCATTTGTTCAGGAATAGCATTTTTAATTAGCAATTCTCCTCCTGTAACTGCAGCCATAACCATTAATCCTCCAATGTCTATATGATCACTTGGAATAGTCCACTCTCCTCCATTTAATGTTTCTACACCAGTTATTATTAATTTATTAGAACCTATTCCTTCTATTTTTGCACCAACACTATTTAAAAAATTACAAAGGTCTTGTGTATGCGGTTCAGATGCTGCGTTATAAATTACTGTAGTCCCATTTGCTTTAACTGCTGCTAATATTAGATTTTCTGTTCCTGTAACAGATGCTTCTAAAAGCCAGATGTTAGATCCCTTTAGTCCCTTTTTTGCTTCTAGTTTATATCCATCTCCTTTATCTACTTCTACCCCCATATCAATCATTCCTTTAAACATTGCATCTAAAGGTCTATTACCTAGTTTGCATCCGCCTCCATCTTTAATAGAAGCAGTTCCGAATCTTGAAATTAACGGTCCTAAAAACACAAAAGACGATCTTTCTTTCATTGCTAGTTCTTCATCAATTGCAGATGTATTTATAGTTGTTCCATCTAATCTTATGGAACCTTGTTTTGGGTAAGATACTCTTCCACCTAATTGTTTAAATATTTGCAGTAATATTCTTACTGAAGTACTTTTAGGTACGTTATGGATTAATACTGGTCCGTCTAATAAAACAGCAGCTGGAATGATTTTAAGAATGGAATTTTTATTAGGCATTGGCTTAACAGTGCCCTTAAGAGGATACCCACCCTGTATTCTGATGGAGCTCATTTACTAAATATAAAAGTTTAGAGTTAAACAAATTTCATTATACACGAACGTATATAACTGTCTAATTTATAGTACTATAAGGTGTACTATAAAAATATTTACATATGAGAAATCAACTAGAATCA
>CAYPVU010000039.1:0-50656 GCA_964414295.1 uncultured Candidatus Saccharibacteria bacterium | reverse complement strand
TCCTGGGCTCTTTTGCCCTATATATGTTGCCAATCTTCGCCGTCAGTGATATAATTTATATGCATTAGTTTGCTGGAGGTTAGTATGCGCGTTGAAGCAATTAAACCCAATACACCGCTCTACATCAAGTCTGAACTGAGCGGTGACCGTACTTCACAATTTGCCCCTTGGGGAGGTTTCCTTGAGGAAGGAGAAATTGTAGAGATCGGTGAGACACAGGAAGATCATACCGGGAAGTTCGCAGAAGTTGTTGGACAACCGGGGAAATTCATCCACCTCGCCGATGTGAAGTACCTGGAAGCTGCATAGCTCTCCATCAATACAAAGAGGCAGGGAATACCTGCCTCTTTTCGTATGTATATTTATTGTAACTGATTACAATACAGAACTTGCCTTTATAACTTCAAAGATATTTGGTAAATATTCACCTGTTTCTGAAGGACTCTTACCAATTAATAATACTCTTGAATCTTTAGTTATTATTCCTTTTTCTAATGCTTCACTCATTATTTCTTTTACAGCTAAATCTCTATCTTTATATACTTTGCTATAAACAAATGCTCTATTTATACCCTTACTTAAAGATAAGTATCTCATAAACTTTTCTTCACTTACGAATGCATAAATAGGTTGATTAATTCTATGTCTGCCTAATAATCTAGCAGTAGTTCCAGTTCTAGATGCAACAATAACTACATCTACTTCACTTTCCATATTAATGCACATTTCTGCAGCAGCTTTTGTTAAAGCATCTGTTACAATTGCTGATTTTGCCCTTGTTTTTAATACTTTTGGTTCTACTTGTTTTTCAATTTCTAAAGAAACCTTTGTTAATTCTTTTACTGCTTCTACTGGATATTTTCCTGCAGAACTTTCTCCAGATAACATAACAGAATCAGTTCCCATTAATACTGCTAACGCAACATCATTTACTTCTGCTCTTGTTGGTCTTGGATTATTTGTCATTGATTCAAGCATTTGAGTAGCAGTAATTACAGGCTTGCCTACTGCATTACACTTTTCAATTAATGTTTTTTCAATCATAGGAACCTTTTCTAATCCTAATTCAACACCTAAACCGCCTCTTGCTACCATTACTCCATCTACAACTTCTAATATTTCATCAATATTTTTTACACCTTCACCATCTTCAATTTTAGCAATTAACTTCATATTAGAACCTTCAAGATGCTTCTTTATTTCTCTTGCAGATTCTGCGTTTTGTACAAATGAAGCAGATACAAAATCCCACCCTAATTTAATTGAGTGTTTTAAATTTACTATATCCTTTTCTGTTAATGCAGATGTAGCAAAGTCTGCTCCTGGTAAATTTAAAGCTTTACCCGGTTTTAAATATTCTCCAAATACAACTTCGCAGTGCATTTTATCTCCAACAATTTCTTTTACTATTAATTCTGTATCACCGTCACCAATAACTACTCTTTGTCCAGGTTTTAATACTTTATATAAATCTGCGTAATTTCCTGGATAAATTTCTGCGTCAGGACCATTTCCAATAATAATTTCATCTCCAGGTTTAATATTTTTAGTTTCAGAGAATTTATTCATTCTAACTTCAGGTCCCTTAACATCCATCATTAAAGCTACTTCATCAGATACATCTCTTACTAATTTTGTAACTTTGTCTAATTCAGCTTCATCTGCAAAAGCACCATTCACTCTAGCTACATTCATACCTGCTTCAATCATTTGCTTCATCACTACTGGGTCCCAAGAAGATGGTCCAATAGTGCATACGATTTTTGTTTTTTTAGAAAAATCCATATACTTATAATAATATTTATTGAGATTCAAACTTTGCATTTTAATCCATTTTACAAATATTTTCCACGTATTGGTAACATATAAAATTTTTGACTATAGACAGATATGTTACATTTACTTTATCATTTTAGTGCTTTCTTAAATTTTAATAAACAATTATGGCAAAAATTGCAAAAGTATTTGCTAGGCAAATTATTGATTCAAGAGCTACTCCAACGGTAGAAGTAGATTTATATTTAGAAGATGGATCTATGGGAAGAGCGGCTGTACCAAGCGGAGCTTCAACAGGAACCCACGAAGCTTTAGAGTTAAGAGATGGAGATAAGTCAAAGTATTTAGGGAAAGGTGTTTTAAAAGCAGTAGAAAATGTAAAAACAGTAATTGCAAACGAAATAGTAGGTAAAGAATATACTACACAAGAAGAGCTTGATAATGCATTACTATCTTTAGATGGTACAGAAACTAAATCTAATTTAGGAGCAAATGCAATATTAGGAGTATCTTTAGCATTTGCAAAAGCAGTAGCGGAATCCAGAAAAATGCCTTTATTTAAATATATAAATGAACTTTACGGCTCTCCTGCTTTAAAGTTGCCTAGACCAATGTTTAATATTATGAATGGCGGTAAACATGCTAACTGGTCAACAGATATTCAAGAATTTATGATTGTTATGCCAAATGCAGAATATTCTGATCAAGTAAGAATGGCTTGTGAAGTATTTATGAACTTAGAGAAGGTATTAAAGGAAAAAGGACTAAATACTAATATCGGAAATGAAGGTGGATTTGCACCAGGTTTTAAGAGCAACGAAGACGCATTAAACCTAATTGTAGAAGCTGTAGAAAAATCAGGCTACAAAATGGGTACAGATGTAATGTTTGCTTTAGATGTAGCTTCAAGTGAATTCTATAATGCAGAAACAAAAACTTATACTTTAAAAACAGAAAATAAAGAACTATCCAGAGAAGAATGGATGCAAAGAGTTATAAGCTGGACAGAAACTCATCCTTTTATAAGTATTGAAGACCCATTTGCTGAAGATGACTGGGCAAGCTGGAGTGAATTCACAGCTAAAATAGGAAGCAAGTTACAAATAGTTGGAGATGATTTATTAGTAACAAATGTAAAAAGAGTTGAAAGAGCAATTACAGAAAAGGCTTGTAATGCTTTATTAGTAAAAGTAAATCAAATTGGATCTTTGACAGAAACATTAAAAGCTATGAAAATGGCAGAAAACGCAGGATGGAATAACGTAATGTCTCACAGATCAGGAGAAACTGAAGATGTAACAATTTCTCATATTGCTGTAGGAACAGGATGTGGTCAATTAAAAACAGGAGCACCTAGCAGAGGTGAAAGAACAGCAAAGTATAATGAAATTATAAGAATTAGCGAAGAAATATAAACACTTGCGGGTAGCTTAAGCTACCCGCGAACTCTTACTTAAGCAGGATAGCAAGAGCAATCAATGCTCCTGCCCCCAGAATGGAAAGACTAAATAGTTGCCAATTAGCGTCTGCTTCCCACCAGATGCGCTTCCACGGCTCAATAAGGTAAAACCTTACCAGCAGTGAAACTGCATAAAGCACACCTACCGCAATTACTACCAAGATGGTGTAAATGCCAAGTTCTATCATGGTGGTGTTTTTTATAATTAGTCCTAGGCAGGTTGCAATAACCCCCAGGCAAACAATAACGCCACCCCATAGAACTGGTGTTGGAAAGTAATACAGCCTTAGCCACCTAATGTTCATCGTCAATCCTTTTGTAAGAGCGATATATATATTATATAACAAAGGAACAGGATTATCAATTTATAGAAAGCAAAAGCGCCGCTAGACAATAGTCTGCGGCGCTTTAAGTTAGTTCATTGAAGAATAGTAGCTTCTGCTGCCTCTTCTTCAGGAATTTGGTCCCACATGTTAGGATCAACGTAAGAATCAACGTCAATCCATACCTTAACTTCCTGTGGGTTTACTTTGCTGTCGGTAATAGCGGTTACTTTAGCAATCCGCTTCCCTTTTGCCGTGATTCGTGAGGGATAGAGTGTTCGTCTTTGTCCATACACCCACACACCATCAGCGATGAACAGCTTAGAATCCATCAGGACCTTCCCCTGAATCTCAGGCAAGGTAAGGTTTGTGTCTGCCATGATAAAGAACTCCTACTGAACTCGATACTAAATACAGTATATATTAATTATATAGGATCGTCAACAACTTGTGTTGACAGAAAGAAGGTTAAGCGCTAGTAAAGTTACTAGCGCTTTTGAGGTGACTAGTACAAAGGCTCTATCTCCTCTGCTTTCTGAGCCTCAATGTCTGGAACAATATCCCACATAAGATTCAAAAAGCAAGAATCGACATCGATCCATACCTTTACCTCTAAAGGTCTTTTGGAATCATCAGTAATAGCTTCTACACAAGCTATTCTTATCTCCTTGGACCCCCGTCTAAGGATATGAGTAGGGCGAATCTTCGGGATGCTAGCATACAAGAAAAACTGCGTAGCAACCCACTCATTATCTTCAAATACCTTTGTATGTATTTGAGTAAGATTAAGCTTGGTAGACATAGAACCTCCTTTACTAATCTAGAAGCCTATTATATGTAGATATAATTTAAGTGTCAAAAATGAGTCTGAGGAATATAAAGTTGAAGAGCCAGGTACAATACCCGGCTCTTAGGTGAGGTTGTCCAGTTACGCAGTCGCAGCAACCGCTTCAACATTGAGCGGTACTGCCGGCAGGTTGATCCCACCGACAGCGTCGTAGCCGCCATCGATCCGCTGGTCCGTATAGACCCAGCGTCCATCCACCATCGCACAACATTTGCCGTTTTGGGCGCGGTGCGTGGCAACCAGAGGGTGGGAACAAGCACGGAACACCGTGTCGTTCACCCAAACTGTGTTGCGGCTCTTGAGCTTTTCTGCGATTGCTACTGGTACATTGGCTGACATTTTAACCTCCAAAAAGTGTATTAGTTGTCAGTAGTTGGAGTTTAAATCTACGGAGCAGCAAAGTCAATATAAATTAAGAACAAAGTATTACTTTTATGTATAATGGTTTAGTTTTACAATCTTTTTTATTATGATTTACTTTAATTTACTTGCCTCTTTAGTTTTACTAATTACTACTGGTTTTTTGCTCGGCAAACTTAAAAGACTTCCTATTAACGAGACTAAAGTTATTAATGGATTCTTAATTATAGTTGCATTGCCTGCATCTATTTTTATATCTTTAACTTCTATTAATAAGGCAGGACTAACCAGTTACCTAAATTTTGCTGTTATTAATTTTGTACTATTTGCATTATTTATTTTAGGCAGTTATTTTCTCTTAGGTCTTTTTATTAAAGATAAAAAAAGACTTGGAGCAGCATTCCAGAGTGCATCAATTGGGAATGTTGTATTTCTAGGATATCCAGTAATAGAAACAACATTAGGGAAAGAATATTTAGGATATGCAAGTATTTATGCAGCAGTATTTTTTTTAGTATTGGCATTTTTGCCTGTATTTATAATTACTGAATCTAAAGAAAAAGGACTTAGACTAAAAAGAACACTAAAAACCCTTGCTACAAATTTTATTTTAATTGCTACAGTTTTAGGAGTTATAGTGTTGCTTAGCAATATTAAGGTCCCAGAGTTTATATTAAATCCGTTAACAAGCATAGCTACCACAACTACTCCTCTTGCATTAATTTCTATAGGATTATTCTTATCAAAACAATTTAAATTAGAAAATATTAAACTCTTATCATTTATTGCTGTATTTAAACTTGTTTTAATGCCGCTTATAGTTTTAGCAACATTAAAGATTACTAATTTGCTAATTAATCAGCAACTTGTTATTTCAGTTTTAATGGCAGCAATGCCCACTGCGGCTATTGTTGCTGCATTTACCGAAGAAGATAAGCTTGATGAAAAACTGGCAGTAAACTCAATTATAATTTCTACAATTTTATTTATACCAGTTTTATTTCTTTGGATTTATTTACTGGGTCTATAGACTTACATCGTTAAATTTAAACCTTGTACAGGTTTAGATTCAGCTGCAACCTGACTAATACTTTCTTTAATTATATTTGCTGATTTAGTTAACTGTTCTTTTTCTAAATCATCTAAAGCAATTTCTTTAAATACTTTAACACCATTTGCACCTAATACTGCAGGTACTCCAATTGCAACATTACTTAATCCATACTCTCCGTTTAATACTACACTTAATGGAACTATTCTATTTTCGTTCCTAATAATAGCTCTACATATTTTTGCTACTGCAGCACCAATTCCATAATAAGTAGCTTTTTTACCTTGAATAATTTTATATGCTTTTTCTCTTACTCTATTAGTAAGTTCAGATCTATAACCATCATTTATATCTACTAAATTAGCTAATCTAGTACCTCCAATAGTTGCACTGCTTAATACTGGGAATGAACTATCTCCGTGTTCACCTAAAATATATACATGTACATTTATTGGATTTACATTTAAATCTTGGTGTATTAAACCTCTAAGTCTAGCTGTATCTAAGAATGTGCCGCTTCCAAATACCATACCTTCGGGCAAACCTGATTCGGTAGCTGCAATGTAAGTTAAAACATCTACAGGATTTGTAACCATTAATATAAATACTTTTTTACCCGTTTGTTTTATTTGATTAATAATATCTCTTATAATTTTTGCATTTATATTCAATAAATCTAATCTTGTTTGTCCTTCTTTTTGTGCTGCTCCTGCAGTAATAACAACAATATCTCCATCAATTAGATCTGAATAATGACCAAACTGAACCCCTACACCATTTGTAAAGTTTGCAGCATCATTCATATCTAAAACATTCGCCTGTGCTAATTCTTCAGCAATATCAATAAGCAATATCTCTTTAGAAACTTCTTGAATTAAAACTGCATATGCAGAAGATGCTCCTACCATTCCAGACCCTACTACTACTACTCTTCCCGAAGGTAATACATTATTCATAATAATCAATTAATAATTTAAGCTAATGTAATTTCGTTACATAAATAAACATCCTGTACAGCATTTAATATCTGCACACCTTCCTGCATAGGTCTTTGGAATGCTTTTCTCCCTAGAATTAAACCTGAGCCCCCTGCTCTTTTGTTAATTACAGCAGTTTCTACGGCCTCCTTTAAATCATTTTCCCCACTCGCTCCACCTGAACTAATTAATGGAATCTTACCCATATAGCAATTAGCAACCTGATATTTAGCCATATCAATAGGATGGTCGGTTACTAAATCTGTATACATTCTCTCATCTAATTTACCGTAACTGGAACCTCCAGTATTTAATCCTTTATACCCGCCATTTAATTCAGGTAACTTTTGCTTAATAATATCAGCTTGAATTGTTACTCCTAAATGGTTTGCTTGTCCAGTAATATCACTTGAGACTTCGTAGTTAATGCCATTTACTTTAAACCCAGGATTTCTTACATAACACCAAAGAATAGTAAACATTCCTAATCTATGAGCTTCAGCAAATGCTGCAGATACTTCTTGTAATTGTCTATTAGATTCTGGAGAACCAAAGTAAATTGTAGCGCCAATACCCTTTGCACCCATATCGTAAGCTTGTTGAACCTGACCAAAAAAGATTTGATCATGTTTATTTGGGAAGGTTAGTAATTCATTATGATTCAATTTAACTACAAAAGGAATTTTATCTGCATATTTTTTACTTACTAAACCTAATACGCCTAGTGTTGAAGCTACTCCGCTGCAATTTGCTTCTAAAGCCAGCTTAACAATATTTTCCGGATCAAAGTAAAGAGGATTCTTTGCAAAGCTCGCACCTGCAGAATGTTCAATTCCTTGATCAACTGGCAGTATAGATAAGTAACCAGAATTACCTAATCTACCGTGAGAATATAATTCTTTTAAATTTTCAATTACTTTACTATTTCTATCTGAGTATGCCATTACATCCTCTACCCAATTAGCATTTGGGGCATAAAACTTTTGATCTTTAAAAGTTTGGGATTTAAAATTTAATAAATATTCTGACTTATCAGCCAAAACATTTTGGATATCATTGTAATTCATATTTTTATATAAGAGTTATTACTTACATTGTAATTTAGTTTTAACTAAATATACAAATTATGCAAATGGAGTCACTAGTTCTCTTAGCTTTTCTAATGGATCTGCTGCTTTTACAAATGCGGATGCAAGCAATGCTCCTTGTGCACCAAGATTCTTTGCATTTACAACATCTTCACCTGTAGATACTCCTGCTCCAATTAAGCTGTTTGTTTTACCTGCAGTTACTTCTATAAAAGATTTAACAGCTTCCGGTCTTGTTGTTACAGATACTCCGCTTCCAATTAAATCTTTAGGCTCAAATGCAATTGCAAATGGCTGCGCATTTAATAAATTAGCTGCCTCATCTGCATTTTCACAACATACAATAACTTTTAATCCTTTAGACTGTAGAGCTTTAATATTTTCTATAATATTATTTTGATCGACTCTATGTTCACTATGATTATAGATTACATACTCTACACCATAAGATATTAGTGTATCGGCAGGAACCCAACCAGTTGAAGATCCTGCAGCTACGTTATCTACATGTTGAGATGCAATATGTAAATTCGGATAGTTTTGTTTTACAGAAAATAAATCAGTAATGCTTGGGGCAACAATTATCTTGTCTAATAAGTTAGGATTATCTGATACAAACTGATTAATAGCATTCAATAATCTTTTTGCATTTTCTCCAGTTGATTCAGCATATGTTTTTAAGTTTAGAACAATCATATTTATTATTTAAGAGTTAAATATCCAAACTTTTAAAATTTAGCATACAAAATATTTTAGTCAAGGAATTAACTTCTTGACCATAACAGATAATAAGTTTTAGAATGAAGTGTTTTTATAATGTTATTTTTAAATTATGGCCGTACGTGTAGCAATTAATGGATTCGGTAGAATCGGAAGATTGGTATATAGAGCTCTTTTAGAAAGAGATATGTTGGATGGTGCAGTAGAAGTTGTTGTTGTTAACGATTTAGTACCTGCTGATAATCTGACTTACTTACTTAAATACGATACAACTCATGGAAAGATTCCATACGATGTCAAAGCTATTGATGAAAATACAATTCAGGTTGGAGAAAGAACTTTAAAAACAATTGCAATGAAAGCAACTCCTGCTGAATTACCTTGGAAAGATTACAATGTTGATGTTGTAATTGAATCAACTGGATTCTTTACAAAAAAAGCAGATGCAAGCGGACATTTAACTGCTGGTGCTAAGAAAGTAATTATTTCTGCACCTTCAGATGAAGATGTAAAAACTATATTAATGGGTGTTAATCAAGATCAATATCTTGGTGAAGATTTAGTATCTAATGCTAGCTGTACAACAAACTGCCTAGGACCACTAGTATACGCATTATTAAAAGAAGGGATTGGACTAGAAGAAGGTTTAATGACTACTGCACATGCATATACTGCATCTCAGGTAATTATTGATGGACCTTCTAAAAAAGCATTTAGAGATGGAAGAGCTGGTGCAATGAACATTATTCCTGCAAGTACAGGCGCTGCAAAAGCAATCGGTTTAGTATTACCAGAAGTAAAAGGCAAACTAACCGGAATGTCCTTTAGAGTTCCTGTATCTGATGTATCTGTTGTTGATTTAACATTTAAACCAACTAAAGATACTTCTATGGCAGAAATTAATGCTGCTATTAAAAATGCTAGTGAAACATATTTAAAAGGAATTTTAAGATACACAGAAGAACCATTAGTATCAAGTGACTTAATTCACGATCCACATTCATGTATTTACGATGCAACAGCAGGAATTGAATTAAATTCAAGATTCTTTAAATTAGTAGCATGGTATGACAATGAATGGGGTTATTCCAACAGAATGGCAGACTTATTAAAGGTTGTAGTAGAAAAGATGTAATTTATTTGTTGTGATTCTAATGCTCTTAACAACATTTGATTAATTTAATGTCACACTGGGCTAAAAGAAAGTGTGACATTTTTAATTTATAAATATGTATAAAGTAACTAAAGACCTACAGCAGTATTCTTATAAAAATATAGATTTACCTAATTCTAGAGTAATTGTTAGAACTTGTTTAAATGTAGCAGTAGATTCAGAAGGAAAAGTAACAGATCCTACCAGATTTTATGAATCACTTCCTCTTATAAAAGATCTAGCACTTAATGCACAAAATGTTATATTAACTGCCCACTTAGGCAGACCAGAAACTAGAGAAAAGAAATCTTCTTTTTGGAATGTAGCAGAAATGCTAACAGAATCCTTAAGAAATGATAATGTAGAAGTAGTTTTAGTAGATGATTTAACTCCTGGTTGGATAGATAAAATTCAGCACAATAATAATGCAGAAAGCAAAAAAGTATTTTTACTAGATAATATTAGATTTTTTAAAGGTGAAGATTCAAAAGATAAAACAGAAAGAATGGGATTTGCAAAGTTATTAGCAACATTAGGCAATACTTTTATAAATGATGCATTTGCAGACTATAGAGAATCAGCATCTTCTTATGACTTAGCAACACTATTACCTAGCTATTTGGGACCAGTATTCTTAAAAGAAGTAGAAGCATTATCTAAATTCAGCAACCCCAATATGTTAGTTTCTGTTTTAGGTGGAGCAAAACTTTCAGAAAAGTTAGATGCACTAAATTCCTTAGCAGAAGTTTCTGAGAAAATTGTAGTTGGAGGAGCAATGGCTTATACACTACTAAAAGCCAAAGGAGTCAGTATTGGGAAGTCCTTAGTCGAAGAAGATAAATTAGATTTAGCAAAAGATGTATTAGCTAAATATGGAAATAAATTAGTATTACCGGTAGACCATTTAGTAGCAGAAGAATTCAACGTAAATGCAGCTAATTCGGCTTACAATACATCCGATGAACAAGTACCTGACAATACAGTAGCCATAGATATCGGAAGACGAACAATAGAATTATTTGAGCAGACAATATCAATTGGGAATTATATTTTATGGAATGGTCCAATGGGAGTTTTTGAATGGGACAAATCTTCTATAGGTACACTTGAAGTTGGTAAAGCAATTGAAAAGAATGGTCCTGCATATAAACTTGCAGGAGGTGGAGATTCTATAGCAGCTATTAACAAATTGCAGCTTAAAGGATTTAATCATATATCAACTGGCGGAGGTGCAATGCTTGCATTCTTAGCTTACGATAAATTTCCTACACTAGATGTAATAATTAATAAATAACAAAAGGGCGCCTAAAGGCGCCCTTAAATTATCTAATTAAGTGTTTTATTTTCTATTCATCCTTTCAACTAATCCTCCCAATATTAATAATCCTAGGGAGAATACCAGTGTCCAAAATACTAAACTGTTTAATTGATTATAAATATTTGCAGCATTGTAGAATCTTACAAAAGACATTCTAATTTCGCATAATGCTGTCCCCATGTGCGGCATACCGCCTAGAGTATTCATTACAATGTAAGATACAGAATTAATTACAAATAATGGCAATGCTAAACCTAATACTGTATTTAGTGCAGATAAAAGACTGTAGTTTGCTACTTGTCTATTTGCTAAAAGTCTAGAAGCTTTTACTAAATAGTCGTAGATGGTACTAAATGCCCAAACAATTACAAATACACCGTAAATTACGACTAATAGATCTAGTACTGCAGAGTCTCTTCTTAATAAAGGAACAAATACTAAAAAGGCCAGTGTAAAAAAGACAAGACTTACAGCACTTTCAAATACAATATATTCGCTTCCTTTTCTTGCAAATAATTTTCTAGCTCTAGTTCTTAAAGCTAGTTTATTTTTTACCTTCATTAGAGGATTTTTAGTTGCCATATTTTAAATAAAAACTAATTAAATTAATTTAGTTTAACAAAAAATCAATCACCAAAAAATACTCCAATTTTTTTTGCAGTCTGTAATGGGAGCGAATCTAAAGTTACAAGCTTTAACTGCTCTACTGCATCTGCAATTGGTACAAATACAATTTGATCTCCTTTTAGACTTACCATTTTGCCAAATTCCCCTTTTTCGATTGCATCTACAGCTGCAACTCCATACTGCTTAGCTAAAATTCTATCTTCTGAATTGGGAGTGCCCCCTCTTTGCACATGTCCTAGAATAGTACTTCTTAATTCAAATTCACCCGGAGCCATTCGTTCAATATTATGAATTATTGTATTCGAAATTCCTCCTAATTTTACCTCTGCCATATCTGCATTTTCTCTTATTGTAAGTGATCCCTCCTTTGCTTTAGCACCTTCTGCAACTACAACTACACTTGCTCTATATCCTGTTTCTTTTCTTTTTCTTAAATACTCAATTATTTTGCCGTAATCAAATGGGATTTCTGGTAATAAGATCATGTCTGCTCCACCCGCTAGTCCTGAATATAATGCAATCCATCCAGCGTGTCTTCCCATAACTTCTACAAAGATAACACGGTCGTGACTTGTAGCAGTTGTATGGATTCTATCTAAAGCTTCTGTTGCAATATCAACAGCTGTAGAAAATCCAAAAGTTTTATCTGTACTTTTTAAATCGTTATCTATAGTTTTAGGGACACCTACTATATTTACACCTTTTTCTGCTAATTGAAGAGCTCCAGTTAATGTACCATCACCACCGATTACTATTAAAGCCTCTACTCCAACTTTTTCTAAATTCGCTTTAGCCTCGTTTAATATTTCATCTGGAATCCTATTTACTTCACCTTCTCCTTTTTTTGCAGCAAATCTTCCTTTATTTACTGTACCTAAAATAGTTCCTCCTACATGACTAATTCCTCTTACAGCTTTTTGATCTAATGTTCTATAAAGCATTGGGCTTAAAACACCTTCCCAACCTTTTTCAAACCCAACAAATTCATACCCTCTTTTAACTCCAGATTTTACAATTGAAGCTATAACAGCATTTAAAGGCTGTACATCACCACCTCCATTCAAGATTCCTATCTTCTTGACCATACATATAAATTAAAAAATTAAAGTTGGCCTTAAGATGCAAGCTGCAAATCATTCCTTAATAACCTGTAGCATACAACTTAAGGCTCATATACAAAAATCATATCAGATATATTATATTAAGAAAATACTTTGTGGTATATTTAAACGCAATTTACCTTGCGTATGTATAAATATTAGTTAAAAAGATATGGCTAAAAAGAAAGTTGTATTAGTAATTATGGACGGATGGGGATTAGCTCCCGAAGATAAATATAATGCAATTGCAAATGCTAAAACTCCTAATTTTGATAAATTAGTTAGAGAATACCCTAACACAAGATTAAAATCAGATGGTCTTGCTGTAGGATTACCAGAAGGTCAATTTGGAACAAGTGAAGTTAACCACTTAACAATTGGAGCCGGGAGAGTAATTTTACAAGATTTACCTAGAATTAATGATTCAATAGAAAAAGAAGACTTTTATACAAATCCTGCAATTGTAAAAACAATCAAGCACACTATACAAAATGAATCTAATCTTAACTTAATTGGAATATTAAGTGATGGAGGTGTTCATACAACAATTGAACACTTATTTGCTTTTTTTGAAGCAGCTAGAAGAATGAATTACAAGCAGCAAATTAATCTTCACTTATTTACAGACGGAAGAGATGTAGCACCAAAGTCGGCACAAAAGTATTTAGAAATGCTTGAAAATAAAATTAGTGAATATAAAGAATTAAATATAAGAATAGCAACAATACAAGGTAGATATTTCTTAGATAGAGACAGAGACTGGAATAAAACAGAAAAGGCTTTTGAATTAATCTGTAAAGGAAAAGGAGGAAACTTCTCTAATTGGCAGGCAGTATTAAATTTTGAATATAACTTGAATAAAACTGATGAATATTTTGATCAGTATTTATTAGATGAATCGGCATTATTAAAAAAGGATGACGGTGTAATTTTCTTTCATTATAGAACAGATAGACTTTACCAAATTGTAAAGAGATTAATACAAGAAGAAATTCCTAATTTATCTATTACTACAATGATTAGTGTAAGTGAAGAGTTTGATGTAAATTTAGCTTTCCCTAGATTAAAAGTTGATAATGTTTTAGCAGAAGTAATTTCTAAAGCTGGATTAAAACAATTACATACTACAGAAACAGAAAAGTATGCTCATTTAACTTTCTTTTTAAACGGAGAAAAAGAAAAAGAAATGCCAAACGAAGATTGGAAGTTAATAGAATCTAATAGATTTATAAAACCTTACTACAACTTTGAACCTTCAATGAGGAACTTTGATATTACAAAAGAAATATTAAATGGAATTGAGTCTAATGAATACGACTTTATAATTGCAAATCTATCTAGTCCAGATATGGTTGGACATACAGGTAACTACGAGGCAGCAGTGATTTCTGCAGAATCAGTAGATTATTGTCTAGGGAAATTATATGAAGCTTTAAAAGATAAGTTAAATGATTATGCCTTATTAATTACAGCTGATCACGGAAACTCAGATATAATGTGGGATTACGAAAATAATCAGCCGCACACTCAGCACACTACATCTCCTGTTCCTTTTATTCTAGTTACAGAAAGCAGTTATAAACTACATAGAAGGGAAACTCTTAGTGATATTGCACCTACTGTACTTGACTTAATGGGTTTGCCAAAGCCGGCAGAAATGACTGGAGAATCATTAATTATTAGAGAATAAGTAATGCATCAAGAAGTTTTAAATCAATTTAAACTCCTATTAGATAAAGTAGTACCGCAAGGAGAAAAAGAAGCAAAAGACTTAGCTAAATTAAAAGAGTTCTTTTTAGCGAATCAATTAAATTCATTTAATAATGAAAATTATAATGATGGCCACATTACAGGCAGTGCTTTTATTTTTGATCCATTAGAAAAAAGAATATTATTACTGCATCATAAAAAGTTAAATAGATGGCTTCAACCAGGCGGACATAGTGATTCCAATCCCGATATAGTTGCAACAGCAACAAGAGAAGTATTAGAAGAAACTGGTGTTACTGAATTTAAATGTGATAATTCAATATTCGATATAGATATCCATGAGTTTCCAGCTAGAGAAGGAAAAAATCCTAAACACTATCATTACGATGTAAGATTTTTATTTATAGCTGATTCTAATAAACCGTTAGTTAGAAATATGGAAGAAACCAATGACTTAAAGTGGATTAATTTAAACGATATATGGAGTTATGTTAACCCAGATGAAGAAGCATTTAGACGAGTTGTAGAAAAGCTTTCTGAATATAAAAATAAATAGAAAAGTTATATAATTAATTAAACTTAAATATTAATAAACTAATATGGAAATAATATTACTAGTAATCTGTTGTGTAGCATTATTAGTTGTTGGTGTGGTTGGCGCTTATGTCCTAAGTGTATACAACTCATTAAGAACGCAGAATGTTTTAGTTGATGAAGGCTGGAGTGGAATTGATGTTCAATTAAAAAAGAGATTTGATCTAATTCCAAATTTAGTTGAAACAGTAAAGGGTTATGCCAAACATGAATCTGGAATCTTTGAAAAAGTAGCTGAATTAAGAAGCGGAATGATGAATGCAAAAACTCCAGAAGAATTAGGTAAGTACGAAGGCGAATTAAGAGGTACATTAAAGACTTTATTTGCAGTTGCAGAAAATTATCCTGAATTAAAAGCAAATGAAAACTTTATGTCTCTGCAATCCTCTCTACAAGCAATTGAAGGAGATTTAGAAAGTGCAAGAAGATACTATAACGGTACAGTAAGAGATTTGAATGCAAAAATTGTTACATTTCCTAATAGTGTAATTGCAAACATGTTTAACATTAAATCAAGACAATTCTTTGAAGTAGCAAATGAAGCTGAAAGAGAAAATGTAAAAGTTGCGTTTTGAACTTAAATACAAAAATTGAAAGGGCGCCTTTGGCGCCCTTTTTTTACTTATTTCTAATTACTCTTAGTTATTAATTTCTACAACTGCTAGTGCTTTTTGTTCACATTCGTTGCAGCAGTAAGCTTTACCATCTACTGCATAACAATATTTACAGCAGATAATATGCCTGTGTCCTTTACAGTGTATATATGCACAATCAATGTAGTTATCTGATACTTTACCGCATTTTTCGCATTTAGAAACAATCACATGTTCATCTGAATCTGTTTCAAAACCCATTACTACTCTTCCATCAAATACATAAAGTTTCCCTAAAAAGTCTTCATTTGGATATTTTTCCATGTAAGTAACAATTCCATTCTCTAACTGATAGACATCCTTAAATCCTTTTTTAACCAAATATCCGGAAGCTTTTTCGCATCTTACACCTCCAGTACAAACTGTAATAACTTTTTTATCTTTTAAATGCTCTAAGCTACCAATTATTTTAGGTAAATCTCTAAAGTTGCTTAATGCAGGTAATATTGAATTCTTAAAATAACCAACTTTATGTTCATAGTCATTTCTCATATCTACAATATAAAACTCTTCGTTGGAGTTAAATAAGTTGTGTAATTCCTCTGCAGTAATATATTTACCTGTCATTTCATTAGGATTTACATCATCTTCGCCTAAGTGACCACTTACTAATTCAGGTCTCACCTTTATAGAAAGTTTTGGGAAAGCATCTCCTGTGCCTTCACTTCGTTTAAAGTTCATTCCTTTAAATCTAAGATCAGAAAGCATTTCTTGTACATACTTTTCTGTGTTTTCTACACTACCTTCAACAGTTCCATTAATACCTTCTTTAGATACAATAATTCTCCCCTTTAGATTTAAAGACTCACAAAGCTCTCTTTGAGACTTTAAAAGCTCGTTAGGATCTTCCACATTTGTATATTTATAATATAAAAGTATTTGATAGTTCATAGTACTAATTTCTAAATTTAACTTAATATTATACCAAATTAAGGCTCTTCTACAGGGGAAGACTTTCCATCCCAGGTTAGTCTTTTTACAGTTAATTTATTCTTTTCCCATCTGTAATCATAAACAAAACCGCTTGGCCAACTGAATTTAGCCTTAAATAATAAAAGTCTTGCTTCTTCTATTATTGATCTTAGAATAGAATTATCTACTGGTGGAAACTCAAAAACTATATTATCTCCAACTGTAAGTGAGCTAATAACTTCAAATAATCTATTTACAATAGAACTTCTGTCATCTAGTGATGGGAAGGTAAAACTTTCACCGTTTTGATATGGATAATCATTCTCTGGATAAACACCATTTACTGAAAGTCTATGGATAGAAAAACTCCCATCATTATTACAAATAAATTCAAATCCAAATCCATTATTTGCATTCATTAACCTTTTAGAAAGTGCTGTTCTAATATCTGCAAATAATTGTTCATAAGTAAAAGATTCTAATAACTCTGGAGGAAATGCTTGAGTTAAGTTAATAGTAAGACTTTGTGCCGACCTAAGCATAGCAGCATAACTTACAATACAATCTAGTAGCTTTTTATATGCAAGTCCATATTTACCTTCATAAATTGCGGTTTCAATATCTTTAGTATACATTTTTAATAATGCCTTGGTATGGATTTCACCTAAATCCTGATCATCTATTCTAATACTTAAGTTTGATTCTTTAGCAGCTTCAACTGCTGTTGCTACACTTTCTAAATAGACTTCTGGATACACATAAGATAGATGGTTTTCTTTAGTACTATTGTTCCAACTAATAGCAGTACCGTTTAAGCTTGGCTGGTAAATCATAAAGAAATAATAATATAGAGGGATTATACTATAGTACTTTTACTTTCTTGGAACACCAATTACATCTTTTATAGCTGCAAATGTATCTAACCAAAGTGGTCTTACATTATAAGCAGAAAGATTTTGACCTTCTGGAAGCTGAGGCCTTTCTAATTTAATACCCATTACAAATGTTCTTTGTGGAGATTGATCAAATCCAACAAAAGAAGCATTAATCTCAGTAGAATAACCTACTTCTGTAGCAATTAATGCAGTACCTGATTTAACTCCAATATTGTAGTTTCGAAGATCTTCATACCACCACTCGCCACCATAAATAGATTTTTCGTAGTTATAGTTAAGCATGTAGAACATCTTTTCTGCAGTTTCAGGTTTTATCACAGTATCTAAAATTTGAGGCTTATACTCACTTACATTACCATCACTATCAATAACTTTTGTAACTACATAAGGCTTCATTCTAACCCCATTATTAGCAATTGCCCCCATTGCATCCACAGCCTGAACTAAATTTACTAAATAACCGTGTCCATAAGACATAGCCGCAATGTCTCCAATATTAAACTTAGAAGCTTCTTTTAAAGGCCAATAAGATTCTCCAGCCAAATCTACACCTGTACTTTTTCCAATTCCAAATTTAGATAAGTAATTATGGAATTCATCTTTAGATAAATACTCTTTAGCAATATGAAATAAACAAATATTATCTGATTTAGCAAAACAATCCTTTACAGGCATTGCAGGTTGGGGCATTTTATCCCAGGTACATAATGGTCCTAATTCATCGGTAAACTTTTCACAACCCTGGTGACCATTAGGTAATATTATTTTTTCTGAATCAATCTTATCTAAATCTACTGCAGCAGAAATAGTTAAAGCCTTACCAATAGATCCCATTTCGTATGGTGAAGATATAGCTAAATTACCATAAGCCTTAGGATCTTTCTCTTCTCTTAGGTTGGGATCATAATCTGGCCAATTTGCTAAAGCCATAATCTGACCAGTTTTTGGATCCATGATTGTAACAGAACCAGAAAGCGCCCTATACTTTTCTACACCTTCTTTTATTTTCTGTTCAACAATCTCCTGAAGCTTTTTATTAATAGATGTATGTATTGCACTTCCGTTCTTAGGTTCAATTGTTGCTGTTAAAGCTGTAGCAATAGCTTCACCTTTTGCATTCGTTTCTTCTACTAAAATGCCTTTAATGGGATTTAATATTTCGTTCCAAGATTCCTCTACTCCGCCAAGGCCAATTATTTTATCGTTTACAACATTTGTTAGTCCTACAACGTGACTTGCTAAACGCTTTTCTGGGTATATTCTTTTTGATTTATTTTCAAACTGAAACCCTCTTAAAGGAGTATCAAACTCTTCTGCCTTTAGTTCAGTCAATTTGTTCCATTGTTCATCTGACAATGATTTTGCAATTGGAACCCATAAAACTCCCTTATTAACAAATTCATCAATTTTTGCTTGTAAACTTTCTGGTGTGGTATCAATAATAGGTGCAACCTTTTTTAAAAATTCGTCTCGTGTTTGAAGTTTTAAGCCTTCATAATACTCAAGATCCTTTACCCAAATAAACATATCAAATCTAGGTTCACTGTATGCTAGAGTTGTCCCATCACTTGAATATATAGTTCCTCTTACAGAGTTAATTTCTGAAGTAGTTGATCTTTGACGTGCCAATTTAGACATTCTTGAGGCTTCAACAGCTTGCCATCTAACTGTAGCAAAAACTAATAAAAACCCAAAGATCAAAATTAGAATATGAATAGTTTTAACTTTTCCAGTTAAGGTAGAGTTGTTCATTAATTATTAATTTAAAGCAACATTAGTACCGTCGGTTTTCTCTAAAAAATTGATATTTTTAGTTTCTAATCCTGCTTTTTGTGCCAAATCTTTTGCATTATCTAAAGACTTTGCACCATCAATTTTTGCAGTTAATATTTCATTTTGAAGTCTTAGTTCTGCTTTTTGTTCTCTTACATTTTCAATCTCTTCACTTTTTGTACCAACCATAGAAGTTACTACAACTTGAGCACCTACATACATAATAGCCAATACAACTATTAATACACCTAGATATCCATTGAGTTTATTAAAGGATACTTTTTTGTAATCTGTATTTCTTTTCATTTTTTAATGTTTAATGTAAGTATAAAGTTTTGCACTTCTGGCTCTAATATTTTCTTTAATTTCTTCAACGCTCGGTCTTATAAACAACTCTTCACCTCTTTTGCTTGTAATTTCAATTGTATTAGCCTTACTTTGCAAAAATGGGATAACGACTTTGTCTTCCCCGCTATGGAAGGTAATAACTCCCATTACGCCATTTTTACTAAGTAATTCATATGAACTTTCTAGCAAAGTATTTAGGTTTGTTAATTCTCCGTTTACTGCAATTCTTAAAGCTTGAAATACTCTAGAATAAGTTTTATATACTTCACTTTTTTGAAATCTGTTGCCCTGTTTAAAGTTAAAGCTTCTATCTATAATTAACTTTAAATCTCTTACTTTTTGAATCATTCCTTTTTTTCTAAAAGAAATAATTTCACTTACAAGATTATTGTTAAACTTACCGTATACATCAGCATACTTTTCGAACATTTTTGATAACTCTCCTCTGCCTAATCCATTTAATAAATCTGCTGCTGTAACACCAAGAGTCTTATCAAATCTCATATCTAGTAAATCTTCAATATTATTTTCATAAGATAAACCTTCAATTTCTGTTAATTCATCACTAGACCAGCCAAGATCTGCTATAGCACCATCTATTGCGGCTATATTTAACTGATTTAAAACATTATTTAACTCAGTAAAGTTCTTATTTACTAGAACAATCTCTAAACTGTTTTTAGAAAGAGTAATTATGTTTTCACCTTCTACTTTTACTGAAAATCCATTTTTAATGAGCTCTTTACAAAAGTTATCAATTGCTTGAAAACTTAAATCAAAGCAAATTAATTTACCTTCATTTAAACTTTTAAGAATTTCTTTACTATGACCGCCGGCACCTAAAGTTAGATCAACAATAACTTTGTTACCTTTTAAATTTAATCCTTCAACCAATTGTTTTAATAAAACTGTTTTATGTATCATTTTGTACTTAATCTTTCTGCTAAATCAGCTACGTTGTTTGTTAAATTACTCAATTTGTCTAACCATCTCTCTTCTCCCCAGATTTCTACCCATTCTCCTACGCCTAAAAAAACAATCTTTTGGTTGATATTTGCAAAGGTTTTTAATCCTTCAGGGATTACAAACCTTCCTAAAGAATCGTATTCGATTTCAACAGCTCCACCAACAATAAACCTTTTAGTATCTCTAACACTTAAAGAAAGTAAGGGACTCTTATTAATTTCTTCTATAAGACTTTCCCATCTTTGAGTGTCTACCATTATTAGGCATTGCTCGTATCCTCTTGTTAAAAAAACTTTACCGGTAAAACTATCTCTAAGCTTTTTGGGTATGCTTATTCGATTCTTATCACCGATTGCCGTCGAATACTCTCCTATTAGCATGTCGTCAGTAGTAAATTATGGAAGCTAAAGCAGTAGAAACAGTTAAAAGTTCTTTTGATTAGTGCATTTATTTTTTCTTTATTTCCACTTTTTACCACTTTCTACCACTAATATTAAAAGTTAAAAAATGTAATGTCAATAACATTATTTTAGAATTATTGAGAATTACGGAACTTAATAATAACACCGATAGGTATACTTTAAATAAAGTTATTGACTATAGGGCTTTTGGGCAAATAAATGTATCGTGCTAAAATTTTTTAATTATTTTTAAAACCTAAATATGGCATCAGAACAAATATCTCAAAGTATTTCTGCAAAACGGAATAGACTTAAAGAAATAGCAATGGGTAACAGCGAGTCAGGATTAGATGGAATGACTCCGAGCCTAAGATCTCATTATATGCAAAGATATGTGGGACATACTTCTCGTGTTGTACAAAACCTAGAAAATCAAGAACCTAGAGTACAAGAAGTTTATGTAAAAAGAATTGATACTAAAAACCATATTATGTATGTTAGAGTCGGCGATAGAAACGTTGAAGTAAATCTTTATCAACTTGATCAGGAGCAGTTCTATAGAACACTAGTTTTATTTGAAAATGCCACTGCTAACACTGCTAATAGCAGATATTCAGTTATAACTCCTTATGAAGACATAGTTGAATTACCAGAAGTAGAACAGGAAGTGTGTATTGAAACAGATGAATATACATTAATTGGAACATGCAGATACATAACAGAAAATGTAATAACCATAGAAGGAACAGAAACAACTTTTGTGAATGGAGTAAGAACCCAAAGAGAAGCAAATACTACAATAAGTACCGAAGACTTTAGATATTATGGGAGAGTTATATCTAATGAATCTCAAAACCTTCCAATGGACAGTGCAAAACCTAGTATTTTAGGAGATTTAACAACACTAGAAGAAATATCTGAATTCCTAACTACAGCCGAATTAAGCATTGAGGAAAGGATGCAGATAAATGATTACTTAAAGTATAGAAAAACAAAACCAACCGAATGGAGAGACATAAATGATGAAGAATATAATAAGGTTAGATTTGTAGATGGAATGGTAGCAACCGCTATAAATACCCAAGTTAGACCCGAACAGCTTTTAGAACTTACAGGTATTGAATTCAATTCAACTAATGCATTAACTAATCTAGAAGAATTAACCAGATTTGCGAAAGATGCATTAAAACATGCCTTATTAACTAAACAACAGCTCAAGACTGCTAAAGGTACTTTATTGAACCTCAATTCAAGTATCCAATTAGAGGGGAAACTAACTACCAACTTAACAGATGCAGAGTACAGTATTTTACTTCCATTAGTTTTTAAATTACTGGAAGGGAAAGAATTAGACAGCTATACAACAGCATACGATTTAGCAGCAGGAGCCCTAGAAGAAATAGATGAATTAATAGCTACCACAAAAGAACAACAGTTAAAGGATAGCTACATTAAAGTTAAGAATGCAATCGGTGTATTTGCTCAAGCATACTTTGACATTATTGATACAGCTCTAGACGAAGAATATGTTGTAGAAGTTGAATCTAATATGAGAAGGATTGTAAATAGAACAGAGAATGGAGAAGAAAGAGGTCCTGTTAAAATGGTTATGATTAATGGCTTTACAGGTGCTGGAAAAGGAACTACACTTGGAATGCTCAATGCAAAAGCTAGTGAATCCGGTACAGATGGAATTGCAGGAAGAGGGGAAGGCTTTGAACAATACGAACAAGTAATGCAACCATACGACGCAGCAAGATTTGCAGGAGAATATATTCCAAATAGATTAATGAGACTATTGTTTGCAACTGATATTGTTAATCAAAGAATTAATCTTGATATGCAGGGCAGAACTTTAGAACCGGTATACGTTAGTGGATTCCCAAGAGCTGTACCGCAAGCAAAACTCTTTGATGGAGTAGAAGGTATAAAAGCTGTTTCATTAAATATTTCGGAAGAAACCGCTGTATTTAGAACTGTAAGAAGAATGGTTGAGTTTACATTAAAAGGTAGAAAACTAAGAGGAGATGATTTATCTGATTTAACATTTGCAGATTCTGCAAACGGAACTCTAAGTGCTGAGTACTTAATGCCTTTAATTGAAGACATAATTCAAAGACATAACATTACAGATATAAATATGGTTAATAGAGATATTGTAGCTGAAATAACTTCACAACTAATACTTTCAGAAAAAGCTAGATATAAAAAATATAAAAAGGACAAACCTAATATAGAATCTGCTTTAGAAACTTTAGGTGTTCATGTATATCAAATTAACGGAGATGAATTAACACCGGCAGAAGTTACAGAAATTACTAGGGACTACATAACAGGTAATATTGAAGCTTAATATAAAGCCAGCCAAAAGGCTGGCTTTTATTTTATTTCCCAGTTTTGGATATTTCTAAATCTATCTTCTACACTAGCTACACTAGAAAGGTCTATTGTTGTTACATTAGTATTAGTATAGTAAATAAATTGTGGATGATATAAGAATGTAACAGGTGCATCTTCTGCAATTAAAGTCTGAATTTCACTATAATTACTTAAACGTTCACTTTTAGAAGTAGATGGATCAAATGTTCTAGTAATTTCTAATAATCTATCTACTTTTGGTAAGGTTTCTAAACTACTCTCCCCTTCTTGCCTATTCTCTCTTGGTCTAACTGTTTGAGCACTACCTACATAACTAGAAATATTTAATCCCGGATCTACAGATTGAGAACTATGGAATAATTCATATCTATCAGGATCAATAAATGTATTCATTCCATATAAAATTGCATCAAAAGATCTAGAAGCTAGAACTTCTCTATTAATTTCATCTAATGTCCATCCCGAAGGTGATTCTTCAGAAGAGTCCTGACCAGGCATTTGCCTTCTATCAATAATTACTCTTATTCCTACATCACTTAAATTCTTTTGAATAACCCTAGCTACGTTTAATCTATCAAAATTATTTACAAAATATAAAGAAAATGACATCTCTTCTCCTTTATCATTTGTTCTGTATTTTTGGTTTCCTTTTATTGTCCAACCTTCCTGATCTAATATTCGCTTTGCTTCCTTAGGATCGTAGGTTGCCCAGCCTGCATTTTTATTAAAGAATTCTGATTTTTGAGTTATTGGACCAAAAGCTTCATCACCTACTCCAAGTAAGGCATTTTCTATTACTTCGTACCTACTAATTGCATGAGAAATGGCCTTTCTAACATTTACATTCTGAAAGAACTCGGGACCCCTAGAATCACCATTTGGATCTTTTTTAAGATTAAAGTATAAACCCCAATACTGATTATCTAAAACAGGACTTAAGTTAATATTTACATTAGTATTTTTATCAAGTTCATTTTTAAATTCAACCGAAATACTAGCTAAACTATGAGATTCACCATTTTGAATTGATTTAACAGCATCTTCTAGAGTTTTGTAGTATTTAAATTTAATAGTAGAAATATTGGGTTGATGCTGATCTATAGGGTAAATGTAATCTGTATTTTTAACTACAGTTATGCTTGAATTGTCTGCTGAGTAAAATTTGTATTTACCTGTACCTACTGGAGATCTAAAAATATCTGCATCAGAATTATTAATTTGATTCTCATTTAAATTAGAAATTTTATGTGCAGGAACAATACTAATACTTACTAATTCTAGAAAGTTAGAGAATATAGGGTTATCTAGACTTTCGTTACATGTAGCAGTTTCATCTGAACCTTTAGTACACAACCTTATTGAATAATCACTAACTTTTTCCCACTTCATTTGTTTTATAGCTTTAATAAATGCATTATCTGCTCTATTTAAATTAGAAACTGCATTTAAAGTTGCTAAAACATCATCAGCTTTAAATTCTCTATCATCATGCCACCTTACGCCTCTTTTAAGATTAAATTGATAATCTGATCCTTCTTTAATTCTAATAACATCACTTGCTAATACATTAGTTACAAGAGGCTGCCATGAACCATCAGCCTGTTCTACATATTCATATTTAATTAGCGGTTCATATATTAAGTCAATTAAGTCTTTCTCTAACTGAATATTTGTAGGAAAAAGCGGATTAACTTTATTTACTCTTTGTAATCTACCTTCGGAGTCCACACCCATTACGACTGACTCTATTAAAGTTTTATTAGGAACAGTAACAATAGCTTTATATCTAGAACTTCCAAATAAAAATATTATGAAAGCAAATGTAACACTTGCCAATATAAAATGAGAATAAGGGATGGAAAGTTTATATAAAGCAGTAAATCTACTTCTTAATGAATTTTCGCCGAATAAAGAGTCGGGATAATTCCAAAATAAATCTCTTACTTTATATATAAATTGTTCTGGTGTTTTAAGAATTTTGTTAAGCATTTACTACAGCTATACTTAAAGATACTACTGCAAACAGTATACCTAAAATTATAGTGCCGTTGTATAAAAAAGCTTCTAATCCTCTTTTTGATCTATAGAATTCACCTCCGCCGGATCCTCCAAAAACTGTACCAAGTCCTCCACTTCTATTTTGAAGAAGAACAAAGCCAATAAGAAGTAAGGAAATTACTACTAACGAATATTTTAATATATTTGATATTTCCATATAGAATAAACTTAAATTTCCAAATTATAGCACTGAAATTATTTTTTCTTTAAATAATCCATTAAAACCGAAAGCGCACTTAATGTAACACTAAATACTACTAATGCGTAGGTCTTATCTTGCAGTTCAATCGATCCTATTAAATCTATACCTAGATTAATACTTTGTCCTGTTAAATTCATAAAATTCAATACGGATATCTGCAAAAAAAGATATAAAAAAGTCAGTATTAATGTTATCAATAAAGTGGATCCACCATTAACTGGTAATTTAAAAAATTTTAGAACATTTGGAGTAAATGCAGTAAGGATTCCAAATATTAGTGCAGCAGAAAATTCATCTATAAATACTCCACCGCCTATAATCATTGCTTTTCTAAAGATTGACCAAACAAAAAAGAATATTAAAATGTTTAAAATAGTTTTATATACTTTTGGAGCCATATTATCTAATATATCTTCTAATTGATAAATAACTACTTAATGCACCTATCAAGAAACCTATTAAAGATAATCCTCCTACAATACCAACCCAACCCAACTCAGTAATTGGTGGCCATGGTAATTGATTAAACATTTTAAATAAGAATACCGAAACTGTTGAAGATTTGTTTAATACAAATACTGCAACCAAAAAACCACCTATTATTAAGGATGAAACAGCAGCACCTACAAAGCCGTAAAATCCACCTTCTAAAATATAAGGCGATCTTATAAAGAATAAACTTCCTCCTACTAACTGCATAACTCCGATCTCTTCCGTTTGACTTTGTAGTCTAAATTCAATTGCTAAGAATGTAAAAAAGAAAATACCTATAAATAGGATAGCTAATACAGCAACTCCCACTATTCTTAAAAAGTATAGTACTTGCCTAAGCTGATCTAAACTTTGATCATCTACTTTTAAAAGAATTGGCTTTTGTGTAGGATCTTTAGAATATTTATATTGAACTTGTGCAAAAGAAACAGGCTCAGCAGAAGTATCTACAATTGCTAAAGACTTATTAGCATCTTCAATATCTGCCTCTAACTCACTTTTTAATGATTGTAAATCCGATAAAGAATATATTTGAATATCTAAACTAGAATTAAGAGTTTTACTCTCCTTTGTTTTAAGTACAGTATAAACTTCCTTTTGAACCACAGCTGTATAATCGGCATATAATTGGTATGCATCTTCTTCTGATGTATAAGTTATTGCTTTAATTTTAGGATTATTGGCCCATTTATTTTGTAAACTTTCTACAACAGATTTATCCATCCCTTCTTCAAAAAATACTAATACATTACTTTTTGATTCAATATATTGAATATAAATATTTGAGATATAAGCTAACCCGCCAAAAATTGTAGCCACTAAAAAAGCCAGAGTCATAACAGAAATAGATGCCCATGCGGACCACCCACTTCTAGAGATCTGCTTTGCTGTATTAGATAATATTCTTGAAAACATTTAATTATTTTAAAAATTACTATTATTGATTCTGTGTTTCTAAAAACTTTTTAATTTGTTTAGAAATAAGCACTACTTCTTCAGGATCAATCATTAAGTTATCTGTTAAACCTTCTGGACCATCTTCAATTATTTCTTCTACATATTTATATCCTGCTGTCTTTAAATCTTTAATTACTTCTTTACTTAATTCAAGTTTAGAAATAGGAGTTTTTTTACTCTTTTGTACTATTTCTTTAGCTTTTTTATTACTTATTTTTATTGCTCCCGCAGTATGCACTTTCTCATCTTCATCTTCTTCTGGCTTTTCAATAGATTCTGCTAAGCTTTCTTTTTTACCTATTTTTATAAATAGCTTTTTAGGCGGCTCGCTTTCTAACTCTTCCTTAATAGAAGGTCTTTCTGCCTCTTCTTCGTTCTCTGTAATTTCTAATTCCTCATTATCTACTAATAAATCTTCTTTTACTTCTTCTTCTAGCTTTTCATCAATTTCTTCGTCGGTTACTGGAGCTCTTCTTAATCTGCTAAAAATTCCCATTTTCTTTTTTGGCATTTCTACCTTTTCTTCTGGCTGCTCGTCTTCTTCATCTTTAGAATTGATTTTTACTTTAAATGTAGTTTTTGGGTGATCAGAATCCTTTTTAATTTCTGCATCTGAATCTGCTTTATCTAAGAGTCTTTCTTCAAATCCTAAATTATATTCATCGTAAGATCCGCCTTTATCGTCTCTTACAATCTTTCCATTCTGCATTTTAATTACTCTTTTATTTAATGCATTTACTATATCAGTCCCATGAGTAGACATTATTACTGTAGTCCCCCAGTTATTAATTTTAGATAGAATCTGTACAATATCCCATGCACTGGCTGGATCTAAATTTCCTGTAGGCTCATCTGCAATTAAAATCTTTGGATTATTTGCAATAGCTCTAGCAATTGTTACTCTCTGTTGCTCTCCGCCAGAAAGTTGCCTAGGAAAAGCTTTCATTCTGTTAGAAAGTCCAACTATATCTAGAACATAAGGAACAGTTTCCTTAATTTCACTATCTTTTTTCCCTGCAGCTTCCATAGCAAAAGCCACATTTTCGTATGCAGTTTTTTCTTGTACTAATTTATAGTCTTGAAAAATAACGCCAATTTCTCGTCTTAATTTATAAACACTATCCCTACTAATTTTTGTTATATCTCTGTCGTTAAAAATGATTTTACCTGAAGAAGGAACTTCATCTCTAATAAGCATTTTTATAATTGTTGTTTTTCCGCTGCCCGATGGACCAATTAAAAAAACGAATTCACCCTGTTCTACTTTAAAGTTAACATCAGTTATCGCAAAAATTCTATTGTCGTACACTTTTGATACTTCTTTAAACTCAACCATGATTTCCTAGTATTCGGCCAACTGCCGATTTGTAAAAATTAAAATAAGTTACTGCATATAACAGTATAAATTAAGTAGTTAAAACTTCAAAGCCTAAACTTTTCTTCTTACTAATTTATAAATTAAGTAAAAGAAAATTGAAATAGTTACTATTAAAATTAAAATAAATATACCAATTAATTTAAAGTCGGGTGTAAATTTAATCTCAACTGTATTAAATAACTTAGTACCAGATAAATCAATACTGATTTCAACCTGTCTAGATAAATCTAGTATAAAATCTCTTTCTCTTAAGTAGTCAATCTTAATTGTATTAGTTTGCATAGGTAGAATTGCTTTCATTAAATCACCAACTTGAATACTATTCATCTGAGATTCTAAATTCACATCTATACTATTAAATTTTAGTATTTTAGAAGTAGGATTATTGATATTAAGCAAGCCTGAGTAGAATTCACCCGAATATACATTAGAAGGGAAATCTATTTCTAAACCTATACCATCTGAAACATGAATACTATTACTTAAGTCAGAGATTAAGGCAGAAATAGCAGAGTTTTTAAGAAGTCCCAGCATACTATTATAAGATTGACTAGGATGCCAGGTACCAGCTTTTACTCTATCAGCAAATGAATAGGTTACATCAATATTTCCGTTTTTTTGACCACTAAAGTCAAAAAGTATATTCTTTCCGTCCACTTCTAGAACACACCATACGGTTGGAGGAATATAAGCACCTGAAGTTGTATTTAAAAATTTATAACCATAATCTACTCTCCCCTTTAATCCCATATACTCTCCAGTAGATACAATTAAGTAACAGTATTGAAGCGAATTTAAGTTTTTAGAAGTATCATCCCAAACTTTACTTAAACTATCAACTGATATGTTTTCCTGGGTTATATTGTACTCTTTAACAAGAAATTCATTTAACGATTTAAGTTTCTGCAAAGTATCTGCGCCTTGATTTATTTGAGAGTAAATCTTTTGCCCTAAAATGGAATCCAAATTTAAGTTCCAGTTATATTTAGAAGGATAAATATTATCGTTAGCATTCGAATTTATTTGTACATTTGCAGCAAATTCGATATTCTTCTGTGAATTTTTATCAATTGTTAAGAATGCAAATGTATTATTAACACTATCAACTAACCCATAATCACTTTGTGTAGTTTTAAAGTAGTCAACAGTTTGAGTAGTATATTCAGGCAAAATTCCAAATAGATAATGATTTATACTGTCTTTCCTATTTTCAAGATTTGAATTTATAGTTAAAGCAAAACTTGGATTCCCCCACACTATTTTTAAAGGCGAATCTTGATTTAAAGAAATTCTAGAAAAAGAATCATCTAATAGATTTAGGGTATGTTTATATTCTGATATATACGAGATACTTCCAAAGCTATTTGGATAATCAATATTTACTAATATTTGCTGGTAAGTATAGTTGGAGGATGGAAATGGTAAAGAAAACTCTTTAATATTGTATTTTTGTATTATGGAATTAGTAGTAAAGATTTCTAAATTTAAATTAGCCTTTTGCTGAGGCTTTATAACATTGGTTAAAAAATCTACTCTTAAACTACTAGATGTAGAATTTGTATCTAATAGAATACTTACTGGAATTCCATCTAAATCTGCATTTACATTTGTAACTTCAAAGGGAAGATCTAATGTATAAGCACTTATAAGTTCAGTGTCAGAAGCATTTTGTAGACCGACCTTCAAATTTAAAGATGTACTGTAATCCTGATTTATTCGTACATTTAAATTATAGTCAGATATAACCTCTGCGCTAATTTTATTAGTACAAAGGCCGAAAAATATTACTAGAATAAAAAAAAGTTTTTGCTTCATAACTTTTTTATTATACATAAATGAGACTTCCTCAAACACCCATAAATTAGTTTTTAAACTATTTGGCTAATCCTGCTATAATCCATAGGTATAAGCTTATATAGATAATTAATGCATAACTTTAAGAAAGAATTCGGTCAGAATTTTTTAAAAAATTCAAAATTTGCCAAATCATTAGTTTCTAATTTAGAACTAACAGACAAAGATACAGTAATAGAAATAGGACCAGGGGATGGAATGGTTACTAAACTTTTATTAGAATCTGGTGCTAAAGTTATAGCTTTTGAAGTAGATGATGATCTAATACCTAGGTTATCGTCACAGTTTGCAGCTTACAGCAACTTTACGTTAGTCCATCAAAGTATTTTAGATGCTAATATAAAAGAAACTGTAGAACGAATTACCCAAGAAGGAGATATAAAAGTGGTAGGATCCCTGCCGTACAATATTTCTAAAAAAATTATTGATATATTTTTAAAGTTCAACTTAAATTCTACAGAATTAAAAGTAAGAGTATGTGCTTTTATTATACAAGAAGAGGTTGCTAAAGATTATGCTGTATTAGCTCCTAAAGCAAGCTTCTTAAGCAGTTATTCAAGAGTCTTTGCTAAGGTTCGAAAATTAGAAAGCATTCCAAGATTTATGTTTTTTCCAGAACCTAAAGTTAATGGAGGAATTATTAGATTTGAAATAAAAGAAAGTATTCCGAATAATAGCCTAGAAATAGTAAGTTTAATAAGAATTGGATTTTCTAACCCTAGAAAAACTTTATTAAATAATCTAAAGTCATCTGGTAAGTATAATAGTGACCAAATTCAAGCTTTATATGCAGAACTAAATCTGCCACTAACAATTAGACCAGCCGAGATTGAAGCTTCTATTTGGGAAAAGATGTATTCAATCCTTAATCCTTAATCCTCCGATTCTAAATATAGGGTTTAAATACCTTTTTAAAATCTTTAGTTCTTCTACTCTAAAGAATAAACACACTAAATAGTAGACCATAAAGGATGTAAATACTGTAATCAAAGTCAACATAAGCAGGTTGATTGTAGTAGAACCTCTATAAGCTAAAGAAGCTGAAACTGGTAAAGCATAAGTTAAAATATTCCATGTTTTATAAATTGCATACATAACTACAAACATAGAGATTCCTGCTATTAGCTTTTTACCTAAAGAAACAGTTAATGATCTTAAATTTAATCTAACTTTTGTACTATTAAATATTACAAATAGAATTAAGAACTCTATTGAATAAGCTATACTCATACCTAAAGCAATACCCCCTACAGCTGCAATAGAATTCCCTCTGGTAAAGAAATTATCTAAAGATAAAGTTGTAGAAGTAATAGAAAATTCAGAATTATGACTAAATAAGTTGGTAAACAATACCCCTAATACTACTGTTAGTATAAGACTAATAATTGAGACTATAAGCGGTACTAAAGTCTGTCTTGCTGCATAAAAAACTCTATACATAAACCACTTACCGCAAATAAATATATGACCTACTGCAAACCATAATAATACCCAAGCAATTTGATATGTACCTTCTAAATCTAATCTAGTATTTGGTAAAATACCAAATGCTAATCTAACAATAGCTACTCTTAAAATTAATATAGTAATTACAAAAGGTAAGGCTAAAAAGAACATCTCGTTTAATGTTTTAGTAATAATGTATTTGATCTTATCCCAATCCTGATCTTCAAATAACTCTGTTAGTGTTGTAAAAGATGCATATGCAAATGTTGCACCAAATAAGCTAGGTACAATTAAAGAAATTGAATTTGCGTAATTTAAAGAAGCTAATCCCCCTATTTGAAAAGCTAAAAAATCATTAAATGTTAGTGCAATATTTTCACTCATTAAAGCAAGAGTTCTAGGCAAGCTAACAAAGAGCATATTTCTTAAGTCTTTAGTATAAGAAAATGATAACTTGTAATTAAATCCTACCATCCTAAATACTGGCAACTGTATTCCTAAATGAAGCACAGATCCTACTAAGACTCCAATCACAATTGCCCAAGGGCTATAGTCCATTAATGGAACTAAGATAACTAATCCTAAAATTCTACCAATGTTAAAGAATAGGGGTGCTAGTTGCGGAACTAAGAATCTATTATAAATATTAAGTCCACTTGAAACTAAAACACTAATTCCTAAAATGATTTGAGGTATTAACAATACTCTCATCATACTTACAATCTGAGAGATTTCTGATTGATCTAATTCTGTTTGCCCTGGAAGTAAGGTTTTTAAAAACAGTGGAAAAATTATATCCGCTAATACAGCTAATAATATAGATATAATACTGAATAAAAATATAGCTGATGTTATTACAGAATTATATGCCTTTAAAAAGACTTCTGTTCCTTGTTTTTTCTTTATGGCAATCAGGCCTGGAATAATTACTGAACCAATAGCTCCACCTAACAAAACATTTGTAAGCATGTCCGGTATAGAAGTAGCCAAAAGGAATTGATTCCAACCCTGATTTCCTGTTCCAAAGTAAGATGCGGCTAATAAACTAAAGAATTGTCCCGTAATCTTAGTTAAAAGAATTGGGATCATTGTTAAAAAAGCTGTTTCTAAAATTACTGTCTGCTCTTTGCTCAATATCCAAGTAATATTTTTTATTCTATTCTTTAATAGCTGCGTCATAATATAAAGTAATTAGTGGTGTACTAATTTAACATAATATTTAGTGTATAGTCCAAGATAATATACCAATTACAAGGCCAATAACTGTGCCCATGTAAAGTTGAAGCCATGTGTGTTTATGCAGCAAGATTCTTGCCCAATAAAGCACAGGAAGTAAAATCAATAAGAACGTAAAGGCTAAAGAAATTTTATCTGCAATGTAAAATATACTAAAAGCAAAAACTCCTGCATGCCAGCTTGCTTTATCAAAATATCTGTTAGCTAAATACATAAGACAGGAATAAACTACTAGTAGCGTTGAAACTTTCTGCCAAAAGGCTTCTCCTAATATTGAAAATAAAATTGTATTAAAAATGAAAGTATAAACTGCCATTAACAAAATAGTATTTCTTCTTTCTCTAGGAATACTTATAAAAAATTGCCATGGTTTTTCTTTGTGTTTATGTTCAACGTACAAATAATAAAAAAGAATAGGAAATCCACCTACTAGTACAAAAAATATAAATGCCCAAGGGTTGTAGTTAATATAATCTAAGTGAGAAAATATAATTGCAATGGGGAAAATAAAGAATGGATTCAATGCCCACGAAACGGCTTGTGCCAAAATAATATCTATATTTGTTTTCTTAGGCTTAGACATATAACTACGATTAACTTAGTATAGTATATATGGAATAAAAATAAACTTCACTAAATATTTATGAATAAAAACATATTAATAATAAACAACGGGACAAATTTATTATCTAAATTAATAGAACTAATGGAAAAATACGGTAAGGTTACTGTAATTAACTTAGTAGATATTAATAATACTAATTTTGATTTTTTTGATTTGATTATACTTTCGGGTAGCAGTACATATGGAATTAAAGATTTATCGGAAGTTTATTCTACTGAACTAAACTTTATAAGTAGTACTTCAATTCCACTTATTGGCATATGTATGGGCTTTGAATTAATTTGTGAAGCATTTGGAGCTGAATTTAATAAATTAAACAGTAAAGATTTAAGTATTAGAGAAATAAAGTATAAAGATAAGTTCTTTTTAGTAAAAGAAGCACATTTATATTCTGTAACAAATGTTAATGAGGAGTTAAAAGTATTAGCAACCTCTGAAAATGGTATTGAGATTGTAAAACATAATACTAGACCAATTATTGGAGTACAATTTCATCCTGAGTCTATGACTCAGGAATTAGATGGAGACGAGTTATTCGATTCTCTTATTAAAGACTTAATCTTTTAAACAAGTCTTTAGGTAACTCTCTTCTATAACTAATGCAGTATTAACTTTATTGCAGATAGTTGCACTATTAGGTTTATTAGAAACAGATGCAGACATTCCAAATAAAGAACTAAAGAAATCAATTTCTACGTCATATTTAATTATTTGATAGTCTGTTAAATCTAAAGAGGTTACAAAATCTTCTATAACTTCTTCTCTATTTGCAATTTGATCAATTAATTTAAGTTCTAAAGCCTGTTTATCTCCATAAATATATGCACCAATTTGATTCCTTAGTGTTTCTACAGTAATACCTCTTTCTAAAGATACTTTGTTAACAAAAACTTCGTAAGAATCATCTACAGACTTTTGCAGTATTTGTCTTTCATCATTAGTTATATCTCTGTAAGGATTACCTAAATCTTTACCCTTTCCAGAGGTTATATATTCCTCTGTAATACCATCTGTAGTTGCTACATTTTCATTACTAACTACATTTCTATATCTTTCTAAAGGTCCTAAAATAACTCCAATACTACCAATAGTAGAACCACTATCTAAATAGATTTTATCTGTACCTGATATTGCCCAATAACCACCAGAAGCTACTAATCCAGTACCAAAACCTACAACCTGATTACCCGTAGTTCCTTGATAATATTGAATTCCATCAGCAATTGCCTGAGCTCCTGTAATTGTTCCACCAGGACTATTTACCCTTAATATAATTCCTTTAATATTAGTATCTTCTGCAGCTTGAATAAATTGATTTTTAATATCATACCCATACACTACACCGGGATTTAAAAGAGAAAGAAAGGAATCTTGTGGTCTTTCGTTTAAAATAATGCCTTCTACATTTATTACTAAAATCTTATTCTCACTTAAAACATCTCCGCTTTCGTATGCATAAGTTCCTAAATCTTCTCCAGTTGAAAAATCAGAACTTGCAATTCTAGATATAGAAGAAGCAAACATTAAGAAACAAGAACATAGGCACATTAAGGCTAAAACAACTAATAACAAGATTCCAAATAAACTACCAAAGAAAAAGTTTTTCATTATATAAATTTAATTAAATACTCAACATTTTATACTATTCATAAACAGTTTACATAAAAAATAACGGGCGCCTTTGGCGCCCGTATTATTTATCTAAATCTAGATCGATTATTCCCAAATCTTCTTTCCCTATCTCTTCCACCTCTATCACTTCCTCTATCATCTCTTCTAAATTCTGGAGCTGGATAATCTTGAGGATTGTCTAGTTTTTGCTGTAATCCAGGCTCTTGCTCAACTCCTTTAATACTAAAGCTAGTTTTACCATTATCCTTTCCTATTACTTTAACTTTTACTGTTTGTCCCTCACTGAATATTTTAGTTAAATCTGCATTAGCTCTTTCTGCAAACATTTCAGATATATGTAATAGACCGCTAATTGAAGAACTTACATCAACGAATACTCCATAAGGCATTACTTTATCTACTTTACCTTCATATTCTGCACCAATTTCTGCTTCTGCAAAGTCACTTGTAATTTTATTCTTAACAAATGCTAATTGTTCTCCGCTAGATGCAGAAATAGTAACTACTCCTTCATCGTCAATATTAATATCTACAGGATTTTTTCCTAGTTCGCTAGCTTTTGCTACTAATTCTTTAATATTTTTACCGCCTGGACCAATTAATTCTCCGATTCTATCTTTTGCAATTGTCATTTTTTCTACAACAGGTGCATTTGATGGAAGTGTATTCCTTGGTGTACTAATCACATTATTCATTACTTCTAATACCTGAAGTCTTCCTTCTTTAGCTAATCTAAATGCTTCTTTTAATACACTTAATTTAACACCTCTTAATTTATTTTCGTATTGAATTGCAGTAATACCTGCATCAGTACCAGTTACTTTAAAGTCCATATCTCCGTAAAAGTCTTCAATACCTTCAATATCTAATAATAATTTGTAAGAATCTTCATTTTTGTCTTGAGTAATTAAACCTACTCCAATGCCTGCTACTGCTTTCTTTAATGGTACTCCAGCAGCCATCAATGCCATTGAAGATGCACATGTTGCTGCCATAGATGTTGATCCATTAGAATTTAGAATTTCTGATACAACTCTAATTGTATAAGGGAATTCTTCTTCTGATGGGATCATATTTCTTAATGCATTTTCTCCAATTGCTCCGTGTCCGATTTCTCTTCTACCTGGGTGATATGGAAATCTTCCAGCTTCACCTGAAGCATATGGAGGCATGTTGTAATGATGCATAAATCTTTTTGTGCTTTCTCCTTCCATTGCATCTAATATTTGTGCATTACCAATAGGCCCTAGAGTAGCAATAGATAAAGACTGTGTAAGTCCTCTATTAAATAATGCAGAACCGTGTACTGTAGGAATAACATCTACATCTGCAGAAAGTGGTCTGATTTCTCTTAAACCTCTACCTAATCTTCTTTTATCTTCGTTAAGGATTGAATCTCTAATTATTCTTCTTGCAACATATTCAATTGCATTAGAGATATCCATTTCTGTAATCTCACCCTCTGGTGTTACATGAAGTTCAACTAACTCAGCTTTGATCTTTTCTATTAATTTAGAACGATCAGCTTTTTCTGGTTGGAATAAACTATCTTTAATTGAATCGTATTTAGTTTCTTTAATTTTATTTATTAATTCTTCTGGAGCAGGGAAATCACTAAATGCACTATCAACTTCTATAACATTAATTTCTCCTCCTGCAGCCTTATATTCATTAATAAAGCTAACTTGAGCTGCATTCATTTCTTTAATTAAGGACATAGATTCATCTAAAACCTTATCCATTTCTTCTTCTGTTAATTCTTTAGCCCATCCTTCAATGCTTAAAGCTCTATCATCAACACCTGTTATTAAGAACTCTGCTCTGTGATCTTCTCTGCCTTCTACTAATGGATTCAATTCGACTTTACCATCTTCTGTATAGCAAGCAACTACTCCAGAACATGGTCCCATAAATGGAGCTCCTGTTAAACTTAATGCTAAGCTAGCACCAAATACAGCAAGAACTTCTGGATCATTTTCCTGATCGTAACTTAAAACAGTTAATACTACACTTGTAGGTCTTTTAAAACTTTTTGGGAATAAAGATCTGATAGAATGATCTACCTGTCGTGCTTTTATAATAGCATCATCACTTGGCAAGCCTTCTCTCTTTTGAAATCTAGATCCGCTTATAGCTCCTCTAGCATACATCTTTTCGATATATTCTACAGAAAGTGGGAAAAAATCTGCTTCAGCATTTTTTTTATCAATACTTACAGTTGCTAATAATGTAGTTCCTCCCATTTTAAGAAGAACTGCTCCTTGGGCTAGCTTAGCTAGTCTACCCGTAGAAACGTCTATACTCCTATTACCTAGGGTATATGTTTTGGAAAACTCCATACATGAATTTTAATAAATAATTATTATAGGGGTGCTCCTATAGAAGCTTAAATTTACTACGAAGAAAAATAGAAACACACAAATTTTTGAATGTTTGTACCTTCCTTCGCTTATTTTTTAAGCTTCTTCTAATTATATTCTATTTATGTTGTAGGAGCAATGTTTTGATTTATTACTTGAGGCAAAGATACCCTTTGGAGTACAGTAATTCTTCTAGCTGTAGGATCTAAACTTTCTCTAACAGGGTCAGTTGTTACTAAACTTATAATGTCGTTGTTTTGTGTAGATAATGCTTCGGGACTTAATAATTGATTAATTTCTATACCACTTGCTTCGTACCCTCTTACAATTACATAATCACCGTAATTAATGCCATTAACTTGTATATTAATAGTAGTACCTGGAGAATTGTACAAATCTAATAAAATCTTACCTGGAGCTGACCAATTGTGTGCATAAAGAATAGTTGTTCCATAATACTGGGTAGCACATAAATTCTCTCCAGAATCATATGCTACATTGTTAATAACACAAATATGTGCCGACAATGAATTTGCATGTTCTACATCTAAGGGTCTATTAGCAAATTCTTGCAAGTATTGAGCATATACAAAACCTTCAGGATCTGCATCTTCATCTGCATTTACCATAGCCCATAATTGCGTATCATCAAAGCCTAAAACTTCAACTTGTTCTCCAGCATTAAAATGGTCTAAGATTTCCCCTTCTAGGCTTGGAGTTTCTCTAAGTCTTAACCCGTTAACAGTAACTGTTCCCGTTTTGGGGAAAGTAGCACCTTCATCTTGAGCATTTACTTTATAAGCACTAGCAATTAGTAGTGCAATTGCTATATATCTTTTTATTTTACTAGATGGAATGCTATGAAAGATTACTCTTAATTGTTGAATATGATTAACTAAATTTTCAGTAGTTAGGTTAATTTCTAGAAATTTAGATAATTCACCTAAAGTATTATTAACCCAATGCAAATCAAGACTCTTGCTAGTCAGATTTTGACCTACTTTTAAATCTAGATTTCTTATCATATCAAAAGATTAAATTATAGGATTATAGCATTATTGCTATGGAGGATAGATAAAGAGGCGCTATAGGCGCCTCTAAAAATATCAATTTATACTGCACGATTCTTTTCCATATCTATTTGCAAAGTTTGCAAAATCTACAACATCAATCTTTCCATTATTATTAGTATCTCTGCTTCCGCATCTATTTGTTACAAATCCAGAGTTTCTACAACTAGAATTAAATACTTGAGCAAAACTTGCTAGGTCAATAACTGTTAACTTTCCGTCGCCATCGGAATCCATATTTCCGCAGGACTGTAATTGAGTTATATCTTCTACTGGACAACTACCCCCAGCTGCAATGTTACAACTGGAATTTTCAGTATAACCTGTTGGGCAAGAAGCAGTCGTGTTAACATCTACACTTTCACAAGCATTACCATCAGTTTTAATATCAGTACACTTATAACATTTTTTAGTTTGATCTACTTGTGCACATGCAGCCAGAATCTGAGCTTGTGTTGTTATTGGTTTTCCAGTAGGATCAATTAAATATTTATATCCCTTAGCATCTGTAGTATTTGTACAAGCTGCAGCAGTATAACCATTTGCTGGAGTCTTTGGCATACAGTATGTAAGATTCCTACCTCCGCAAGTTGGACCATTAATCCAGCTACAAGTACTTATACCATCACCACACAAAGGCTGAAATCCACCATCCCAAATTCCACATTTATCTCCACATTTGCTTGTTGCTGTTTTGCAGGCACACTGAGGATCTGCATTAAAATCATTAGGACAAACTGGGTTTACACATTTACCCTGTGCTGAACATTTAGGTTGAATTCCAAATTGAGTAATCTTACAATCAGAATCTGCTTTACAACTACCTCCGCAAATTGATTGACTCGCTGTTGTATTAGTTGAAGTACCTGAACTCCCTGTTCCAGTTGGTGTAGTACTTCCCGTACCACTTGTGCCTGTTCCAGTTGTTCCTGTACCCGTGCTACCGGTTCCTGTACTTCCAGTTCCTGTAGACCCAGTACCAGTACTTGTATTTGGTTTACAACAAACACCAGTTCTAATTGCTCCTCCACTAAATTGACCTACACATGTTCGCTTGGAACTATCAATAGTTGTATTAGTAGGACAACTACTTCCTTCAACACATCCTGCACCTGCATTACAAAGAGATACAGCTGAAGTATCGGGTTCACAAGAAGAACCATTATACGTATAACCTGTGCAGCAGATCTTGCTTAAATCTGTTACCCATTGGCAATTCTCTACGCCCCCAGAGATAGTACATTGACATTTCTTATTACGATTACCACTTTCACATCTTGTTTCTCCTGTAGTACAGACTCCACTGGTTATATATGCGCTGCTTTGTTCTGGAGCTTGATTATTAATAGTATTTAAACCAATAATGCCAGTTACAATTGCTAATACACCAATTGATAAAACAACAGCAATTGTTTTACCTTTAGAATTTGATTGATTTAAAGTTATGTTTTGCTTTCTTTTTCTTAAAAGAAAAAAAGCAATAACCCCAATTACAAATAAAAGAATAAGTACAGTTATTATAATTATTAAATTAGAAGAACTGGAATCTGCTACTACAGAATCTGTATCAGTATTATTTGGATAACTTACAACAGGGGCACTTGTTACTGCAGAGTTATAGTAAAGTGCTGCATCTCCTAAATCATCTACACTGCTTTCTCCATTGGAGTATGTATTACCATCGTCCTTAGTAATCTTTGCTGTAGTTCCAGTAAGTTTAACTTTTATAGTACCAATTAATTCACCTTTTTCTAGATTTGTAGTTTTTACTAAAGATAAACAAACGGTATTAATTGTAAAAAAAGAAGTATTATTATCGCAATCTTTAGTTAACCCAATCCAATCAGTACCTGTAGATGGTATAAAATCTATAAATTCTCCCCCCTCTACATTTAATCTTACACTGACAGCATTAAAACTTCCTTCAGGCGGGTTCAAGCTAAGTTGCACTTCAAATTCTTCGTCTGTATTGTATACACCACTTATAGGATCTAATGAAACTGCATTAACTGTAGTTAAAGGTATAAACAAAAAAATACCTGCAATTACTCCTAAAAGTTTTTTCATATAATGTGATTAATTATTGTTAAGTGTTTTAAGTTTCATTAACCATGCTCCCACAATTACTAAAAGTACACTGGAACCAATTATTATTCCGCTTTGTACATCAGTAAATGCTGTGTCAGGCAATGTTGTTGTTCCCGATCCTGAGATTGTAAAGGTAGCTCCGCTACCGCTATTGGCATAAGAGACAGTCCCATCTGAATAAACATTTCCACTAGCTTTAGCAATTGTTGCTGTTCCAGCAGTATTTGCTAATTTAATTACTAAAGTACCAAGTGTTTCTCCACTTACAATAGGAATACTTTTAGCTAAGCTTGCACAAACGGTTGTAGTTGTATAGTAAGCAGGACCTGCACAATCTTGAGTAGCACCTACCCATGAACCTCCTGTAACAGGTGTAAAAGAAACAACAGTAGCATTGGTTAATGTAAGTCTAATTGCAACAGCATTTGAACCTGATCCGACTGGAGATGCTGTTACATTAATAGTTATTTGAGATCCAGGTGCATATGTTCCGCTACTAGGACTCAATGTAACTGCATTTAACTTTAAGAAAGGAAATGTTGCTGCAACTAAAAATAAAAAGACAAGACTGAATTTAGAACGGATTTTCATTTGTTAGCAAAAAAAATTTTATACACTAACAAATTAATATAAATTAAGAATCAAGTCAAAGCTTGTTTGTATCAATAAATTCTTTTGACAATCTTAATAGATCAATTTTTTTATTTAATCCTGGCTCTTCAATAACTTTATCAAGAAGGTAGCTTAAAACCTTTCCAATTTGGGGGCCGGGTTGTATGTCAAAATTTTCAATTAAATCATTTCCTGTTATATCAAGATCAGATATTTTTAATGCCATTTCTTTTGCTTTTACATTTGCAATCCTTTCTGAAATTGCATCTAATTCTGCTCTATCGAATTCGTACTTTTTATTAGATAACTGATCTGCAATTCTTAATTTTAAAAGCTGATCAATTGCTTCCTCTCCACCTACATTCTGAATTAATCTTCTTATAGCCGCATCTGTCCAACCATGGGTAGGCTTATCTTTAGTATCTTCCGATTTTCTCCAGTCAGCAGATGGATAATAAAACATATGCCATCTTACTAATTTAACTGTTTCTTCTATTTCCACATTAGAAAATTTTAGTCTTTTCATTATTTCCTTTGTCATTTCTGCACCTACTAGATCATGTCCGTAAAAATGAGTACCTTTTTCATCTTTAACAATAGTTCTTGGTTTTCCAATATCATGAAATAGTGCTGCTAACTTAACTGAGTCTTCTGCTTCATCAACTGTTAATATAGAATGTTCAAATACATCATCAGAATGAAACTCGGGCTGAGTAACATCTACGCCTTCCACAAGTTCAGGAATAAAAATGGAAAGGATTCCAGTATCCTTTAATAATCTTAATCCAATCGAAGGTTTTGGGGATTTTAAAATAAGCTTTAATAATTCATCCCTAAACCTTTCAACAGAAACTAGCTTAGTTATGTGTAGAGTTTGAGTAATTGCCTCAAATGTTTTAGGTTCAATAGTAAATTGAAGCTGAGAAGCTAATCTGCATGCTCTTACAGATCTTAAGCCATCTTCTTCAAATCTTTCTACAGGATTGCCTACCGCTTTTATTATCTTTAAGTTTAAATCTTCTTGCCCATGGTAAGGATCTATTAGAATCTGTTGTCCATTATTTAATGTAGATAAGTCTAAGGCAATTGAATTGATAGTAAAATCTCTTCTAGATAAATCTTCTTGAATTGTTCTTGCAAATTCCACTTTACTTGGCCATCTTCCTCCTACGTAGTCTGCTTCTGATCTATACGTAGTAACTTGTACATCAAACTTTTCACCATTATCATCTTCGGAAATTACAGTAATAGTTCCAAATTTAGCACCGGTAGGTATAGATTTAATAAAGAGTTTGCTTATTTCTTCAGGATAAGCATTTGTTGCAATATCGTAGTCTTCTGGAATTTTACCTAAGATTATATCCCTAATTGATCCACCTACTAAAAAGGCTTCAAACCCATTCCTTATTAACTCTTCTGAAACTTTTGTTACATATGTTGGTATGTTTTTTACCTCAATTTGCATATTATTCTAATTCATCTGATGTATATAACTCTGTTGGATCTGCTATATACTTTAAGAATAAAACTCCGTGTAAATGGTCGACTTCGTGCTGTACAACATGGGAAAAAAAGTCCTTTGCACCAATTTTTTTAATTCGGCCAGTAATATCTATATATTCAACCTCTATTTCTTTTGGTCTCTCTACTCTGCCAAAAAGATCGCCGTCGTTAATACTTAAGCAACCTTCCCAATGAGTAGATTTGCTTTTAGATTTACTTATAATTTTAGGATTAACCATTACTTCCCAATCAATATTTTCCGGTTTTGTATTTAAATCAGAGTTTTCTAGATCTGTTCTTCTGCAAATTGCAATATTTAATAATTCTCCGATTTGCGGTGCTGAAAGACCTGCACTTCTATCCGCTTCAACTTTTAGGATCTTTAACATTTCATTAATTATATTTTGAACTTTTGCATCCTTTATATCTTTAACATCTGTAGAAGGCGTTTCTAATATAGGACTGCCATACTGTAGAATCTTTTTCATATACGCAATTTTAGCATTTTATTATTATTGAACCTAGTCAAAAGGAAGTTTAATAGCTAATTGAAGATAAAAAATACAGCGGGAGGGACTCGAACCCTCACGCCCTAATGAGCAACGGATTTTAAGTCCGTCGTGTATACCATTTCACCACCGCTGCATCTAATTGATAATTAGCACTAAGGATTTTACTCTATATTAATTTAAAATTCCAGATTTTAACTACAATTAAATTCAAATTTATGAGAATGGATTATCTAATCCTCCTTGAGTAGCTGGTGCTTCTTCAATTCTCTTCATTAATATATTTCTATCTAAATATCCTTCTTGTTTTAATACAGCCTGAATTAACTGCTTACCTTCTTCTGTAATCATTTTATATCCTCTTTTATTGGTTAGTATTGAGTACTGACCAGAAGGAAGATCAAATCTTGCTTCCCCCTTACTATTTGTTAACGATAAAGCTATTTGCTGTTTAGAATCATATATTCTAACAACTGCACCTGGAATTGGTGCATTTAAATCTACATCTATTACCTTACCTTTCTTTTGAATTCTATTATAGATAGATGGATAGAAACTTATAATAAATATAACAATATAAACTCCTAATAATATTAGATTTAGGTTATCTGGGAAATTTATTTGAGAATAAATTGTAAATAAGAAACCTATGATTGACGATACTAACAATACAGCTCTAGCAAAGTTAATTAAACTCTTTTTTCTATAGCTAAGTAAAGTTTTAAAGAAATTAGTTTTTGCGTCAATTCTTCTTAGTGGAACATCATAAACTATATCTTCTTCAGAACTTAATGGATTAGCCATAGATATAAATTTAGTAAATGGCTGATAACCAGTAGCTTTAACATCTAAATAAAAATTGTCTCTTTTATCTGTATTTAATCTGTATCTACCATCCAGATCAGAAACTGACTGAGCAATTACAGTAGTTTTCATTTGATTATCAGGACCAATTTCTTTAATGCTTAATGTTATAGATGCAAATGCAATAGGTTTATTTGTTAAATCGTCTACAACAATACCCCAATATTTTCGTTTTTTTGGAGCAAAAATTCCTAAGAGAGCTCCAAATACTTGTCCTATACTGCTTCCTGCAGCAACTACGCTTGTTGCTACCACTGAAGCAGTTGTTACCGCAGTAACAGCACTTACTGCTAAAGGAGTTTGAGTTGTAACTGAGGATATTGTATCTACAACTCTTTCTTCAGTAATTATTTCTGGAATAGTATTTTGAATAATATTTTGGAAAAAGCCAAAAAAGCCGTTCCCAAAACTATAGCTTCCTGGACCTCTATTATATGTTTCTTCTGGATTAAAGTTTGGAATTCCACCTGTTGATACAGTTGCATTTGGATTAAAGACAGTAAATATTCTCTGTTCTGGTGTTGCGGCAACAAAACATAAAGCACTATTTGGGTCTTTTCCAAAATAAGTTTCTACATTCAAACAATATTGACCTCCATTATTATTAGAAACCGGATCATTAATGTAACTAATATTACTATTTTCACAAACTGTTGTTATTGGGTTAGCACATAAAGCCCCACTAAATACTAATTTAGTTTCGGCACACATTTGTGCTTTATTTGTAGGATTTAATTCAATGTAAAATCCAGGTGCTGGTGAAGGAATAGATGGGTACTGGAATTCTAAAATAGCTGTTAATGAATTATGCTGAGAATAACTTATATCACTAATATCTAACTCATGCCCACTATTTAATAATAAGTTGCCTGATTTTAACGGGCTTCCATTACATGTAACAACTCCATCCTCATCTGTATTACACTGAGCTGAGTCAAATACTGTTGCATTAAGAACTGCTGGAGCTGGAGAAGTACCCGAATCAAGCACCTTTACCTTATTCCAAGTAATATCATCCGGATTAGTATCGCAGAACATACCTGTTCCATCCATTTTAACTGCAACACTTCCTTCGGTTAATGTAATTAAAGGATTACATGGCAAGCCAGTTTCTCCATCAAATGTAAATACCCTACCAGAGTCGCTAGCACCCCACATACATCCAAATGACTCTCTAAAGGTATAAATCTTATCATCAAATGGTAGACCAGTTTTACCACCTTCCCAGCCAGGACATTGCTGCTTAGTATCTAAATCATAACAATAGATATAAAAGGTATTCCACTTTGCCATAAAGTAAATTCTGCCATCTTCATATGGACCGCTAAAATCATGGTACATATCGTTAGCATTTTCAATATTTGCTAAATCAGGCAAATAATCATAAAAGCTTTCTGAATCTGGATCATAACAATACATTGCTGGAGGCCCATTATCTTGATTATTACCATCTGAGTATAAGAAAGCACACATCTGATCGTTGTGAGGATTAATAAAGACTGTTTGATTAGGTTTATTAGGCAATATTTGTACCCCCTCTGCAGGAAAGTCAGGGCATAAAGTTTTTGTGGATGCTATTAAACATTGGATCTGCCTATCTAAACTACCAGTATTACCACCTCCTGAATAATAGATTCTGCCAGTAGAAGCCTGATATTCTACCATGCCCCAACCTGGGTCGTAACCAACAATAGTACTTCCCCCTTCATAAGGCTGACCTGGGCAAATAGAATTTAATAATAAGCTATAACATAGAATTGCCATATATCCATTGTTAGGACCTACTGCAACCGAATATAATTCTTGCAGATCAGGATTATATTGTATATCTCCAATATTTCCCCAAACCCAGGCATTATGAGCTACATCGGTTAACATTACAAAGCCGTTAGTAAAGTCTCCCCCACTGCAATAATAGTCAAGTTCTATATCCCAACAGAAGAATCCGCTGCCTCCTCCAGATCCAATAGTAGGGTTTACATTTGTAAACGGTGTATATAATTTGCCATTAACAATTTCTGCATTACTTGCAAAAGAACTTTGAGATCTAAAGAATTCATCATCTGGATCTGCAAATCCATCTAACCCTAAGTTTATTGGATATACTATATTAGGATTGTTAGAAACACATGTATCATTTATTTCCAGGTCAAAACAGAATAAATGGTATCTTGGTGCAATCATTGTTCTATCTACGGATTCATGGTGATTTAAGTAGAACAATTTATTATTGTAAGGTATGACTTTCCATACATCAGTACCTCCCAATGCCTGTACATTAAGTTCAGAGAAATTAGCCTGCGTAGTAATATATCTAATATCACTTCTTGTAGGTGGAACATTTACTCTTTCGTTTTCAAATCTTACACATCTTACTAATGGATCTGTTCCTCCATTTGGTCCAACAGGTGTATAGTTAAAGGTAGAATCATCGCAGCTTTGATCTTGGGAATAAGTAGTTGTCCAATTAACTGGAACAACAATAGATCCTACAACAAATTCCTGACTCTCTCTAATTGGGAAATAAGTAACTGCTTCATTAGAATTAGGACCTAAATTATTGTAGTTCATAGTCCATTCTAAAATAGAACCAATTTTAGTTTGAGTTAAGGAACCTGTAACTTTGTCTTTACCTGTAATTACTGCTGTAAAGTCACTGTTTCCCCCTTCTCCTCCTTCGGGTGGAATATCTGTACCTGAGTTAGAGCCTCCTGAATTATCAGTAGAACTTACTGTTTGGAATAAAGTCTCAGATGTAGATCTTCTAAGCCACCTATTCCTATCTTCGTGAAATGGTCTATAAATAGCTCTTAAATGATGTACACCAGAATTTAAGTTCCCCCATGTAACTGGATCGTTAGAAGTATTAATGTTAGCTACAGCAGTACCATTACTATCCATTAAGACATCAGCAATACTTACTCCATTTGCTACAAATAATACCCATCCACTCATTTCTACAAACGAATCGTTTGATGGAGTAAAATTAGGATACGACAATTGTGCGGTTAGTGTAATTGATTCTCCATTTGTAACACTGATATCCGAACTTTCTAAAGTCATAAAGGTCTGTATAGAAACAATATCTACAGTAAAGGTATTTGACTTGCTATTTGCATATGTATTATCTCCCAAATACTGTACATAAAGAAAATAAGTGCCTGGATATAAATCTTTTACAGAGAAAGTATAGTTACCGTTGGAATCTAATGTTCCAGTGGCTAATACATCAAAATCACCACTACAGCAGAATTCTCTTCTAAGCTCTACATCTCCTGTAGGAATTAAAGAATTATTATTTGGATCCCTTACTTCAGAATCAATAGTTACATATTCACCAGTTATTTGAATTCTATTATTTGGAGTAACACTAGGAACAGTGGTAGTAGAATCGTTGGTACCTATAGATAATGCTGTAACATTCAAATCCCCTATTGTCGATTGACATGGAGCAAAATTCTCATCTCCTGGATAATAGAATTCAATATTATTTGTGCCAACAAACCAAGAAGTAAAATCATGACTTGAATTAGCAGTACTATTTAAAATTGCTGTAGAAATAGGAATACCATTTGCTCTAATTTCAATGTATCCAGTTGGGTATGGAGGTGGGTTATTAGGATCTCCATCTACCCATGCATTAGTATGTACAGGATCACCTTGAAAAATATTAAGAGGAGTTAGATCTCCCCCAATAACACATGCAAGTGTACCTGAAGAAGTAGGAGTATCAAAATCAAGATAAAATACTTGATAAGAAATATATTCTGAAGTTATGTAAACATTATAGTTTGTATAATCTATAACAACATCAGCTACACCCCCATCAACATCAGCTAAATTAACATAACTAATATTACCTCCGGCATTTACAGCTATAAACTTGTCATTTATATAATTTGAAGTAGCTATTATAGTGCCTAAATTATCAACATAAATATCGTGGATGGTTGATGAATTAAATTCTGCCAGATCAACTAAATACTCATCATTTGAATTAGCAACTCCAGAGGTATTTACACTACTAAATTTATGTATATGCCCTGTTGATTCATCGGCGGTTGTACCTGCAATATAAATATCTACATCGTCTTCCATTAACCTATCCTTTACAAATAAATCCCAACCCCCATTAAAATTACTATTTGGGAAGTTATAGTTTTCTAAATTTACTTCCGTACTTGTTTGATAGTTACTTGCCTTTGTAAGAATTCTTAAATCTCTACCGCACATTGCGTATAAATTGTCGTTTTTATCTTTTTCTAAAACCGGTGTTTGCGAACAAAAGAAAGAAAAATCAATACTCACACTCTGTATGTTGTTGTAATCTTCTCTTGCAAACATTCTTAAATCAGCAGATCCAAAGGTTGGATTGTATAGAAGATACAGATTCCCATCTGAATCAACCTCCATATCAAAACTATCAGCACTATAAGCAGTTTCGTATGCAGGGGAGAATGACAAATCATCTAAACTTAAGTACAGAATTGCGGGATAACCACTATTATTATTAGAATAGGTTTGTACAAATATTCCGTTAGAAATAGTATCTTCAGTAATTCTATTTAATCCGGAATAATCAGTTGGAGCAGTTAAATACGTATAAACATCTGGTACATCTGGTGAAATACTATCTATAAATATACCAGATCCATCAGTTGCTATAAAATATCCATTTTTAATTAAGGAATAATCCCATGTATCTGAATTGAGTGTATTATTGTCAGTGTAAGAATGTATATACTTTTCACATCTAGTTTGGTTTAAAGTATATTCAAAATCAGTACATATTAGTCCTCCAATATTAGTTGCAGGTATCCAATCATAATTATATTTTTGATATTCTATGTTCCTGGAAGTAACGTAAATATCATTTGAATTATTTCCCGTAACATCTACAACATCTCCATTTACTAAATCTAAATTAAAATCATGTAGATTACCTTCAGGTGTAAACCAAGCAATAGTATTATTGGATTGTGTAGGTACAGCAAATAGATTATTGTTACTATCTACATAAATACTGCCTAGTGCATAAGAATTATATTGTCCATAACCAATTTCGTATAAAATACTATCATTATATGTTCCATCCGTTTGTATATTGGCTAGTTTAACTGCCTGACCAATAGCTCCGCTTGAAGATCCTGAGAGGTAAAGATCAATATTACCGTTATCTTCCTTTAAGAATAAATCATAAATACCTGTAGAAGGAAAACCAAAAGTTGTATAACTAGCAGAACCGCTATCAACATATGTTTGATTAAAACTATCCCAAGTTAAGATCTTTATGTCATTATCTGATGTAATGTAAAGATTATTATAAGAATCGACCTGCATTATTGCATTTACAATATTGCCTAAACTATTAATACCATTTAAATACGGATTATCGTAATCTCCAGAAGGAAAAATTACTAAATTAGAACTAATGCCATACTCTTGCTGTATAGCAACTAAGTCAGAGTTGGGTGTAACAATAAAATCTGTTACATCTCCTGATCCACCAGCAAAATCCCATGGGGAATTGAACACTCCGCTACCTAAACCAAAGTATAGTATGTATGGATCGCCGGTACCATCTTCTATAGCTAACACATAAACTCCACTACCACTATTGTCAGCTCTCATTCTTAAAGCATGAGAGTATCCTGAAGGGGAAGAGTATACACTTCCGTTATAATAAATTTCAAAACCTGAATATGCCTTATGCAACACTACTGGATCACCATTAACAAGAATTATTTCATCTGCAGTTTTAGAGCCATAATTACCATCATATTCATTGCTAAATATAAATCTTTCACATCTACTGTTAGATAAATTTAAAGCGTACTCAGGAGTAGCAGGAGGACAAGGATCTGACCCACCTCCACCTCCAATGACTAAATTAAATCTATATAATTCTCTGTACCAACTGCTTAATGCAATACCATCATCTCCTAGTAAATCAATACTTCTAAAATCTACATCACTTAAATTTGTGTCAGAGGTTGTAGCACTTATAGTATCCCCTACATCATACTTAGTAACATACCAAGAGGACATTAAATATACATAATTTGAATTTGCAGAAAAGTCCCTTAGATCATCGGAAATACTGTAAGTATTAAGTAAATTAAATGAAGTATCATATTCTAGTACATCATCATTACAACCATCAGATATATAAATTTTATTATTTAATATTTTTAATCCTTCTGCACAATAATTTCCGTCATCACCTAAAAAGTATCCTATTGGATTCCCCCAATCCCCGCTCGGAAAAGTTTGAACTGTATCCGAAAACAAAACTTGAACTTCTCCATTTAAAGAACCCACTGCAATAGCATTACTAAA
>CAYPVU010000038.1:0-11050 GCA_964414295.1 uncultured Candidatus Saccharibacteria bacterium | reverse complement strand
TTAACCAAGCTATAAGTGTTATTACTGCAATTACTAAAACGGCTGGTACAAAGACTTCGGAAATTTTATCTGCTAAACCTTGGATAGGTGCTTTTGATCCTTGAGCAGAATCAACCATTTTTATAATTTGAGATAGCATTGTTTCTGCACCAATCTTTGTTGCTTTAAATTTAAACGAACCTTGTTTATTAATAGTCCCGCCTATAACATTATCATTTATATTCTTTTCAACAGGAATTGGTTCTCCTGTAATCATTGATTCGTCTACAGAAGAATTCCCTTCTACTATAATTCCGTCTACTGGAACCTTGCCTCCAGGTTTTACAACAATAATATCTTCCAACATAACTTGATTAATTGGGATTTCTAATTCTTGAGAATCTCGTTCTACTATGGCTATTTTTGCCTGAAGATTTAAAAGTTTTTCAATTGCTTCGCCTGTAGATAGCTTTGATTTTGTTTCTAAATATTTACCTAAATAAATAAATCCAATAACTACTATTGTTACATCAAAGTAAGTCATTTCTGGTAGATTCAATAATATTTTTATTTGAGGAAACAATACTACTACTGCACTATAAGCATATGCAGTTAAAGTTCCTATTCCTACCAATGTATACATATTAGCAACTTTATACTTTATAAATGTTGCTACTTCTTTTAAGAATTCATTTCCTATCCAAAATAAAACTATAGTTGCTAATATTAAAGAAATTGTTTGAAAAAGATTGTGTGGTAAAAAGAATTTTGGAATCCAATTAAAACTTTCGGCCCCAATTTCCCACATCATCAATATAAAAACAAGGACTGTTATAGGCATTACAAAGTGTACTTTTTGTTTTTGTCGTTCTAATTCATTGTATTTTTCTTCCTTAGATTGTCCAATTCCTAAGTGAGCAGAGTGGTCCATATTACTATTTTCACTATGTACTTTTGAATGTTCATGAGTATTAAGACTATATCCAAGCGGCTGAATTCTTTTATTTAATTCTTCTATTGATACATTACTCTCTTCAAGCTCTATGTGAGCCTTTTCGTTTCCGTAATTTACTTCGCAATTAATAATCCCTGGAACTTTTTGTAATGTTTTTTTTATAGTAATTGCACAGGATGCACAATGCATGCCATTTACTGGTAGTGTTAGTTTTGTAGTGTTCATTTTATATGTTATATAAGTTTAATCTTAGTTGTTCAAGAGAGATTACACTGTCCTTTAAGAACTCTTTTACTATGCCTGCATTGTCTAGAACTTCATTTCGAGTTGATTTCTTTTGTGCGTCATTTGCCATTTCTATACCTTCATTATGGTGAGCAATTAAAGCATTAATAAATCTAAGATCAAAGTTTCTATCCGCTGTTCCTAAGTTAGGTATTTCTGATGCTTGAACTTCGGAGCTATCTTTATACCAGTCTCTTTTCCAAGTATTTAGTTCTTCAATAAGTTTAGGTTCATTGCTAATAATCATATTTGCTATCTCTAAAACAGAACTATTTTTAGAGTATTTCTTTGCTTCTTCTGCTAATAATATTGCACTCTTGTGATGGGCAGCCATTTTATTTATATATCTTAAATCTAAATATCTATCTGCTAATCCTAAATCTGCTGAGTGTGTAGCCTCCATAGTAGAGTAGTATGGAGATAACATGAACCCTATCCCTATTCCTGTAACTAGAAATGCTATTGAAATTGATAGTGCTAGTAGCTTAGACATATAAATTAATAATAATTAGTTAGTTTTTCTAAAGTTTATATATTCGTATCCGTCTTTTTTAAGTTCTAAAAATACTTGATTTAATAATCCCAGGACATGTTCTTCTGACCCCTGTGTAGTAATTTCAACTATTTTAGTTTCAAGATTTGCTTCTACTGTATTTTCTCCAAATAATTCCTCTAAACTAAGTTTAATTAATCCTACACATCCTTTACAATGCATATTAGGCACCTCTATTAAGTACTTCATATAAATTTAATCTTTAACAAATACATACCCATGGAGCATGACGCATTAAATTCAGTACCTGCTTCCTGTATCCCTAAGTTTATTAAAGTTTCTCCTGTTGGGGGTAAAAACTTTGAATAGTTTAGTTCAGGGATTTGAAACGCAGCACTGCAGTCAAATGTTTTATCCGTTTTAAGCTTTAATATAGTCTTTTTACCCGCCGTAGCTTCAATATAGCTAGGAGAGTAGCCTCCTTTTACGTTAACTTCAACTACATTCGTTTCATCGTCAATATTAATATCTGTAGTATTTACTGAGAGTATTTCTGCATTTGAGCTAGAATTTCTAGTTAAAAGAGCTACTCCCAATAGAGTTGCTCCCATTACTAAGAGCCCAATTACTATAATCCTTGTTAAGTCTGTTTTTTTTATTTCCATATTATTTTAAGTCAAAGATTTTAATTAGTTCATCTATTGCTTTAGTCTTATCTTCCTTTAAATTATGTTCTAAACATGAATCTAAATGATTTTTTAAAAGTGTTTTCTTTGCTGATTCAAGTAAACCGGTTACAGCATCTATTTGCTGAATAATATCTGGGCAATACCTATCGTTTTCAATCATTTCTGTTACTTTATTTAGGGTCCCGCTTGCTTTCTTTATGCTTAATCCTGCCTTTTGTTTAGCTTCTGTCATAAAAACTTATTAATATATTAACCTGTACCTAGGGTATAGGTTACTCCCGGTAAAATAAATAGTCAATAAGAATGTGGAAAAATTTTTATAGATAGGTTAAAATTCTTAGCTTCAACTTATGGGGTGGTAGCTCAACTGGTTAGAGCATTCGCCTGTCACGCGAAAGGTTGAGGGTTCGAGCCCCTTCCATCCCGTTTATTACTCGAAATCAACTCTCATAATTTATTGTAGTATTAGTCATTCTTTTCTCTAAATACAAAGACCTTATCATTTGCTTTTACAACTTGTTCTAATTTAAAAGTTGCAGTATCTCCTTGTTTTAGTATTTCTGTAGTAACACCATTTAGCCACATATTTTCAAATTTACCTTTAACTATTCCAGTTCTTGGTCCAATAATCAAAAATTCTTCACCTGAATTTATTAAATCATTTGCTTGAATCTTTACTTCTGCTACCTTCATTTTTGGATAGTACTTTTCAACTATTCCTACCTGAAGTTTCTCTTTTGTAGCTTTACTTCCATGCACTCCTGACCACTCATCTGTTTTTCTACCCATGTAAAAACCTTCTGTACTGCCTCGATTAAATACAGTCTTTAATTCAGCATTCCACTCTTTTATCTTATCTGGCGAATATGACCCATTTTCTATTGCGATTAATGCTTCTTTATATGTTCTAATTACTGTATCTACATATTCTGCTCCACGTCCTCGTCCTTCGAACTTTAATACCTTTATTCCTGAATCTATTAGTTTATCTAACATTCCAATTGTGCATAAATCAGATGAACTCATTACATAATTATTATCAACTTCTAATTCTTTTCCCGTGTCTATATCTATTACTTTATATCTTCTTCTGCAGATTTGAGTACATCTGCCTCTATTAGCAGAAGTGTTATAGCAGTATAGACTCATAGCACATCTTCCGCTTACAGCTACACATAAAGCTCCGTGAGCAAATACTTCTATTTCTACTAGCTTTCCACTAGGGCCAGTTATATTCTGCATTTTAATTTGTGTACAGATTTCTTTAACTTGTTCTAAAGAAAGTTCTCTTGCTAATACTATACGGTCTGAATATTGAGAGTAAAACCTAACTCCTTCTATATTGCTTATAGATAGTTGCGTAGAGATATGTACTTCTAATCCAATACTTTTTGCATAAGTTATTGTTGCTATATCTGCTGCAATAACTGCATCTATTCCAGCTTTTTTTGCAGTATCTACAATCTTTTGCATTTGTTCAATTTCTTGATCATAAACTAGTGTATTTAAAGTAAGGTATGCTTTTACTCCTTTTTCTTTACACAAATTTACAATCTGAGGCATATCTTCTGGTTTAAAGTTAGATGCGGCAGTCGCCCTCATATTCATATCTCCAATCCCAAAATACACAGCATTACAACCTGCATTGATTGCTGCCACTAATGCATCAAAGGATCCAGCCGGCGCGAGAATCTCTATATCTAAAACTTTATTGTTCATATTAGTAAAGTGTGAATATTATTGATGGAATTATAGATCTTTGGGTTATACTTAACAAATAGATCTATTACTTTTATAAATTGGAAATTCCAGAAACATTAAAGAACTTATATAATCATTGGGAACTTCATACCAAAGAACATCAGGAACACAACAATGTTAATGTAGATAAAGAGGTATTAGACTCTATAGATAAGTTTATTACAGAAAGAATGAGGATTTGGGAAGCAAAGAGTAATGGAATTGTTCCACCCTATACCAAGGATCCTATCCTTGAAAAATATAGGTTTTGCAATATTTATAGAGAACTTGATAAACAAACAATAGAAATTCATTCTTTACTAAAATCATCAACCAGTAACTTTTCTTTTTGGCTTTTAAATGTTTTATTTTGTAGATTAGTTTGTAATGTAGATACTGTAAAAAAGGTAGGTTTGCTTTCGTTCGAAAAAAGAAATAATAAATTAGTATTTAAAAAACTTAAATCCTTGCCTAGCCCTAAATTCGGAACTGCTTACGTATTTCCTATAAGTGTTATTCAAAAAAGTAATTACCCAACAAGAGAAGAGTTTTTTTGCTTCTATCTTCCTGAGATAGTAAATAGATGTGCTGAATCTATTAAACAATTTGATCACCTAAGTGTAAATGAAGCTTTAAGCATGGTTTTACCAATCTTCGGGTTTAAATTAAAGTTTCATTGGACAGAAGTTTTAATAGATGTTGCTTATCAATATCCTCATTTAATTGATTTATATAAGATATTTCCTGTGGGTCCCGGATCCGTACCTACAATGAAGCTCCTTAATCCAAATCAGCAGTCAGAACTTACATGTGTAAACTTAGTTAGTAATAAATTACAAAATTTCCCATACCTAACTTTTAATCGGAAGCCCATATATTTATCTGCAGAGAATTGGGAAGGAATAGGCTGTGAGTACAGAAAGTACTTAAACTTAATGAGTGGAGAAGGGCGAAAAAGAATTTATAAAGTTTAATAATACTTTACACAATCTTTACAAGCTGTTGTCTTAATAATGCATAAAAGTATTTACAATGTTATTACTATATTTTAAATACTTATCTTATGCATGATGATGAGTTAAATCCTAAAGAAAATCCCAGACTACAAGATAATGAAGATATTTCTACTTACGATGATTCAATTACTACTTCAGAAGAGTTAACTGAAACTAGATATGCAGCGGGTTTATACGATGATAATCCTAATGTTGACTATATTGATTCACCAGATGACTTGAATAACTTGGATGCTCCACTAGATGCTGGTACAGATAGAGATGCGGATGGCGATTACGATAGAGATGACTCTGGATTAGTTCCAGAAGATCTAGATAAGGACCCGAACTCAGAAACTGGTCTTAATGAAGTTGAGTTAGATAACATTTCTCCACTTATGGAGAATGCAGGAGATATTGTAATTGACCCTGAACCAACGGAATAGTGTTACCACTATGTGTTGACAGTTAATATATACTTATTATATAATATACTTGTACCTGAACAATGGAGATGATGTAAATGAATAAGCGTACAGCACTGATCCTTTTGGCACTCGGTCTTCTTGTTGCAATGGGGGTAATTTATGACCTCCACATCGGAAATCCAGAAAACTGGATGTTCAGTGAATGGGAAGGCAGTAAGTTGCTAACGGAAAACACGTACGCACTTGTGGGATTCGGAATTAGCGGATTCTGCTTGGTGCTGGGTATCATTTTCGCCGTCCGAGGCGACTCCTAACAGGTCAACGGTGGGTGCTAAAGCACCCGCCACTGACATAACAATTACTAAACTTAATCAATATTATATAAAGGAGGGTGCCTAAGGCATCCTCCTTTTTTTATTGCTTTATCTTCTCTCTAGCAATTAGGTACTATATAATTAGAACTATGTTTTTTAGAAAAGCTAAATGAAGTTATTAGAAAAATGGAAAGATAAATACTATTTTGCAATTAACTATATTTACCAGGCAGATAATGGCTTAAAAATAATATATACCTATAAACCAGATATCTATCAAAGCTACATTCACTTTAATGTGTTTGGCGGTTCTTATTTTGAGAAACAAATTAGTGTCCCTAATGGGACTGCTCATTTTAGTGAGCACTTATTATGTAATCCTAACAAAACTTTAAAAAATCTTAATCAAATAAGAGAGTTTAAATTTGGAAATAGAAGAAAGCCTCAAGTATTTTCTAATGCATTTACAAGTAGAAAAGTATTATGCCTATATGCGGATGGGAACTCTAAAGGATTCGACAGGATGCTTGAATATTTAAAGTATCAACTTCAAGTAAATTACCCAAAACTTTTTAAAGAATTTGAAAACGAAAGAAATGTAATATTAGCTGAAGAATTAAGAGCAAGACCAATTAGTAAAGATAGTAGTATTGCTTATGATAACTTTATGGCCGGAGATATCTATCCTGATTTCTGTAAAAGAGTTATAGGGACTCCAGAAACAATTAATTCTATTACAAAGGATGATATTGAAAAGTACTTAACATCGGTTTTAAATGTTGAAAACTGTTACTTAACTATTCAATCAAACCTAAAACCCGATAAAGAGGTTTTAAAGAAACTTAATAAGTTTGCAAAATCTATTACTTTTTATCCAGGAAGTAAATTAGATATCAGTAAAAAGGAGTCAAACTATACCTTTAAAAAAGGGCATTTTTTTGATGATACCGTGCAAGGGATTTTCTTTAGCTACAATATAAGAAAACCTTTTATGCAGAATATTAGTTATAAAAATGATGTATTTAGATATCTTGGAGATAGGGCGATTGCATATCTTTTTAATGAAATTTTAAGAGAAAAGTATAACTTTATATATGGGTCAGAAGCTATTAATAGTATTTATATGTGGGATGATTGGTTAAGAGGATTTAAGATGACTATTAAAAAAGAATATATTCAAAATGTTTTTGATTTAATACATTCAATTTTATCTAATGAAGTTGTAAACTTTTTATCTTCCAAAAAGGGTAATACCTGGTTTAAGAGTCAAATAAGTAACTACATTTTCTATCCCAGTTTAAACTTTAATGAAGAATATGCACTAAATATTAGTACTACCTTACTAACTGGAATTGGAACCTATAATTATGATTATGGTAAATCGGTTGAAGCAGCTAAAAAAGTAACTTTAGAAGAAGTTATTGAAAGTTATAAGAATGATTATTTAAAACTTCCACCATCTTTATGGTTTGTATCCTCTTTTAAAGAAGAAGATATATTTAATGAATTAGAAAAGTCAGAATTAGCAAAGCATTGGGAAAGTGTGTGAGGGGGTGGCGAGGAAATCCTCGCCACCGGTGATATTAACGGATACGCTTGACCAGCAGACGAGCTACCTCGCCTTCACTTGGTTGCCGGAATTGCCCCCCTTTGGGGGTATATACGTACAGGGTACGCAGGTCAGGCCCTAAGACCCAAACCTTTTCCGGTAGTGTACTCCAGTCCAACCCTTCTTCCGTTCGGAGTTCGTGGGGTTGAAACAGAGACGGACTCAAGACACGGACATCTTCCGCGCTCTTGTCACCCATGTCAATGACCATTTGCATCACCTCCTCTCTATAATTATTATATCATAAACTGCCCTCTCTGTCATCAAAGTGTGGTAACATCGACTTCTTATTTTAAATCTAAAAAATTGATAAACTAATAATAGTTATAATAAAAATATGAAAAAACATTAAGATTATCATTGCTTCTGTTGTTAATATTAGCAATTGTATTTGTAGGACTTGCAATTTACTTCTTAGCAAGAAATACTTCGTTTTTGGTAAGTTATATCCCTGATACAGAGTTAGATGCAAATAATCAGAATGTCGAAACCCAATCAAATAGATATACAGAATTACAAGAACAAGAAGTTATAGTACCTAATAGACTTAAACAAGGTATATTCGAAAATAATAAAACGTTAAATATGCCTTTAGATTTTCAGGTAAGTCTTTGGGCATTAAACTTAAGTTCTCCCCGACAAATAGATTGGACTAATAATGGTAATCTAATAGTAGCTAATAGAGGTGCAGGAGAAGTTAAATTAATAAAATCTTCTGATGGAGAATATGGCGATATACATATAGTAATAGATACAAATCTTAAAAATCCTCATGGTATTGATTATTATGAGGGAGATTTATATGTAGGAACAGAAACAGATATCTTGGTTTATAAGAATCTTACTGAAGATGGTACATATGCAGAAAAACAGACTTTAATAAGTAATTTACCAATTGATGGACACTGGTCAAGAACAGTAAGGGTTGGTCCTGATGAAAAACTTTATATTACAATAGGTTCTTCTTGCAATATATGTATAGAGTCTGATGAAAGAAGAGCAGCTATGTTAAGGTCTGATTTAGATGGAAGTAATATAGAAGTTTATGCTGAAGGTTTAAGAAATACAGTAGATTTCATTTTTAAATCAACCCCTGCAGACTTTACAATTTGGGGAGTAGATAATGGTAGAGATTTAATTGGAGATGATTTACCTCCAGAAGAAGTGAATACAATTCAATTTAACGGTAATTACGGGTGGCCATATTGTTATGGCAACGGAATAAATAATCCTGAATACCCTGAAAGAGCAGGTTATTGTAAAACAGAAACTATTTCACCTACTTATTCAATGCAGGCACATTCTGCTCCATTAGGATTAACATTTTTAATTAATGATAATCTAGCTCAGCGTGTAAAGTTTCCAAGACTTATATTTGAAAATGATTTATTTATAGCTTTTCATGGTTCATGGAATAGAAGTGTTCCTACAGGTTATAAGATTGTAAGAATTAATACTTCCGAAACAAATAGTAAGGAAGTCAATTTTATAACTGGTTGGTTGGATAGTTCTGGGAAAGCCTGGGGTAGACCTGTTGATGTAAAATTTGATAAAAATGGAGATTTATTTATAACAGATGATGTTGCTAATGCAATTTATAAAGTAGAATATACAGGTTCAAATTAAAAGTTCCTTGTATATAAAAAGTTTTAAATTTAAACTGTAAGTATGACTCAGCATCCGGTACCACAAAATGTAATTGAGGTAGAATTCAAGCTTTTTGGAAGTTTTACACTTAAGCAGTTTTCTAAGATTCTTATTGGAGGTGTAGTGGGGGTAGTTATTTTTCTTTTACCGCTTCCAGGTATAATAAAACTTCCGCTTTCAGCTTTAAGTGTTTTACTAGGACTGGGTATGGCAATTGCTCCAAACTTAGGTACTTGGCTTGCAGGATTTACAAAAGCAATGTTTGTTTCTCCTAGATATGTTTGGATTAGAGAAGCAAGCCCCCCAGATATATTAAAAGCTAAAGAAGTTGCGGCAACTACTACAAAAGATTTTAAAGTAACTACTGCAAAAAAGACTTCAAAAATAGATTTAGATAAAATTGATTTAAAACAAATTTATGGAACTCAATCTACTAAACCTGTTGCACTTGCAGCCACAACACCTTCTTCTTCTGCAGATTTAAAGCCCGACAAGGTTTCTGAAGATAACTTTGTAAGAGTTTATGAAGATGTATTTGGTGAAGGATTATTTAATAGAACAAAGGAATCTGCTTTAAACCAGTATTATCAACAGGAATTTGTTGAAAAACCTAAAGCAGAGGAAAATTTAGAAAATAAAATTCAATACCATAAAGAAGAGATTGAAAGGTTGAAATTTGAACTATCAATGCTTTCTAAGGATGAGGGCTATAAACAAAAAGAAGAGCAAATACTATCTAGAATTAATGATCTATATCAGGAATTAAAAGTTTTAACAAATCCACAATTAAATGCAAATACTCCAGTTTCATCTGTTAAAAATCAACAGACACTGCAGAGTACTTTAGTAAGAGGAAAAGTTATAAATGGAATTGTTGTAGATAAAAAAGATATTCAAATTGCAAATGCAGTTATTTCTTTTGTAAATAAAGAAAAAAATGTAATTTATAGAACTAAATCTACAGATGACGGTAAATTTACTACAGGCACCCCTATTCCAGAAGGTAAATATGTTGTTGTAATCGATGATACTAAACATAAATTCCATACTTATCTTATTGATGTAAACTCACAAAATCTTCCTGCGTTTAAATTTAGAGAAAAATAAACCTATAAAACAATTAGTATTCAACTATACGGGACTTTTTGGTATGCTGAATTAGTATGAAATTCCGAACAAAAGTTAAACATATTAATAAAAAACTTGCTAAGTATTCACGTACGCTTCTTGTAGTTTTTAGTATTGTCGGAATTCTTCTTTCTTTTTTTATAAGTAATGTAAATCAATTCAGAATTACTAGAGGAGATAGTTTTACACATGAGAATATTGCAGGATTATTTACAAATCAAGTTTATAGAGTAGAGGTATTAGATAATGATGAAATTATTACACTAACAAATCAATGGTCTGAGAGTGTAGTAGAAATATTACATCACAATAATTCTGCTGATTATAGTCAATTCTCAACTTACGAAACCAATATTCAAGAATCAACAGTTGATGGGAAGTATTTCTTTGCTGTTGATCATACTGATAATAGTATTTTTATTGTAGATGAAGTTAATAACACTTTGAATAGATACCACTCTTGGGACTATTCAACTTATACATCTTATTCAATGCCATCGCCTTCAGAAAATATTTCAATGATAACTGTTGATCCTATAAGTAGAGCAGTATTTGTAGCTCAAGAAACAAGATTAGTAAGGTTTCCTTATGATGATTCGATCACTTTTGATTGGTTGGCTGCTGAAACATATAACTTCCCCGGGGGATTTAGTAATGCTATTGCAGTGGGTTCTTTAAATGGAGAAGTTCAAGTTTTGTTTTCGGATACAGTTCAAACTTTTCCGAGCGGGGATTGGGGGAATCCAATAGGATACTTTTTAGGTGATGACGGAAATTATTGTGCAGAA
>CAYPVU010000037.1:0-10113 GCA_964414295.1 uncultured Candidatus Saccharibacteria bacterium | reverse complement strand
GTAAGCTAATTCTTTTTGAGTTTCCGCTGCATCAACATTAGTAAAAGCAGCGCAATTAATGAGTACATCAGGATTGGTTTTATCTAATATAGCTATTATATTTTCCTCGTTGGTAATATCCATTTCAGCTACATCAGTTTTTATAACTGAAAACCCATTCTGCTCTAAGAGTTCAGATAGAGTAGTGCCAAGCATTCCGTTGGCTCCAGTTAGTAATACTTTTTTCATTTTATTAAAATGGTGAAATAAGATCTTTTAGTAATGGAAGTTTTAAATCTCTTTCATTCATAATAGGATTTTCAACTTCCCACCTTATATTTAAGGCCGGGTCATTCCACAAGAGGCCTCCTTCGTGTTCGGGAGAGTAGGGAGCACTTACTTTATATTCAAAATCTGCAATTTCGCTTAGTACTAAAAACCCGTGAGCAAACCCTTTTGGTACTAAAATCTGTTTTCTATTTTGTTCGGTTAATAGAATTGAACCCCATTGTCCAAAAGTTGCAGACTCTTTTCTAAGATCTACAAATACATCTAAAACTTCGCCTCTCACAACTCTACATAGTTTGTCTTGTGCAAAAGGAGGTTTTTGAAAATGTAGGCCTCTTAATACCCCTTTAGTAGATTGGGAATGGTTATCCTGTATAAAATCTATAAATATACCTGCTTCTTCAAAACTTTTTTTCTTGTAGCTTTCCATAAAGAATCCGCCTCTTACTTTATCTTCAAAGGCTTTAGGTGTAATTTCAAAGACTCCTTTAATACTTAATTCTTTTATTTCCATTTTATGAAATTAAAAATTTAATATAATTCTTAACCATTGCTAGTTTGCTTTTTATAGGGTAGTGTTTTAGAGCTATTATTAACCAGGCTTTTGCCATTTGCTTTTGTCTATTAAACTGCTTATTTTTATTAGTAGATTGCATATAGTTATGTCCTATAACTGCTGTAGGTATGTATACTACTTTCCAATCTTTTTTATGAGCTCTTATAAATAGTTCAACTTCGTCTAAATACATTTTTATATTATTGTCATAAAGTCCGATCTCTTCTAGCATGGCAACTTTGTACATTATGCACGCACCTGTAACTCCAAAGACTTCTTTTTGTTGGTCGTGTTGACCTTTGTCCTCTTCCTTAAAGCCTATATCATAGGCCTGCATAAAGCCATCGTAAGTTAAACCCGCAGAATTAATTAATCCTTCATTTTCATTCTTCCAGAACATTACTTTTGGTCCTGTTGCACCAATTCTTCCATGTGACTCAAAAGGTTTTAAAAGTTCAGAAATCAAATCAGGATGTGTATATGTGTCCGGGTTTAAAACCATTACATATTCACTATTATACTTTGTTACAGCGTGGGTAATCCCCAGATTGTTTGCTCCAGTTAAAAATAGATTTTCAGATTGAGTAAGTATTTCTACCTCCGGGAAGTTCTCTTTTGCTACTTGAATTGTATTATCTGTAGATGCATTATCTACAATTATAATATTAAAGTTCTTATAGCTTTGGTCTTTTAAGCTTTTTAGACAATCTTGAATATCTTTTTCGCTATTCCAAGTTACTATTACAATTGAAACGAATGGATTTGACGACATAATTAATAATTTTAAATACTAGAAGCAATAAAAAAATTCTGTTAGTATAAATTAAGCTAGCTACTTAAGCTAATTTAATACATAATATCATAAAAGTATTACACAAGATTTATCGTAAATAGACTTTAATATTGCTATATGGCCAGTTTAATTGAATTCTTAATTCCTAAGGTAGAAGCACAAAGTAGTGATGGAATTTCTCAACCTACATTTGGAGAGATTACTGCAGGTACTGGAACTACAACAACTTCAAGTGTTCTTTTGAACTGGAATAATCCTGCAGTAAGAGTGGGAGATAAATTTAAAGTTAGAATAGAAATCAAAACAGGAGATTTCAAAATAAGTGAATATAAAGCTGTGGTTACATATAATAAGGATTTTTTAAGTGTAGTAGATAAGGACCCTGCAAGTCCGGGAACTCAGGTGGCAATGTTGGACACGCTTTTAACAATTGCCGATCCCTCTGTAGATAATGTGGCTAATGAAGGTCGTGTATCTGTAACGGCAAAAGCTGCATCAGGTGTTGATTATCAAATTAATAAAGAAGTTATTGAAATTGAATTTCAAGCTCAGAAATTAGGTCAGACCAAGATTCAGGTAGCAACTGCAGTAGATGGTACAAGGTTAACAAGGTTAAACGGCCAGCCAATTGCTTTTAATGTAAACGAAGTAAATGTAAATATTGCTCAGGCTGTAGCGCAGAATCCTCAGCCTCAGCCAACTACGCCAACGCCAACTACCCCTGTTACTCCAACTCCAACTCAGCCAGTAGAGCAGCCTCAGGTAACTGTCATTCCTAATACTGCTATTGCAGAAGGCCCAGGGTTTATGTTGAGTATAGCTTTGGGTATAAGTTTTATCTTTACCGGATTTTCACTGATATTTGGTAAAAAAAGAAAAGAAAACTAGGAATTCCCTTCTAATTGCACAATCCACTTTATTTTGCTAAAATTTAAAGCTTAATTTCACACATATACATGAAGGCCCAAAAACAAGATAGTGATAAGACAATCGAAGTAGAAGGTACAGTGCTTGCAGCTCTTCCAAAGTTGGAATATACAGTGGAGATTGATTTTAGGGGTATAAAGCATGTCCTAACATGTCATGTTTCAGGAAAAATGAAGACTAGATATATAAATCTAGAAGTAGGGGACAAGGTTTTAGTAAGAATCTCTTTATACGATATTGATAGAGGTATTATTTTCAGAAGACTAACAAGCAGGTTAAAGCCTGTTGAGCAATCTGTTAATAATGGTTGAAATTAAAGCTCTTTTTTGTTATAAATGCACGGAAGAAATTTAGTGTAAGTTTCTTTAATCCCGTGTTGTTTTAAACATTACAATTTAGTTTACTTCCTTATAAAGGTGGTAAATTAAGTTTTATCTTATATAATAACAGAATACTTCTGGTAATTAAGCCAGATCTATTTTATAATTCGGAACATGAAAGTAAAAGCAAGCGTTCAAAAAAGATGTAGATATTGCTACATTGTAAAAAGAAATAAAAGAAAGGTTACCAACGGCAAAGTTGAGATTAAACCTACTTATTATGTATATTGTAAGGCTAACCCTAGACATAAACAGAGACAGGGTTAATATCTAGAACTTAATACTTAAAACTTATTACTTAAATATGGCAAGAATAGTTGGAGTAGAAATACCAAATGAAAAAAGAATCGAAGCTTCTTTGACTTATATATATGGAATCGGTTTAACAACTTCTAGAAAAATTTTAGAAGCTACAAATGTAGATCCTAATAAAAGAGCAAAAGATTTAACAGAATCAGAAATCAGAAGATTGTATGAATACATTGAAAAGAATGTTCCAACAGAAGGACAGGTAAAACAACAAGTATTTCAAGCAATAAAAAGAATTAAAGATATTAGAACCTATAGAGGTAACAGACATAAGTTAAGTTTACCTGTAAGAGGTCAAAACACAAGAAGCAATTCAAGAACAAGAAAAGGTAGAGGAATTGCTGTTGGTGGTTTAAAAAACAAAGTTACTAAATAATAAATAATATGGCTAAGGAGACAAATACTAAAACAAAAGCTACAAAAGTAGTAAAAAAGAAGAAACTAAAATTAGCATCACCAAAAGTGATGGTAAATATTAGATCTACTTACAACAACACTATTGTAAGTGTTTGTGACTACGAAGGAAATGTTATTTCACAAAGTAGCTGCGGAAAAGTAGGTTTTGCAGGTAGCAAAAAAAGCACCGCATATGCAGCAACAAAAGCTGGAGAAGATGCAGCAGTAAAAGCTGTAACAGCTGGCGCTAAAGAAGCTGAAGTAGTAATTAGAGGTATTGGAGTTGGTAGACAAGCAGCAGTAAAAGGAATTAGAAGCGGTGGATTAAGAATTACTTTATTAACAGATAAGACTCCTGTTCCACACGGAGGATGCAAGCCAAGAAGGGCTCCAAAAAAATAAATTATTTTAAGAATTTTTTAATACTGAAATATGAGATATACAGGTGCTAAATGGAGAATTAATAGAAGAGAACAAGCTACAGTGCTTGGAAGTTCTGAAAAATGGAAAAGAAGAATGTCTATGCCAGGTCAATTTCCTGTTTTAGCAAAAAGACCTTCTGACTATGCTATTCAGTTTAGAGAAAAACAAAAAGTAAAAAGAATGTACGGAATGAATGAGGCTCAATTCTTAAGATTCTATAAATTAGCCCTAAAATCACCAGGTAATACTAGTACCAGATTATTACAATTACTAGAATTAAGAGTAGATAATGTTCTTTATAAATTAGGATTTGCAAATACAAGAGCAATGGCTAGACAATTTGTTACTCACGGACATATTACATTAAACGGAAAGAAACATAATATTCCATCTACTATCTTAAAACCAGGAGATGAAATAGTTATTAAAGATGGAGTAATGCCAAAAGTTAACGAAATATTAGCTCAAAATAAAGGATATGTTGTTCCTGCATGGGTAGAAAGACTAGAAAAAGGCGGAAAGGTAGTATCTGAACCAACAAGAGATGAAATGGACTCAAGTATTAAGGAAAGATTAATTATTGAGCTTTACTCTAGATAAAATTAATATTAATAAAATTCCTAAATCTATTTTAGGAATTTTAAATTTTAAACTTTTAAAATTTAAATATGGTTTCTTTAAATCAATTCAGTATTAAAAAATCCTCAGAAAAAGGAAATACTGCAACATTTGAAATTGGTCCATTACCAAAAGGTTATGGTCATACATTAGCAGTATACTTAAGAAGAATTTTACTTTCTTCTATTCCTGGATCTGCTATTACAGCAGTTAAAATCGATGGAGTACAGCACGAATACTCAACACTATCAGGAGTTTCTGATGATATTTTAGCTGTAATATTATCTTTAAAGAACGTAGTTGTTGTATCTAAGAGTTTAGATCCAGTAGTATTAGAAATTGATGTAAAAGGTAAGGACGGAGAAGTTGTAGAAGTAAAAGCAGGTGATATTCAACAAACAGCAGAAGTAGAAATAATTAATCCTGATTATGTAATTACAAAACTAACTAATAGTAAATCAAGATTTAGAGCACAATTAACAGTAAAAAGAGGTACAGGATTTGCAGTAGGAGACGAAGCAGCAAGAAAAGAATTGGGAATGTTGCCAGTTGATGCAAATTTCTCACCTGTAAAATTAGTAAACTATACAATTACACAGGCTAGAGTGGGTCAGGAAACTGAATTAGATCAATTAAACCTAATAGTTGAAACTAATGGAGCAGTAACAGCAGTAGAAGCTTTACATGTTTCTAGTGACATTTTAAACCAAGTAACAACTCATTTAACAAAATTAACTGAACAGTTGTTATCAGGAAATGAAATTACTGTTGCATTGAATCAAAAACAAAAATTGGCTCAAACAGTAAATTCACAATCAGTTGCAAAACCTGAATTAAAGGTTAACGATTTAAACCTATCTACTAGATTAACTAATGCGTTAGTAAAATCTGGATACGATGATCTAAATAAACTAGAAGGATTAACAGAAGAAGAATTGTCTAACATTAAAGGAATGGGTAGCAAATCATTTACTGAACTTTTAGATATTTTAAAAAAACATTCAATTAAGCTTGTATAAAAAGGTATGAATAAGCAGATAAAAAAATACAGAATGCAGGGAAAAACACCTTCACACGTAACTTCAGTAACAAGAAGTTTAGTTATGGAGCTGTTAAGAAACCAGCAAATAAAAACTACTCCAGCTAAGGCAAAAGTAGTAAAATCAAAATTCGATAGATTAGTAACTTTAGCAAAAAAAGGAGAAGCTAGTAAACCACTAGTACAATCTTTCTTTGCATCAAACGAAAAAGCAATGACTAAATTCTACAAAGTAGTAGAAACTCAGTTACAGGATAGAAATTCTGGTTATACAAGAGTAATTAAAACATTGCCTAGAAAAGGTGATAATGCAGCTCAAGTTTATATAATGCTTGTTAATGCAGAAGTTAAGGAAAAGAAGAGTGAAGTGCAAAAATTATTAGAAAAAAGAGAAAAAGAAGAGAGTAAGAAATCAGTTGCTGGAAAAGTTAAGAAAGCAGTAAGTAGTTCTAAAAAAGAAAAAAAATAATTAATTCTTAAGGATAAATTTTAAGTGTTTAATAACACAATAATAATATGAAGAGCGTAACAAAAATTAAACAATCTGAAATTCAGGAAAAGTGGTATTTAGTAGATGCTACAGGAATGAGAATAGGAAATCTTGCAACTAAAGTTGCTGAATTGCTACAAGGCAAAAGCAATCCATTAGTTAGAAGATATCATAAGCCTTTATCAAAAGTTGTAGTTATTAATGCTAAAGATATCGACTTTACATTCAAAAGAGGAATGAGTAAATTCTATAAAAACTACTCAGGTTTCCCTGGAGGTTTAAAGTTCACTAGTTTAGATGAAACTTTTAACAAATATCCAGAAAGACCAATTGAAATAGCTGTAAAAGGAATGTTACCAAAAAATAAAAGAGGAGAAGATATGTTTGGAAACTTAAAGGTTTATGCAGATGCTAATCATCCTCATACACCAGAAGAGTTAGAAAAAATAGATATTAGAAATATAAGAATTTAATTAATAAATATGGCAGAATTAGAATACTACTACGCATTAGGAAGAAGAAAAACATCAGTAGCTACTGTTAGATTATTCTTAAAAAAAGGTAAGAATATGATTAATGGAAAAGCTTTAACAGATGTATATCCTTTAAAACCTGAACAAGTAAGAATTGAAGAACCATTTAGAGTTGCTGAATTAGAAACAGATGGAGTAAGTTATACTATTGTTACAAAGGGTGGAGGAGTTCAAGGTCAGGTAGATGCAATTAGACTAGCTATTGCTAGAGCAATTGTAAAAAGATTTCCTGAAAAGAAAAAAGCTCTTAAAGATGCAGGATTATTAGTAAGAGACTCAAGAGCTGTAGAAAGAAAGAAAGCTGGATTAAGAAAAGCTAGAAAAGCAGAACAATACTCAAAGAGATGATGTGGAATGAATAAAAGAGAATCCGGCAATTTAGCTGAATTAAAAGCCCTTAACTTCTTAGAAGCTAAGGGCTTTCTTTTACTCCAAAAAAACTTCTATATTAAAGGTGGAGAAATAGATTTAATTCTTAAAGACAAAGACTTTATAGTTTTTGTAGAGGTTAAAAGCTTAAATAAAAATGATGATAGAGATATATTCTCAACATTAACCATATCAAAGAAAAAAAGAATACAAAGATCAATAAATCAATGGTTATTTAAGAACAATCTACAAGGAGAAATTTGGAGATTTGATTTTGTAGGTATTGTTATAGACAAAAATTCAGAGGAAGTTTTTCACTTCGATTTTATATCCCTTGCATAAAAAATTGCTTTGCCAGTAGGTAATAATAGAACTTTCGGATTGTTTATTTTAATTAGCAGTTATATAATTTAGTTGCTAATTTAATAATTTAATTATTAATTAATCGAATGCCTAAAGTATTTCCAAACCCACAACTAATGCAGCAAATCGCATCACTAATGCCACATTATTGTGATAAATGTGGTCATAAGCACTTAAAAGGCGACTTAGAAGTTGTGAATGTAGATATTGATAAGATTGTTTGTAAATTGGAATGCACTAACTGTAAAAATGTTTATGTGTTTCAAGTAAATAGTCCATCCGATGGAATTTTAAATACTAAAAAATCATCAGTTAAATCAGATATGAATACAGACGAATTAAAAAAATTCAGTGATGTTGAAGAAATTGTAAGTGAAGAAATTCTTGATGTATATATTACATTAGAAAGTATAGAAACATTAGAGGATTTTAAGCTGCTTTTTGAAGCTGTTGCATAAATTACTAGCGGCAGTTAAAGGGTTATAACCTTGCAACTGCCGTGTAATATCTCTGGTATTTCTTTATACTCCGCAGAAGTTAATACAAACTGCAGTTTTTTTTCTAAAATATAATTCCCAATCTTCTTTCTATTATTATCATCTAGTTCAGACATAATATCGTCTAGAAGAAGTAGAGGATAAATTCCATATTTTTCAAAATAGAGCAATAATTCTGCAAACTTTAATACGCTAATTCCAATTCTTTGCTGACCTCTTGAACCTTTGAACTTAAGATTATGACCATTAAGCATTAGCATATAATCATCTTTATGAATTCCATATAAGGTTTTTCCAACTATAATTTCTTTGCTTCTATTATTTTGATATTTGCTTCTTAGGCTTTCCTTAAAGTCAAACTCTAAAGGCTGTATATTAGGTACATATTCAATACCTAGTGTATAGCTTTCTACTCCAAATAAAACTAGCTGAGCATCTATAAAAAGTGTTTTTATGCTGTCGAAAAAACTTCTTCTATATTCATAAATATCAGTGGCTAAATTTACAATCTTTTCTGTCCAAAAATCTAAAAGATCTTCTGGTACCTTCCCGTCTCTTATTTGTTTTATTACTGCATTTCTATTTTTTAATACGATAGTATACTGACTTATTAACTTCTTATATTCGGGGTTTAAAATGCTTAAAAACGCATTAAGATCACTTCGGCGTACTTGAGGTTCGCCTATTACTAAATCAACTGTGTGAGGAGCAAATAGAATTAAAGGAAACTTGGAACTGACTTTACTTAACAAAGTCTTTTTTTTATTTAATTGAAAATTTCGAGTCAGCTTTTCTTCGTTAGAAACAGTTAATTCTAAAGTATCAAATCCCCATTTTGAAGTAACCTTTGCATAGCTTTGATCTGGTCCTATAACCTCTAAATTTGAAGCTACAGGCTTAAAGGATTCTCCCAAAACAGAGTAGTATATAGATTCCAGTACATTTGTTTTTCCAGATCCATTAGGAGCTATTAATAAATTACCGCCTTCTGATACATCCGTTGCTAAGGCCGTAATATTTCTGTAATTTTTTATTGATAGATAATTAAGCATAAATGTAATTTTAACAGGGAAGTATCTAAAGTATAATTGATTTAATTAATTTAAACTTATGAGAATTGGGATTGATGTTTCGATGATAGATAAAAATAAGGCCGGTATTGGTTACTATGCTTTTAGCTTAGTTAAAGCCTTAAATACTATTGATTCAGTTAATGAATACTTTTTATTTACTTACAACAAAGAACTTTTAAATGAGCTTCAATTAAGCAGTAATTTTAAGATTATAGAAGTTCCCGGGAGCGGCAATCTAAAATGGATGGTGAAATGCCTTTCTTCTATTAAAGAACTTAATTTAAATCATTTTTTGTCTCCATCAAATCTATTCTGGGGATGTGTTTTAAATAACTGTACTACGGTTATTCATGATATAGGACAAATACTTTACCCTAAGTTTTTTTATAAAAAAGGAAACTTAATATATAAGTTCGAATTAAATATATTGCTTAGAAAAAAAGGTATTGTAATAGTCCCTTCTAATTCTGTTAAAAGAGAATTGATTAGTACATTCAAATTTATTAAATCTGAAGTTTTTGTTATAAAGGAAGGGCTTCATGAATGGGTATTTAAGAAATATACTGATGAAGAAAAAGCCAATGTAGTTAATAAATACAATCTTCCAGAAAACTATATTTTATCGGTAGGTACTTTAGAGCCCAGGAAGAATCTAGTACAGTCAATATTAGGATTTAAAGAATTTTTAAAGCTTAACCCTTCATTTAAATACTTGATAGTTGGTAAAAAAGGCTGGTTTTATGATGAAATCCTAGAAGTAGTACAAAAAAGTAATTTAGAAGACAATGTAAAGTTCTTAGGGTATGTACCCGATTCCGACCTGCCTGTAATATACGATAATTCTCAACTATTAATTTTATTAAGTCACTACGAGGGGTTTGGACTACCTTTAATAGAAGCTACTGCTAGAAATGTACCTGTCTTGGCATCTAATATCGATGTTTTTAATGAATTAGATATAAATTCTCTTAACATCAGCTTAAATTCAACTCCAGAAGAAATAGGTATTTTTATAGATAAGGCGATTGCTCAGCCAGTTAAGGTAAATGATAGTTTTTTTGACACTTATTCTTGGAAAAG
>CAYPVU010000036.1:0-5291 GCA_964414295.1 uncultured Candidatus Saccharibacteria bacterium | reverse complement strand
GAGTTTGTTCCTACTCCTACATTGTATGCACATGTATTTACTGAGTTTACTGATAATACTCCTAAGTTACATGTATTTGGATTTGTCATTAATGTTGTTGTTCCTGAATTGTATAGATCTAGTGCTAATACTGGAGGTACTATTGCTCTTACTTCTACTTCATTTTCATCTGCTATGTAGGATAGTCCTGCTCCTGTATCGTATGTTGATCCGCTTCCTCCTACATTTACTGATACTGACCAGCTGTAGTTTCCTGCTGATGATGGAGTGGTTAATTGATTAGTGTCTCCTATTACTGTTATTACTGTTGTTGTTACTGATCCTGATGTGGTTAAAGTACATCTAAAGTATCCTGCTACAAATCCTGTACATGATTTTGATGATATATTTGTTCCACTAATTGCTATGTCTGCATCTGTTAGTGCTGCTCCTCCTGTAAATGTTGTTGGATATGTTATTTCTATTACACTATTGTTTGTTATTGCTGTTACCGGGGTAAACGTTACTGTTACATCAGTGGCTGTTGAAGTACTTAAGGATGCTGGAGTAACAGTAATATCTGTAATTGCAGCTGCTTCTATTGGATTTATAAGATTTATAAAAGGAACTATTAATAATAAGATTATAAATAGTCTTGGTGTAATATTTTTATTGTTTATTCTGAATTTGCTCATATAGTAATCAGTCTAAATTGTGACATTAAATTTAAACAACAAAAGTTGCTTGTACATAATACACGGTTTTCTTAGATTATCAATACTATATTATTCTATATAATTTAAATTTTTGCCATAAAAAAAGGGCTGCCTTTAGGCAGCCCTTAATAAATTTCTTTATAGTTAAAGATTATTTTTCTGCAATAATCTTTTCCATAATATTTCTTGGAACTTCAGCATAGTGACTTGGTTCCATATTAGGAGCAGCAGTACCTGATGTTAAGTTTCTTAAATCAGAAACATAACCAAATAATTCAGATAATGGTGCCTCTGCAATAATTTCTTTTGTTTTACCTCTTTGTAAAAGATTTTTAATTAAACCTCTTTTAGATGATAAGTAACCTGTACATGCACCAACGTAATCTTCAGGAACATTAATTGTTACTGTCATAATTGGCTCTAATAGTACTGGACTACAAGCTTTCATTGCATTCTTAAATCCATAATAAGCACATGTTCTGAATGTATCAGTATTTGAGTCTACTTCGTGGTAAGAACCATCAACGATTTCTGCTTGCACATCAACTACAGGATATCCTCCTAATGGACCAGCAGTAATTGATTCCTGAATACCTTTATCAATAGCTGGAATATATTCTCTTGGAATAGCTCCTCCCTTAATACTATCAACAAACTTATAACCTTCTCCTCTTTCTAATGGTTGTAGTACAAATGCAATATCAGCATATTGACCAGCACCACCGGACTGTTTCTTTAGGAGTTCTCTATGCTCTCCCTTACTTGTAATAGTTTCTCTGTAAGCTACTTGTGGTTTACCTACATTTACTTCAATACCGTACTCTCTTTTTAGAATATCAACTTTAATATCTAAGTGTAATTCACCCATTCCTGCAATAATTACCTGGCCTGTTTCTCTGTCTGTTTCAGCTTTGAATGTTGGATCTTCAGAAACAAGTTTTGCTAATGCTTCTGATAATTTTTCTTGATCTGACTTAGTCTTTGGTTCAATAGCAAATCTTACAACTGGTTCTGCAAAGTTAATACCTTCTAATTGAATAGGCTTAGCTTCATCGCAGATTGTATTTCCTGTTTTTGTATCTTTAAATCCTACAATAGCAGCAATGTCTCCTGCTCTTACTTCTTTAACTTCTTCTCTATGGTTAGCGTGCATCATTAAAATTCTACCTACTCTTTCTTTATTTCCTGTAGTGGAGTTATACACATAACTACCAGACTGTAATTTACCAGAGTACACTCTAAAGAATGCTAAGTTACCTACATGCGGGTCAACAGCTAGCTTAAACACTAAACCAGCAAATGGTTCACTATCATTTAATTGTCTAACAATTAATTCACCTGTCGAAGGGTCAGTTCCAGGAATTTGATCAGAATAAACTCTTTCTTCTCTTGTTTCTGGATCTTCTTTTGCAAAGTATTTATCGTGTGGAGATGGTAAATATCTACATACATTATCTAACATTGCCTGTACTCCTTTGTTCCTTAAAGAAGAACCTGCCATTACTGGGAATATCTTACTAATAAGAACTCCTTTTCTAACTCCTGCTTCTAATTCAGCATTGTCAATTTCCTGTCCTTCTAGATATTTTTCAGCAATTGCATCATCAACATCAGCAACTACCTCTACTAATTTATTTCTCCATTTTGTAGCATGTTCTAATAAATCAGCAGGAATATCTGTTACTTCAATAACCTTTCCTTCATCATCTTTGTGCATTCTTAGTTTGAATTCTACTAAATCAATAATTCCTTTAAAGTCACTTTCAATACCAACTGGAAGACTGATTGGTACAGCTTTCTCACTTAAGTGCTCTACAATACTGTCGTAGGATTTATAGAAATCAGCACCAATATTATCTAGTTTATTAATGTAGCAAAGTCTAGGTACTCTGTATTTTTCTGCTTGGAACCATACTTTTGAAGATTGTGGTTCAACACCCATCTTTCCATCAAATACAACAACAGCACCGTCTAGAACTCTTAAAGATCTTTCTACTTCAGCAGTAAAGTCAACGTGCCCTGGAGTATCAATAATGTTAAATCTATATGCATGTCCATTTAATTCCCAAAATGCTGTTGTAGCAGCAGATTGAATAGTAATTCCTCTCTCTCTTTCCTGTGCCATAAAGTCCATTTCTGCGGCACCTTCGTGAACTTCACCTGTTTTATGTTTTCTACCTGTAAAGAATAAGATTCTTTCTGTAGTAGTAGTTTTACCTGCATCTACGTGAGCAATAATACCTATATTTCTATAATAGTGGGTATCTTTAACCTTGCTATAGTCAATAACTCCTGCCATATTAAGTTAAGTATAATAATTTATTATTTGGATACAAAAAAATCTGGTATTCCAGCACGCGAATTATTCCACAAATCGTCAATAATTTCAATGCATAGAAAGGTTTTACTAAAGGATTGTAATTAACTGAATTTTATTACAAATTTATAAGTATCACTTCCGCAGTATCCTTCAATCACTTCCCCGCTTTCTCGGCTGCTTAAATCAATCTCAGTTGTTCCAGTTGGAGGTAGAAACTTTTTTATATTTAATTGTGGAATATTAAGATAGGCCGTACAGTCATAAGTATTATTAGTTTTTATCTCCAGTTTTGTAGGAATACTTGATTGAGCTGCAATTCTATTAGGAGAATAACCTAAGCCAGCATTTAATGTTATTACCTGAACACCATTTTCTGTAATTACCCCATTAGGCGAAAACTCATTGTTATCTGATTTTAGAAGCTTAGTTATAAATATACTTAAGAATAGAACTACAAGGATTACTCCAATAAAAATATATATGTTTGTAATAGTAGGTTTACGGATATTCATTAATTTTGATTCTACAAAAGCGGTATGAATTTATTATGAAAGGGAATTAATTATTTGTAAAGCCCACTTCTCTAATAGAATACTTATTGTAATTAATATCAGACTTAAATATTTGTCTGTATCTTGGATCAAAGTAGAATAGGTGGGCAGGCTGGAACTGATTTGCATTTAAATTAATATCTCTTAATAAGTTTAAAGAAAGACTTTGTACACTTCCTTTAATTACCAAACCATCTCCTTTTTGAGCATTATTAGCTACGTCTTTTCTTGTAATTAATTGTGCATCAGTAATTAATGCAGCCTCTATTACATCGTAATTTGCTAAAGCAGGATCATCAATTGGAGTTGCTGCCGAAGCTCTATCTCCATTCTCGATAGTAATATTTCCTTTAGATACAAATAAACATCCATTATTATTTCCTTGTACCCTAAAATCAGGATTTATTACTAAAGCATCAACAAAGAATATTGTTTGAGTATCACATATAACATCCTTCTGTACAGTTAAAGTTCCTGCAACTACTGCATGCTTTTTTGAATTAGCAGCAACGCTTAAGTAAGTTGAAGTTCTTCCACTTAAATTTGTACCTAATGTTGCAATTGGAGCAGCTTTATTTTCTGTAACTAGTTTATTTAAATATGTATACCAGCTTGTTATTCCTGAATCTAGTGGTGGTTTTATAGTTAAATCTTCGTATCTTAAATTGTATTGACTATATTTAGACTGTTTTCTTAAAGGTAAATCTGCAGTACCGCTTATTGCTCCATAACTTGATAAATAAACTGATTTTCTATCAGTTAAAATAGTTAAATTATTTTTGCCTTTTATGTCAGCAGAAAACTCATTAAGACTTTGTGGAATAGAAATACCCGTAATTCCTTGAGCAGCAGAAACATTTCCGTTGTAACTTACTACCCATGGTTTTTGAAGAGCTGCTGAAGTAGTAATAACTTTTTGATTACATGCTCCGTCCCTAGTAAACGCATAGAATTGATAATTAGATTGCTTAGAAGGATCTGCATCTGTATAAGTTCTATTAATTGGAACTGAACCATTTACTACATATCCATTCCAAGTAGTAATACTTCCATAGTTTAATGCGCCAGAATCGTATTGAGCTACATTAGGTAAAGGAACTCCAAAGTTAATAGCACCTGAATTTTCAGATAGTGATGAATCAGAGGTATCTCTTGTTACAAAAGATTTAAATTGAACTCCATTTGCATCAGTAAAGCTCCAATTAATAGTAAATCTATTTGCTGCCTGATAAACAGCTTTAAAATTAGCACCTTGAATTGCAGGTGGGGTTAAATCTACACCCCAATTTGGTTGAGAAGCGGATGCAGTTAAACGTTTATAGACTCGTTGACTATTAATAGTTGAATATGAAGTTTTAACATTGCCTAATACATCTGATATTAATGCAGCTGCATAATATCTATACTTCCCTAAAGGTGCAGTATCGTATCGGATTCTAAATCTTGATACTAAGTTTTGACCTGATACAGAAGCTGTACTATCAGCTCTAAAATTTAATAATGTTGCACCTAAGCTAGTAGCATTACCTCCAGTTACTGGAGCACCCCAGGAACCACCGTTATAAGCATAAACTTGAGAAGCATTTCCTGCACCATCTAAAATAATTCTAAATGCAAAAGTTTTAGCCGCATTGGCCTTAGCTAAAATTATGGATTCTGTCTGAACATCTAATGATTCTTTATTTTGACATACACCTGTAGTTACATTAGGACAATTATTGTAAG
>CAYPVU010000035.1:0-3540 GCA_964414295.1 uncultured Candidatus Saccharibacteria bacterium | reverse complement strand
GCGTAAACTTTGGTTAATGAACCAAAAAAGAGAGGTTGCAGCAACAAGACTGCTGCTAAAGAACTTAATCCTAGTCCTTTAATTCTTCCGAAGACTTTTGACATAATTAAGTAATTAAAATTAATATTGTTAAATAGTTTTAAACAGATTTTCACACACAAGTATTATATTTTCAACACAAGAAGCTAGAAGTATTTACAGTAGGGTTTAATAGTGGTTAAGACAGAAAGAAAGATAGTGCTCTAAATAAAAAGTGATTTAGAGCACTTTTAAAGTAGAGTTTAATCTACGTATAGTAAAAGACTTTTTAAATAATCCAATTCAGAATGGAATGGATTAATAGGGTGATCACCAGCTAATCTATGTTTTGTAATTATTTTAATCTTTCTGCCAGTATCAAGTGCTGCTTGTTTAACAATGTCTTCAAACATCTCTTCTGATAAATGATAAGAACAAGAACAAGTTAATAAAAATGAATTAGAAGGCATTTTTCTTAAAGCAGTTCTATTAATATCTAAATAACCTCTTCGTGCATTAGGTAAATCTTCTTTCTTTTTTGCAAAAGCAGGTGGATCTAGAATAATAAAATCAAAGTTTAAATCTTGGTTATGTAGATATTCAAATGCATCTGTAGCTACAAACTCATGTTTATTTACATCTAAATTATTAGCCTTAAAGTTTTCTTTAGATAATTCAACTGCTTCCGGTGCTATATCTACACTTACTACTTTTTTTGCTCCATTTTTAGCTGCATACAAAGAAAAGCCTCCGGTATAAGAAAAGCAGTTTAAAAGAGTTCTATCTTTTGTATATTCTCCAACTAACTTTCTCATTTCTCTTTGGTCTAAAAATAAACCGGTTTTTTGAGATTGTTTAATATCTACTAAAAACTTAACTCCATGTTCTAAAATTTCAACTTTTTCTGGCAGTTCTCCATACAATACTCCTTCAAAGCTTTCTAAACCATCTTTTCTTCTTGCATGGATTGTAGACTTTTCGTAAATACATTCAACTTCAGTTTCGTTTTTTAATGTTTCTACTATTACTTCCTTTAACTTATCCATTCCAGTACTTACAATTTGTATTACAAATACTTTATTGTATTGGTCAATTACAAGACCCGATAAATTATCGCCTTCTCCGTTTACTAATCTGTAAGCATTAGTTTGTTCATTTTTAAATAGAGCTTTTCTATATTCAATTGCTCTTTTTATATTTAGTTTTATTGAAGTTACAGGATCTGTAGAATCAAAGTTAACCATTCTTCCTGCAATAGCTGTGTCTTTATTAAGCATTGCATGGCCTAATAGTTCGCCATCATTTGAATAAACAGGTAAAATATCTCCATTTTGATAATTTGGAGCTGATTTTATTGCTCTTGAAAAGATCCAGTGGTGCCTATCTCTTATAGGTCGATCTTTTCCTCTTTCTAGTACGATTCCTTTATGCATGATTATATTTACAAATTTAAACTAGTAATTATACCGTGAAATACATTTAGATAATAGGTACAATATATATTATGTAATAAGCAGATAATCATTTGTCTTATTAATCCTTATGATATAATGCATATATTAAAGTTACACCTATGGAAACTACATATAAAACACCTACAGAGGAAGACAAAGCAAAAGCATTAAAACTTCTAGAATCATTAGAAGAATGGCATACGGCTAAAGAAACAGGCTTATTAGACGTTGATGACATTCTAGATTATATTTACAGTTCTTCTAATAATTTAAATTTGATAAAGCTATTTTTAGATATTGTAAATACCAAAGAGGAGAATTTAAGGGATAAAAAACTTGTAGACTTTATACTGAGCTTTAAAGATGAAGATTTAATAGCCTTTGTAGATCTTATGTCAACTTATGGTAATGAGCTAGATATACGTTTCTTCAAGAAAGTAAAAATATTCCCAGAAACCCCAAAAAATGAGTATGACTATAAATGGGACTATTCTAGTCAAGAGACAATAATTAGTAGCAATTTTGCAAAAAGAATAACTTATTTTGCTCAAATGGTATTTCAACCAAAACTAAAGTTTTACCAAGAGGGTGAAAGAGTTTTTAAAATATATAAGAACGCTCTAAAAACTATTAATCAAGAAAATAATTATTCCGTTAAAAGGTTTGAAGAATTAGTTAGAATAATACTAGAAATAAAATCAGAATTTGAATTTTGGTCACATCCAATAACTCCACCCGATGAATGCAGAGCTAGTTTGGAAAAGCGTTTAAAAGCCCTTAAAGGATGGGAGGAAGCAATAAGTTTAAATCTTGTAAACAAAGAATACGCTATTGAATTCCTTTATAACCACGAAAAGAATATTAAACCTATAGGATTGCTGCTAGATCTAATAAATACAAAAGACCCAAATTTAAAAAATAGGAAATTTGTAAACTTTATATTAAGCTACGAGAATGAAGATCTCAATGCCTTTATAGATACTCTTAGTAGAGATGGAATCATTTTCTTAAATAAACAAGATTCAATACTTCCTAAAAAGCTAAGTGATAGGATATTGCCATTTGCAGAACATTTGCTAGATCCAAATCTTCCAACAAGTAATCTTGCATCTTTTGTTGAATTCAAATATGTATTAAAAATACTCAGATCAGAAAATAATTATTCTATTAAAAGATTTGATGAACTAGTAAAAAATATTTATCTATACCCATAAAGAATCTATGATTTGGGTTCAATTGAATAGACTATAGTGTTTAAGCTATAATTCTCCGTTCTTTAAAGTTCAATAAGAAGGAGAAAGCGCAATGTCTAATCAAGAAACCGTGCGTAGAGCGTATAGAACAGTTGCATACATGGAGGATGGGAATGGTGTAAAGGAGACTGACGTAGTAGTTGTAATCAATCCCAACAAGGATGGGACTACAGCTGTATACGTAATCCCTACCTCGACGTTCCCAGGTCAAACACTGAGAGAAAGGGAAAAGGAAATCGAAAAATTCATCGTCGACGCCAATACTCCCTCAAAAAGCCTGTTGAATATTCCTCTGCTACATTCTCACACAACTTTCGATAAAAAGCTTCGAGGCTTTGCCAGATTCGCGAGAACCCTTGAAGAAACCGAAAGAATGCTCAATAGGAGCAGAGCCTCGGCTGAGGGTTCGGGTGAAGCTAGGAAAAGACAAGTAGAGGAGAATTTGAGAAAGGAGAAGGCAATCGATGGGAAAGATAAGACGACTGAAATTGGCAGACTGATTGCAGCTGCAAAAAGCCTGCGATCCGATGTATCAAGAGCTTCCGAGTTCAAAAGTTCATATATGAATGAACTGAAGACATTGCAGGAGGAAGCCAGAAATACTCGTTTACCTCGGGAACAGAGGGAGGAGCTACAAGGGATCTTTCAAGAGATCTATCAGTATATTCAAAAACTAAGAGAGGAGTCTGCACGAAAGAACAAGGCTAGAATTCAAGAACTTGTTCAGAAAGCTGTACAAGCGGCATTCTCATCTTCCACAGAGTTTAAGGCAATTCGCGAACAGTTAAAAGTTGCTCAACAGGAGCTTAAACAAA
>CAYPVU010000034.1:0-4560 GCA_964414295.1 uncultured Candidatus Saccharibacteria bacterium | reverse complement strand
AATGTCCCTAGATAACTCAAGTAGTTTTAACTTTAGAATAGATGGGAATACGGATGATAGCTTAGGTGCTCGAGATGGTTGGCCATTATTTAAAGATTACAATGGAGATAATGTTTCTGACTTTATTATACCTGGCTATAGCAATACAATTTACTTTGTAGATTCTTCAGCATTCCTAGGCTTTGGAACCTCTACTGGAAATATAATTGATTTATCGCAATCTACTAACTATGACTTTAAAGTTGTAAATACTAATAATCCATCCGGTTTTGGAACCTCTACTGGGGTAAGAAGTAAGATAGTGGTTGATGATGTAACTGGAGATAGTAATATAGATTTAGTAGTTGGTGATCCTTACGCAGATAATTACTATGGAGGAGTATACTTTATTGATTCTTCTTTATTTGGTTCTTGGGGTGGAAGTGGAAATACATATGATGTAGCTCAAACAACTAACTATACAGCATTATTTAAAGATACTTCACCTTCACAGTCTTATTATCTATCAACTGTCTTTGCTGGAGATGTAAATTCTGATAACAATAAGGATTTATTAATGGACTTTGATTACGGTGGAGGCTCAGGCACATATTTATTATTTTCAACTTTATTAAGCACAATTTCTGGTACTGGTAATGAAATAGATCTTGCTAATAATTTATCTTTTAACTTAAGATTAGACTCTGATGCTAATAGATCAAAGATTGGTCCAATCTCGGTTGGCAATGATTTAAACAATGATGGTAATACAGATTTGGTAATTAGCGCTACAAATGATTCTTATAATGGTTTGAATGGAGTAGTGTATATTCTTTTTTCAACTCTAATTCAATCAATTGGAACATCTACAGGAAATATTTGGGATTTAAGTGACTCTAATTACAATATTGTAATTACACCAGGTACAGACAATGAGGGCTTACACGCAAATGCATCTTACAGCCCTATAGATTGGAATAATGATGGTGAAACAGATTTAATGATTAGTGGAGATAGTGCAGACTATAATGGATCAAATTCTGGTTCTATTTATATAGTATCTAGTACTAAAATTGCTTCTTTAGGTAGTCTTCCTACCGAATTAGCACTTTCTAATACAGATAACTTTATTGTTAGGTTTGATGGGCCTGAAGTAGATGCAGAATTTAATGATTGGGGGCAAAATCTACAAGGAGATTTTAATGGTGACAATTTAAATGATTTAGTTTTTGGAAATTACAATACTAGTTTTTCTGCTCCATATGCTGGTTCTATCTATGTTGTTTTAGGCGAAGCTTACGTTCCTCCTGAACCAGAGGGATATAATATTACTAATTTAGTAAATCCTTTAACAACAAGATTACAAGCTGATAATACAATTGATTTGAGTGTAACAAAAAGAATAGGGCAGCAGAATGCAAGGTTATTTAGATCTGCAATGCCAGTGGCTGATGTTCAAGTTACTCTTACTCAAGATAGAAACTGGAATAATGTAAATGCAGGTGCAGATATAGACCAAAAGAAAGCATTTGTTCACAATTTAACTTCTGCACCAGGAGCTGCACCAGTTTATTCACTTTATGTTCCAAAAGCTGCAGAAGATAATAGGGTTTATATTTGTCCTAATGCAACTTCTTTAAACGATGTAGCACTAAATTGTTCAGGTGGTTACGAAAGATCCGCAACAGATTCAGGCATTTCTATTGTAACTTACTTATCTAACCAGTACTGGAAAGTTGATAATTTAACAGGAACTGGGGGATTAAGTTATTTGTTGACTCAAAATAATGGAGGTAATACTGGTGGTAATAATAATGGCGGGACACAAAATCCTCCAGGTAATACGGGTGGCACAACAACACCTCCTACACAACCCATAGCTCCAACTCAGCCAACAACACCTAGTGATCCAGATTCAGATAACGATGGTTTAACAGATTCAGAAGAATTGCAGAATGGTACTAATCCTAATGATTCAGACACCGATAATGATGGTTTATTAGATGGAGAAGAAGTAGATGGATGTGTATATAATCCAGGAACAACTACTTGTACTTCTACAACATTTACACCTACTAATCCAAATGATAACGATAGTGACAATGATGGATTAGCAGATGGAGAAGAGGTCAGCGGCTGTATTTATACAGTAGGTACTACAACATGTAGTAATAATACCTCTTCACCTACTAATCCAAACGATTCAGATAGTGATAATGATGGTTTATTAGATGGAGAAGAAGTGGAAGGCTGTATATATGTTCCTAATACTACACAATGTAGCGGAACAACCTTTTTACCTACCAATCCGAATAATGGAACTTCTTACTATATACCTCCGTCGGGAGATCCTGAAGATGTAGAATCTGGAGAAACTGCTACACCAGTATCAGAAGATTCTCCTGGCTTATTAGATGGAACTATAGGTGGAGTTATTAATTCTGTAGTTACTTCAATTGTTTCAAGTGTTTCAAATACCGTTTCTACAGTTGTTACTGCTCCTTTAGTAGCAGTAGAAGTTGGGGCTAAATCAGGTACATTACCAGCGGCATTAGTTGTAACTACAACTTCTGCTGTTACGTTGTCAGCAGTAACGTATCCTAATGTTGTTTCTTATGCATTCCTATGGTTTAAGAAAAGAAAAAAATATAATCCATGGGGAGTAGTATTTGATTCCTTAACTAATAAACCAATTGCATTTGCTACTGTAAGACTTAATAGTCTTTCTGGAGAATTTATTGCTCAAGCTGTTACTGATTTAAATGGTAAATATTCAATAAATACAGCGCCTGGAATTTATATTTTAAATGTAAAGATTAATAATTATCAGGAATACTCACAGCAGATTGAATCTAAAACAGACATACTAAACATGGATATACCTTTAACTTCTATTAATAAACAAGGTATTAACCTAAAAAGAATAATAAAAAATAATTTATCATTAATAAATTCACTTGTATTCTATGGAGGATTTATATTCTCTGTACTAACAGTTATTTATGCTCCTTCACTAATGAACTTTGTTGTACTTTTAATCTTTTTAGTACAAAGTCTTATTTACTATAAAGTCAGATCTTCAAAGAGTGGGGTAGTTTATGATTCTATTAATAAAAATAAATTAAAAGGTATCTTTGTAAAGGTTTACGAGGAAAGTGGTAGGCAATTAGGTTCTGCAATTACAGATAATAATGGAAAGTATAATATAGTACTTCCAAAAGGTAAGTATTATATTAAATTAGAAAGTCTGCAATATAAAATGCAGGATGGATTTGCACAGCTAAAGGATGCTTTAGGCACACCATACATTGTAGTTGAAATGGATAAAGAAGATTTGTTAAACGTTTCAATCCCAATGCAGAAGAAACTTCCTTCCGAAATTAATTCTAATATAAAAACAAAATTTGGATTTATGGGATAAAAGTTATAGTTTAGTCTGTTAAAGTTAACAATATTGGACTAAACTATAACTTAGTACGTATATATAATTCCCGTTTTATGATGTTTGATAAATTTAAATCTGTAAGTTCGGTCTATTTTCATCTAGGCTTAGCAATTGTAGGAGTCTTAAGTTCGGTTTTAGTGATAAGCTTTAATTCTCCAAAATCGATTAATGCAGGAGAAGTATTGTATGAAGAAGGAAATATTCAAAGACAGTATGTATATGATTCATATACTATTAATACTGATTCATTGTGGGGAACTCTATCAATAAATATAGAGAACATGAATGAGGGACAAAATTTTCTTCTGTATGCAAATTATGGATCAAATCCGCTTGAGAATGGAGGAACAATAAATGATTTTGCCTATAGTAGTGCTTATAGTTATAGCAGTTCGCAAAATATAAACCTTTATAACGGTGATATTCAAGATAGTACGCTATATGTTGTTGTCTATGCTCAAGAGGGATCGGGGACTTATGATTACAGGGTTAACGTAGATGATGTTGATATGATTACAGATACATCTAGTTTAGTTGCTTCCGAGAATTTTCAAAGATACACAATTGTTACTACGAGTGAATGGGAGGGCTTGCGACTTGATTTGGCTATGAATATTGGTGGAGCACATTTATATGCTAATTACGGATTTGATCCTACACTAACTGGAGGTACCTTGGGCGACTTTACATACTCAAGTACTAATGATGGATATAACTCAATTACATTACCATCTAGTGATATTCAGGATGGTACTTTATACATATTGGTTGCGCTTTCACAATATGATGAAGCTGATTATACTCTTACAGCAAATTCAGTTGAGGTAAATGAAATATCACAAGTAGAGGTTGTTAATGGAAGCTTTAACGGAGATTCTTATTTGTATTATAAATTCAATGCCTCTACAACTGCTGACTTTATCGATTTAAAATTAGAAAGAGATGATGGAGGATATGGTTGTATCTATTTAACACAACAAGATGAGTTCCCAGAAGATACTTCTTATTATACTTACTCTTATTGCAATTATTCTCCCATTGAATTACTGCATGCAGATGGGATAGATATAACCGGTAACTGGTATATTGCTTTTGACGGCGGATCTCAAGGGTATAATTACACACTCAGTGTTAAT
>CAYPVU010000033.1:0-35980 GCA_964414295.1 uncultured Candidatus Saccharibacteria bacterium | reverse complement strand
GCTAATATAGCATTTACTCCATGGGAGACAGGACTTAATGCTTTTCCATTAGCAGTCCATTGAGCTACTCCTGAAGAGTTAAACTTTTGTCCATAAACTTGAAAACCGCTTCTTTGATCTGTCCATACAACAATAATACCCCCTGCATTATCAGGTATAATTCTAGGACTTCCTTGATACCCTGTGGCATTAGATACAACAATTCCATTTGTACCCCAATTTTCGTGTATGATTCCTGCATTTAAAGTCTTAATTGGTTTATTAAAACTTAAAATTGTTACCTCTATAAATACAATTAGCAAAACTAAAAAAACAATACCGATACTTATAGATTTTTTTTTCTTATATTTATAAAAATTCACGGAAATCTTTTAACTTATTACACTCTAGCTCAATTAATAAATGGAGTCAATGTATTACTACTGCTACAAATATCCAAATTTTGAAGCGACAAGTTTAGACTGTTCTAAATTTGTTTTTCTCTTTAGCGGGATTTCTAATTCAACTCTATCTTCTTTTTCTACTTTTAATTTCAAATACGATGTACCTACAGCATCTATGTACTTTTTAGAGTTAAGCTCATAATTTAAACCTTCTGCTTTTAAAAAGTAATGCCCTGGTTTTAAAGAGATATTATATTTCCCATTTTCATCGGTAATTGTTGCATTAATTTGTCTTCCTGTTGATTCTTCAAATACTCTAATTAAAACTCCTTTAATTGCCAATCCGGTTTCTGGATCGTAAACCCTGCCTGCCCTTCCTCTTCTAGTTGTAATATGCAAAAGAGTTTGAATAATAAAAATAATTAGTACTATAAAATTAAATATAGTAGGAGCAAGTAATGTTGCAATTGCAGAAGCAATAAATCCAATATAGTAAATTAAACCATTCACAGTAAAAAAATAATTCTTGATTTTTCTAAGTACAGTCTTAAATACAGACTCAGTATAATTTAACGGCTCTAAACCAAGATCCATAGTTACAGTTTCATCTTTTACTGCAATATAAAGTTTTAATTCTTTATAACCATTAAGTTTAATTTCAATATAGTAATTACCAGGATTAACTGTAATAGAATACTTACCGTAAATATCGCTTACAGCCTGGGTTACAAATTCATTTTTTTCACTTAAGATTCTAATTGTTGCAAATGCTAAAGGTTCTCTAGTAAGCTTGCTATATACTAAGCCAAAGGATGAATACTTTTTCTTTTTTCTAAACCATAAAAATGCATATGGAAGAAATCCGGGATAAGTTACTGCTGTTAAAGAAACAGTTACAAAGCTAGTAGCTAACAAAGTATTGGATACTTCTCCGCTTTCGGAAGATTGTTTAAAACTCTCTACAGCAGTACTAACTGTTTTAGAAATATTGCTTACCAAATTAGTATTATTATTTTCTGATAAAGATACTGGAATTAAATCATCACTCAGATCTTTTACATCTTCTCCATCCAATATTCCATCATCATCAGTGTCGGGATCATTTGGATTGGTTGGTGGGAATGTGTAATCACTGCATTGTGTAGTATTAGGTATAAAAATACATCCTTGCACCTCTTCTCCATCATCTAGCCCATCGTTATCCGTATCAGGATCATACGGATTAGCAGTATTAGTATTTCCGTTATCTACATCATCTTCGTCAAAAACGCCATCGTTATCACTATCAGGATCATTTGGATCAGAAGGTGGGAATATTATTGTTCCGCAAGTAGTTGTATTAGGCAAATATTTGCAGCCATCTACTTCTTCTCCATCTAATAATCCATCTCCATCAGTATCGGAGTCATTTGGATCTGTACCTTGCTCTTGCTCCTCTAGATTGGTTAACCCATCATTGTCAAAATCTTCGTCACCATCATTTATATTGTTATTATTGGAATCATTGTCATTAGGATCAAGTTCATTCGAAATATTATTACCACCAGAATTTTCATTTTCAAAGTTATCACTTAATCCATCATCATCGGAATCTGTATCGTTAGGATTTGTTCCGTTTTGATTTTCTTCTTCGTCAGATACACCATCTCCATCTGTATCAGGGATTGCAGGATTCGTAGTATTCCCCCCAGAGTTACCCTGGTTATTTTGATTGCTATTGTTTTGATTATTATTTTGGTTGTTACCATTTTGATTATTGTTGTTGTTCTGATTATTTTGATTGTTATTTAATTCATCTTTATCGGTTATACCGTCATTATCTGTATCTGGATCTAAAGGATCAGTAGGAGTAAATGTTGTAGAACTGCAAGTAGTAGAGTTTGGATTGTATATACATCCATCTACTTCTTCTCCATCTAATAATCCATCTCCATCCGTATCGGAGTCATTTGGATCTGTACCTTGATTTTGCTCCTCTAGATTAGTTAATCCATCATTATCAAAATCTTCATCTGCATCAGAAGTTCCATCTCCGTCAGAATCATTACTATTTAAATCTAATTCATTACTTGAACCATCTGTTCCTGAGTTATCATTTTCAAATTGATCCCATAGATCATCTCCATCTGTATCTGTTGTATTAGGATTATAAATATAGCTAACTGCACCAGCTGAATAGGATAAGTTTTCTATTTTCCAATACCTAATACTATCTATCTCTACAGCAGAAACATCTGTATCGCCATTCTCTTTATAAAAACCTGAGTTACAGGAAGTATTAACATCTGCTAAAGAACTTGGGTTAGGACAAATATAAACTCTATTATCATTAATTCCTCTTCTTACATATAGAGTATATGTACCAGAGGTACCAGGTGCAGACTGTAAATTATGTATAAAAGCTTTCTTTTGACCCGCATCAGCATCTCCTGCAATAGACGTCCAGTCACGATCTTGAGTCATGTTTACTATAACTTCGGCGATATTAAGTTCATCCTTTAATACTCTTACTGTCTCTGCGCTCCCCTTAAGACCAAAACCACCCACATTGGGATCTGCTGGACTGGAAATTTCAATATTATTGTCGTTTAAATCAAGGGCGTCTAAGTTAGTCGCTAAGTTTTTAATTTGATATACAATTTCGAACTTCTGCACAAACGGCGGAGTCATTGAATCCGTATTCTCAAGTTTTAACATAGTATATTCTCTTGGAGCAGTATTTATAATAGATGTATTATTAACCTCACCATATCTATCGGGTTCATTTTCTAAAACAAATCCTATTCTACCTCCTACATTTACATCTCCCCACAATATATTTCCATTTGAAGTAATTCTATTTATAAAAACATTTGATCCTTTACTATAATATACTAATGCCCCTCCTTCACCGTCAGGTACTAATCTATTCTCAAAAACATATTCATCTAAAAGTAAACCAGGAATATCTTCTAATAGATCACCGCTTGCATTTACATGCTGAATAAACAAATCACCCGAACCATTATGGGTCCAACTTATATATGCTCCTCCAGAATTATCAGTGGATAAGCCATTCAAAAACACCGGGGATTCTGTATTTAGTAGAATACCTTCATCTCCCCATAATGGCTCACCAGTTGCACTTATTTTTTGAACATATAAATGTTCATAATTAGGTGCAGCTGTAAGTATAGTTGCAATAAAATTATTATCACTTAACACTCTAAGCTCCGTATACTGACCAACAGAATTTATATTAGTTGTAGAAATTCTGGTTCCATTTGCATCAAATAATCTGTTTCCATCATCATCAAGCTGCTGCATATACACTCCTTCAGCACCTGGTCTATTTTCACTCCACAATATAGTGATATATCCATTTTGATTAACTACAAATCTTTCATTATAAGCACTATCAGTAGGATTATCTTGTAGTACTCGTACAGGTGCTCCCCATAAATAATCACCATTTAAATTAATTCGCTGGCAATATATTGTAGTATTACTCCAACACAAAACGAATTCATCATTACCTACACTAAAAATATACGCAGGTAAAGGTGCATTTACTGGAATACCGTCGTTACCCCATAGCTTATTCCCAGAACTATCGTATCTTTGCATTAGTGTTGCCCAGCCAGTTCCTTTATCTACTAACCAAGTTACGATTACCCCTCCAACACCATCGCTCACAATGCCCTGTGGGCCAAGATGTGCAAAAGTACCCGTATCAACAAACATACCATCATTACCCCATAACAAGTTGCCATCTCCATCCACTCTTTGTATTACTACTTTTGGTTGAACCCCTGACCTATCATCCCAGGCAACATATACCCCCCCATTACCGTCAGAAATTATATTAGTTACACCACTTTCTTCGCTATCACTAGTAGTATAATTTGCACTTAAAACTTTCCAAACACTTTGGCCAGTCTCTGCTCTTACATTTATGCCTATAAATGAAAAAAGCAAAGAAAAAATTAATAATAAAATGAATTGTATTTGAAGTTTTTTTAAGATAAATCTATTCTTCATTTAAATTACTTCTATATAACTTTTCTTTCTAAAGTTTTTTAATACTAAATAAGCTAAAGGTACACTCACAATAAGTACAATTAGAATCAAATTTGTATCTATGTAATTTTCATTAAATTCTTCGTCCGTGCTTACAGGAATATTAGTTTTTGTTGGATTAAATGGATTTATTAAGGCTTCATCTTTGTCTCCTAGTCCATCACTATCAGTATCAGCCTTTGGTAGGGTCGGTAGGCATAAATAATTTATCTGAACACTGAAGTGTATTAGGCTTTAAAATACATCCTGCAATTTCTTCTTTATCAGTTAAATTGTCCCCATCTGTATCTACTTTATTAAAATTACTGCTATATTTTTGTTCATCTAGATTATTTACTCCATCTTTATCAAAATCTTCTTCTGAATCCTTAATTCCATCATTATCAGTATCTGATTTGCTTGGTGATAATGGATTTGCATTTGTACTGAATTGAATTTCAATTCCATCAAATAAACCATCGCCATCTGAATCTCTATCTCGAGGATCTGTTTTATTTGCTTGTTCTTGTAAATTAGTTAATTTATCACTATCAAAATCTTCTTCATTATCAGGAGTTTTATCTCCATCAGAATTTTTACTCAGTGGATCTAAATACGTACTTGAACCCTTCTGACCTGAATTCTTAACTTCAAACCCATCTAATAAACCATCTCCATCGGTATCTGGTTTATTTTTGTCCGTACCAGCTTTATCTTCATCTGTATCCATCAATCCGTCACCATCCTTATCAGTAGGAGTTGGTGTTAATTGTGGAGCATTATTTGTATTATTCTGATTATTAGAATTATTTGCATTATTGTTATTACCTGCAGATTCTATTCTTGTACTAATAGCTCCTCCTTGTGTTAAATTCTCAACTCTCCAATAATCTATCCCATCAATTTTACTTATAGAAAGTCTTACATTTGAATTATTTATACTTGCCGTTTCTGTATTTATTATTGTTACCTTATTGCCACAACTTGTAGATACTTCGGAAATTGATGCTGCATTAGGACATACAATTACTGCATTATCTGTACCATTTTTAATAGGGACTAATAATGAATATCCGGATATCCCAGGCGCTCCAGTAATTTGTGCAAAGGATTTACCTTCATTGCTATCCGAAGCACCAGTTATACTACTCCAATTTAAATCTATTAAAGTATTTAGATTTACTAAAGCAATATATTTGTTATCTGATTTTTGTTTCAACTTTACAACCTCGTTGCCGACGGCTCCGTTTGTTTCTGGAACTAATATACTTTCATCTTTTACATTTATTACATCTAAGGTATTAGGCAGATTACTGACTTTATAGGCGCTCTGAACTCTCATTGCATAGGTAGGCATACCTGGATAAGGAGCCATTGTACCTACAACAGTTATTTCATCAGAACCTGTTTTTAAAGCAGTTCTAAAGTAATCACTAGTATTCATACTAGATCCGTTAGGAGTCCAAATTATTTGCCCGTCTTTACTTACTTTTTGAATCCAAACTCCATAATCCATGTTCACATCCCAAGCAATAAATAAATCATTATTGCTGTTAACTACTCCATTTATTGTTGAGTTTACCCCAGCAAATATATCGATAGTTAAAGGACTATCCCAAACCTCTGTTCCTGTTGAATCTAGTTTTACTACAGCAGGATCAGATCCATTAAGTCCCCAAACATATAAATTACCTTCTGAATCAGCTACCATTGGAGCAATATCTAAGTTAAAACTTGTCCTAAATGAACCTACTTTAGATCCTAAATTAATTCCATTTGTACTCCATGGCACTGATCCATCACCATTTATTTTATTTACTGTAGCACAATTACTAGTACAAGAAATATAAGCACCGGTAGAGTTATCAGAGACTAGAATAAAGTCTTTATCAAATCCACTCAAAGTCGGAGTAAAAACTGTAACTCCATTTGAAGTCCACTGGATATCTCCACTAAAATTGATCTTTTGAGCTTTAATTACGTCAGTATTAGAATTTATCCATGCAACAATTACACCGTCAGCAGTCTCTGTAATTTCTGGATAAGAAGAACAATAGTTTGAGTCTAGTTCATCCAAAGATAAACCTTCATTACCCCATAGAACATCACCGTTACTGCTTACTTTTTGGACGGCAGGTCTACACATAGAGGTTGCTTCATCTGTATTTACAAAACTTATAATTGCACTGCCATTATTCCCTTTAGCTAACTCTCCATACTGTTGCATATAAGAATTAGAAACTTTTATTCCCCCAGAAGCAAAGACGGCAACACCATCCTTTGAAACTCTTTGAAGCATAATCTCTGGTGGACCTCCATTTGTATCCCAATAGGTAACATAAACTCCTCCATCTCCATCACTAACACCTTCAGGCATATCTCTAGAAGTATTTGTAGCATTATTTACAGATACATCTACACCATTATCACCCCATAAATTATTTCCATATTTATCCATTTTATGAACCCTTGCTTTAGAATCACTAGTATATTTTGTTAAATAAATATTTCCTTCTGAGTCTGTATTTGCATTATAAGAATATGGAAAACTTACTGAGCCTATTAAAGCTTTTCCTCCACCCCAAGGATAATGAACAGAACTTGCAAATACCTTACTGAAATCTTGTGAGGTTGCTGGAATAGCTACTAAGAATAAGAGTATTCCGAAGAATATTTTTTTCAATACTTTCATGATTTATATAAGTAAGGGAATAAGAATTGAAAGATTCCAGACATTTTAGTAAATGTTACTTGGTTGACTTTACTAAACATTTATAAGAAAACTAAGTTAATAGTAAAAGTTTAAAGTAAATTTAATTAGATTACAACCTTGGAATATAAGACAGATAAGCATTCTATAATTATCTACAAATAGTAGTTATCGAAGTTAATTATTAAATTTGATAAAAAAACTTTTAAATTAGAGTAAGATATCAGTAAGATAATTTCTGCTTTATGAAACTTTTTTTTGACGAACCTTTAGATAAAACAAAAGAAAACAGTGCTGTTTTTGAATTTTTTTCTGAAAACAATAACCATTCAGACGAACCTTTGCGTCTTAAAGGGAAATCATTAGCAAGATTGATTGAAGAAAAGAAATTAACTAAACATTACAAACATAAGAAAGAGTTAAAACTTCAATTAAAATTACTTCAGATATTAGTATTAATAGTATGCGTTATACTTTTTATTACTATAATCTTTTTTCTAATAATGCTTAGTCAATAGAAAAAGAAAGTTGATTATCTTGTATGTAGTCAGTTAGCTCTGTTAATAAGAAGTCTTTTGCTTTTAAATTAAAATCTTCTAAAGTACTGGAATTATCAATAGTAAAATCATAAGCAAACTTTATAGGTTCCGCATCTACAGGTGTATTTATAACTTCAACATTATTTCGAATTATATGTATAGTTTTTGCAGAGGGATACAACTTTAATAATTTTTCTATTTCTTCTAATTCTCTTATATGGAAAAATATAATTGAATTGTCTGGAGTATTATCTGCACTTTCCACTAAATACCGAGTTGGTCTATTATTATCTTCAATCATTTTCTTTTTTACTTCGTACATTCTAATTCTCCAGTAAGCATCTTTAGTAATTCCATCCCAATTTTCCTTTTCTTTTAAATACTGCTTAACTTCGTCTACAGAAGAGTATGTTGCAACATTAAATAAACCCTTTAATAAATCTCTACAAAGAATTACAAATGTGTCTTTACCTACACCAGCAATTCCATTTATTACATATACCTTTTTCATAATCATTTATTTCTTAACTCCAGTAAGCTTCCTACACCAAGAGATTTACCAAATTCATCAATCTGTTTAATAAAGAACTTAATACTATTTCCCCAATTTTTACACTCGTCTTGCGGTCCGCAAAAAGTACCTTCCATTAAAGATGGGTCTTCAATGTACCTTCTTCCATAACCTTCAACTAATACTTTTGTTACTCTATCAATTGATTCTTCAAAACTATTAAACTTTATCCTATACTCTCCACCACCACCAAACCCCCAGCAATTATGCATTTCTGCAGATATACTGTATTTACATAAATTTGTTTCGTTACGTGCAATTGCAACTATAGTAATACAATCTTTTGGTGCTCCATACTCATCGCATTTCTCTACAAAATATTTCCCGTAACCATACAGCGGAGAATTATTTGCTAAAAAGTATTGATCAAACACATAGGCCCTTTCATCAATTAAACTTATATTAGAATTAATTCTTAAATCAGAAGTTTCAGCTCCTAATACTTGAGATGTAGGATTTGTAAGTGCAATAGCATTATAATCAACGTTTAAAGAGGTTTTGTAGTAAGATTCTTTTGCTTCTACAGTAAAAGATTCAACATTGCCGTTTACCATTTTTACTAATTCATTAACTCCTAAGCTAAATACCATTAGTAAAAATAAGTAGAAGAATATCTTAGAAGTACTAAGCTTTTTAATTTTGAGCTTTCTATACAATTTTGCTTTAAAAGGCTTAAATAAATAAACCTTTTTAACTTTACCTAAATTACTGCTTTCCATTAGAGAAATTTTATTTACTCCATACAGTTTATAGGAAAAGTGGTTTGTAGGAAAGTAGTTTTATTAATCTAAAAGAGTTAGTATTTCAGGTTTATTCTTTCTTACAATAACCATATGTTCAAACATTACACCTTTAGATCCATCCTTGGTTTTTAAACTCCAGCCATCATTATCTAAGAATAGTTCTGCTTTACCGAGCGTAAGCTGATTTTCTATACATAAACACATACCATCAACTAAAGAATATTCATCCATTCCTCTGTAGGTATAAGTTAATACTTCAGGTTCTAACCATAAGGATTTACCAATTCCGTGCCCACAGTAATTTTTAACGTAGTCAAAACCTGCTAAATCTGCAACAGATTGAAGACTTCTAGATATATCACTTACTTTATTTCCAACAATTGCTTTTTGCACTGCAGTATCAATACAAAGCTTTCCTGTTTCTAGTAGTCTTCTTTCTTCAGCAGTAATCTCACCTACAGACACAGTTACACAATGATCTGTAAAAAAACCTTCATAAATTATTCCAAAGTCAACCTTTACTAAATCACCATTTTTAAAAATAATATCTGAATGTGGAATACCGTGAAGAATAGTACTATTAACACTTATACAAACATTACTAGGAAATCCTCCTGCAGGACTAGGAACACCCAAAAAAGCTGGCTTTACTTTGTATTTTATGCATAATTCTTGAGCTAGATTATCAATGTCTTTAGCACCTACATTCTCTTTTACTGCATCTCTTAACTCTCTTAATATCTTTGAAGATATGTCAGCTGCTGTTTTAAAATTTTTATAATCGGATTCTGTTTTTATTACACTTGATAAATCCATTTTATGCATTAATATATTTTTCGTAGTTTCTTGTAGCCTGTAGAGACTTATATTGTCTATATGTATCTAAGAATACTCCTACAATAATTAAAACACTAGTTCCACCAATTCCGGATAAAATTGTTAATGTTGTACCGCTTGAGCTTAATACAAAATCTCTTGCAATTAATGGTATTAACGCAATAAATCCTAAAAAGATACCTCCTACAAGTCCTATTTTTAATAACACTCTAGATAAGTATTCTTCTGTAGATTTACCAGGTCTTACACCAGGAATAAATGCTCCACTCTTTTGCAAGTTTTCAACTGCTACTTCGCTAGGGTTAAATACAATAAATGCGTATACCAATGCAAATGCAATAGTTAATAAGAAATATACAATTGCATAAATTAAATCATGCTGGTTTACAACATTATCTGTTGAGGCATATAAAAAGCCTGTTTTTAACGATTGAATAAATCCATAAATACTTGAATCTGCAGTAATGTTATTTTCAATAATCGGGATTAATAATTGCGGCAGCGAAAGTACAGCATATGTAAATATAACGGGAATAACGCCTGTTAAAGTGAATTTTAAAGGTAAGAATGAACCTCTACCAATTTCGGCTCCCCTAACTCTTCTTGCATACTGAATATCTATTCTTCTATAAGATTCATTAATAAATATAATTCCGGCAATCACTAAGACAGCTCCTAATAGAACAATTAATAGAGCGACTGTAAGTGGATTATTTAATACTGAAAAATTTCCTTGAAGTAACTGATTTACAATTTCTGGAAGATTAATTCTAGAAAAGTCTTGGCTTATATAAACCGGCAATGTAGATAGAATACCTACTGTAATTATTACAGAAGATCCATTACCTAATCCCTTTTCTGTAATTATTTCTGATAACCACATTAAAAGCATTGTTCCTGCGGCTAGGATAAGAGCCATAAATAAAATCTTTCCAATTGTAGGGAGATTTGAACCATCCGCATGTTGAATTAAATATACAGGAATATGATTAGGATCAGCAGCAATTGCAGGATCTGCATTTGCGTTAGCTAAATCTCTTTGTGCAATAATGTATAAATAAATTGTGGAGTAGAATAATGCTAAAGGTAAAGTAATAAATCTAGTAATTTGATTAATTACTTGTCTTCCTCTCTCTCCTTCTTTTTGAAGTTCTTTTAATCTAGGAATTGCATAAGGTAAAATCTGCATTACAATAGATGCATTAATATAAGCAGCTATACCCAACCCTACTAAACTTGGAGTATCAATCCTACCTCCAGTAAAAATAGTGAATAAATAGTTTACCTCCGAAGCTGTACTTGCTCCAAAGTAAGTATCATAAACATTCATATCTACACCTGGAAGAGGAATATTTGCTAAAGCTCTATAAATTACTACAATTAATAATGTAATACCTATTCTTGTTAAGATATCTTTATTTGTTAAAAAAGAAGGTAATCTTAAATTTTTAAATGGATTTCTAATCGAAGGTTTAGCAATACGTTTCATATTATCTAATAATTGGTTGGTAATAAATTTCTACAAAAAAGATTATACACAATTAAGTAAAAATTGACTAAAGGTTTTTGTGAAACCTTTAGCTGAAAAGGTGATACAAAAATAAAGGCTCAAGTTTCCTTGAGCCTTTTTAAAATTCATTTCAATAATTTCTTATTCTTCAACACTTCCGCCAGCCTTTTCTATAGCTGCTTTTGCTGTTTTAGAAGTTTTTACACCCTTTAAGTTAATTGCTACATCAATGTCTTTATCAAATAGTACCTTAGGCATTACTATTTTATGAGCCTTTAGTTTTAATAAGCCTAGTTGAACTAAGTTTTCTAGTGTTACTTCTGTTAACTTAGCTTCTTTTGCTAATCCTGCTAAAATGCTTAATTTTACAGGAGAATTAATTTCTGAAGATTTAACAAATCCTCTAGTAAATCCTTTGTATTTAGGTAATCTTCTAGAAATAGGGTTTTGACCTCCTTCAAAGTTTCTTCTTGGAGCTTTATAACCTGTTCTAGCGGTTGCACCTTTTCCTCCTCTTGTAGAAGTATGTCCTCCCTTTCCGGATCCCATTCCTCTTCCTAATCTCTTAGCTTTTCTTGTTGTTTTTGGTGATGGTAAAGTATGTATCATTTTTTTTAATTAACTTAAATTACAGTCTAGTTGTTCTTAAAGCAGATAATGCATAAACTGTTGCATAAGCATTAGTTACTTTATTATCAGCTCCTAAGATCTTACCTAAAACATCACTAATTCCAGCGACTTCTGCTACTTGTCTTACAGATGATCCTGCAACAATTCCTGTACCTGGAGCTGCTGGTTTAAGTAAAATTCTAGATGATTTATATTTAAATGTGATTTCGTGAGGTATTGTATTACCTTTTAGTTTTACAAATACCATATTCTTTTTTGCTTGATTTACAGCTTTATCTTGAGCTCCTCTTACATCTTCTCCTTTTCCAACACCAATTCCTACTCTTCCTTTTTTATCACCAACAACAACTACAACACTAATTTTCATTCTTCTACCACCCTTATGCATTTTAGTTACTCTTCTAATAGTAACAATTTTTGTATCCAGCTGTTCTCCCTTTTCTTCATTCTTTTCTCTTCTATCAGGTCTTCTTCCTCTTTGATTTCTACCTCTATTATTATTTCTTTCGTATTTATTTGCTACAGATGCTGAAGCTTGAGTAGCTGTTACTTTTGTTGTTTCTGGTTTTACTTGTGTTTCTACTTGTTGTTCTGACATATCTTAGTATTTAATTTAAAATTGTAAACCTGATTCTCTAGCTCCATCTGCTAAAGCTTTCACTCTACCATGGTATTTAAAACCTCTTCTATCAAAAACTACTTTAGTTACATTTGCTTTTACTGCTTTTTCACCTAAAAGTAAACCAACTTCTTTAGCAAGTTCCATAGGCTTTAGTTTCTTTTTTACTTCAATATCAGAAGCTGATACCAATGTTTTGTGACTTACATCATCAATAACTTGAGCATATATATGGCTATTAGTTCTATGAACTACTACTCTAGGTCTTTCAACAGTTCCTTTTAAATTTTTGGATACTGCTTTTATTCTTCTTTGTCTTTGTTTATGTTTATCCATATTGATTCTTAATACTAATTTCTATATTAATTATGCTGCACCTTTAGTTGATTTTCTTCTAATCTTTTCTCCCTTGTATCTAATACCTTTTCCCTTGTATGGTTCTGGTTTTCTAAATGCTCTAATCTTAGCAGCTACTTCTCCAACTAACTGTTTATTAGCACCATCTACTGAAATATTAACCTGGTCTGTTACACCAATATTAATTCCTACAGGTGGTTCGTAGTTAATTTTGTGAGAGTAACCTACAGATAATACTAATTTAGTACCTTGCATTTCTGCTCTGTAACCAATTCCTACAATTTCTAATTCTTTTTTATATCCATTTACTACACCTTCAACCATATTACTGATTAAAGTTCTGTATAGTCCATGAAATGATCTATTTTGCTTTGAATCATCATCTCTTTTTACTAAGATTTGATTATCAGTAACGTCAACACTTACTCCTCTTTGTACAGATTGTTCTAGTGTACCTTTTGGTCCATTTACCACAACTTTTTTATATCCAAATTCACCGCCATCTACTACTTGAGCAGTTACTCCAGCTGGTAATGTAATTTCTTTCTTTCCTATTCTTGACATAATTTTTTAATTAATGAATTTATGGTACCTTTTCAGGTCCGTCAATTTTAAATAATTAGTATACGTAACAAATGTATTCTCCTCCAGTTTTATTCTTTACTGCTTCTTTACCGCTAACAATTCCCATTGGTGTAGAGAAGATTGATAAACCTAAACCTCTTTTTACAGGCTTTATTTCTCTATATCCTCTATATTTTCTTACACCTGGCTTTGAAACTCTTACTAACTGTGTAATAGCAGGAATTCCATTAACATATTTTAAATCTACAACTAATTCACTCTGTGGTTTTGCATCTACTACCTGATAATCTAATAAGAAACCTTCTTGTTTAAGAATTTCTGCTAAAGCAATTATCATTTTTGTAGCAGGCATAGAAACAGAATCTTTTTTTCTAGCTTGTGCATTCCTTATTCTTGTTAAAAAGTCTGCTATTGGGTCAGTTATCATATTTCCTTAGTTTAATCTTAAATAAATTACCATGATATCTTTTTTACTCCTGGAAGTTCTCCATTTAAAGCTGCTCTTCTAAAGCAGATTCTACACATTTTGAATCTTCCAATGTAACCTCTTGGTCTACCGCAAATTTGACATCTATTTTTGAATTTAACAGATTTAAAATTGCTGTTACCACTTTTTAGTTTTCTTAATTGTTTGTTATGTTTTGCAATCGCTGCTTTATTTGCCATATTATTATTGTTTTAAATCGTCTGTAATTATAGCTTCTAGCCTTAAATTAATCAATTATTTAAGCTTGTTTAGCCTTACCTTTTAATCTCTCAAAAGGCATGCCTAATTGCTCTAATAGAGCTAATCCCTGTTCATTATCTTTTGCTGTAGTTTCAATTACAACTTGTAATGATCTAATCTTAACCAATGTTGATGTATCAATTTCTGGGAATATAGTATGATCTTTTATACCCAAAGAGTAATTTCCTCTTCTATCAAATGCTTTTCTAGAAACACCTCTAAAGTCTTTAATTCTAGGTAATGTTACACCCACTAATTTGTATAAAAAGTCCCACATTCTATCTCCTCTTAATGTAACTTTTAATCCGTTAGGAGTTCCAGCTCTTAATTTAAAATTAGAGATAGCTAATTTAGAATTAACTACTACTGGTTTTTGACCTGTAATTAATGCTAAAGTATCACTCATTTCTTGAACAACATTTGAATTGTGTTGATATTCTTTACCTATACCTGCATTCACAACAATCTTTTTTAATGTTGGAACAGCCATAGTGTTTTTAAAATCAAAGTCTTGCATTAACTTTGGTTTTATTTCTTTTAGGTATTTTGTTTGTAATTCTGTCATATCTTTAATTCCTATCTAGTATTAATTATTTAATTACTTCTCCACTCTTTTTTGCAATCCTAACTTTCTTGCCATTTTCATCAACCTTAAAACCTACTCTTGTTGGCTTGTCTGTTTTTGGGTCAATTAACATAACATTAGAAATATCCATTGCTTTCTCAACTTCTACAAGACCACCTTTAATTCCTAATTGAGGATTTGGTTTTTGAGCTCTCTTTACAATATTGATTCCTTTTACTACAATCTTAAATACTTCTTTACCTTCCTTTACTTTTTTAACAATAGCTAAAACTTCTCCTCTTTTTCCGGAGTCTTTACCTCTCATTATTTGTACTGAATCACCTTTTCTAATTTTATTCATAGTTTATTACTTAACTTTATAGAACTTCTAATGCTAATGAAACTAGTTTATTAAAACCTTTTTCCTTTAATTCTCTAGCAACTGGGCCAAAGATTCTAGTTCCTTTTGGATCTTTTGATTCTTTGTTAATTATTGCAGCTGCATTTTCATCAAATTTAATGTATGAACCATCTTTTCTTCTAATTTCTTTTTTTGTTCTAATCACTACAGCATGTACTACATCTCCTTTTTTGTAGTTTCCATTTGGTAAAGCTCTTTTTACAGAAGCACTAACAATATCTCCTACATATCCGAATTTTTTAAACATACCTCCCTTAGCATTACCAAGAACCTGGATTACATGAATCTCTTTTGCTCCTGAGTTGTCTGCTACTTTTAATCTTGATTGAGTCTGTATCATACTTTCAAAGGTTAACTATTTAATACTTCTACAACTTCCCATTTCTTTAATTTAGAAACAGGTGCGCATTCACTAAATTTAACTACATCTCCAACTTTTACGCTGAATTTTTCGCTTACATGAACAACATAACTGGTGTGGTGTTTTACAATTTTCTCAAATCTAGGGTGAGGGTATTTTGACTCTACTCTTACCTTAGCTGTATTAGTACCACTTAGTTTTGATATTATTCCTGTAATTATTTTTCTTTTTTTAGTTTCAGCCATATTACTTTATTTAATTCTTTTTATTAAGATTTATTTTTGTCATTTCCTTTGCTATTAATTTCTTTAACTTTCTTGCCAAAGAAGTATTAGCCTCTTTTCCTAATTTTATATCCATTGATAATCTTTCGTATTCTGTCTTTAATTCTTTTAAAGACATTTTACTCCAAGATGTTTCTGTCTTATTTGTTGTTTCAGTTGTTTCTTTTTTTGATTCTTTTGCCATGTTTATTAATTTAACTGGTCTTTAGTAATAATTCTAGTTTTAACTGAAAGTTTAGCAGTTGCTAACTTTAATGCTTCAACAGCAATATTTTCAGGTAAACCACCTAATTCAAATAAAACTCTTCCGGGTTTTACTACTGCTACATACATAGAAACTTCCCCTTTTCCAGAACCTCTAACCACTTCGTCACTCTTTTTAGTATATGGTTTATGAGGGAATACTTTAATCCAAAGTTTTCCTTTTCTACTTGTGTAGTTCACAATAGTTTTTCTAGCTGCTTCAATTTCTCTAGCTTTAATCCAAGCTTTTTCTAAAGTTTGAATTCCAAAATCTCCGTAGGCTAATTCTGAACCTCTGTAAGAAAGTCCTCTCATTTTGCCTCTTTGTTCTTTTTTATATTTTCTTTGATTAGGTTGTAACATATTCTAAATATTAATCGATTGAATAACTACTTTTTTCTCCTCTATTAATCCAAACTTTAATTCCATGTTTACCAGCCTGAGGAACTCTAGCTTCTGTAAATGCATAGTCTAAGTCTGCTCTAATAGTATGTCTTGGCACCACTCCCCATCTAACTTTTTCTCTTCTAGCCATTTCTGCTCCTTTAATTCTTCCGCCGATCCAAACTTCAATTCCTTTTACTAAACCAGTTGATTTAGCTGCTTCTACTGCCTTGCTTGCTGCAACTTTAGGATTAACTCTTCTTTCGCATTGCATTGCAATATTCTCAGCAACTAATTTTGCAACAACATCAGGGTTCTTTACTTCAAAGATCTTAATATCAACATTAGTATTTAATAATTTTGTTAATTCTTCTTTTAAAGCATTAATTCCAGCTCCGCCTCTTCCAATCACTACACCAGGTCTTGCTACACTAATTTCAATCACTACTTTGTTAATAAGTCTTTTAATAACTATAGATGCTACACCAGCCATCTTTAGTTTTTCTTCAACTAATTTATTAACTTTAATATCACTTAAGAATTTGTCTGCATAGTCTTCCTTAGATGCATACCATCTTGAGTTCCAATTTTTATTTACGCCGATTCTAAATCCAATAGGATTTACCTTATGTGCACCTCTTGCCATAATAATTTAGTTTAAGTTAAAGAATTAAGCCTCTTGGACCTAAATCTTAATAAATAATTAATATTAAAAAAGCTACGTATTATACCATTAATTAAGCCTTATCTGTAGCCTCTACTTCTACAACTTCCTGTTTTTTTGCTCTTTTTGTAGCTTTTGCAGGCTTTGTTTCAGCAGATGCTTTCGCTGGCTTTGCTTTGGTTGATTTAGCTGATTTGCTACTAGTACCTAAAGAATCTTTTACAATTACTGTAATATGACTCATTGGTCTATTGTAGAATGCTACTCCACCTTTACCCTTATACTCAACTCTTCTTAACTGTGGTCCCTTATCAATCATTACTTCTGATACTATTAAGTCTGACTGTTTCATTCCAAAATTATGTACAGCATTAGCAATAGCAGACTCCAACACCTTTCTTACTGGGTGTGCAGCTCCTTTTGGCGTATACTTAAGTACATATACAGCTTCAACAGCATTCATTCCTTTAATTATTTGTGCAGGAATTCTTGCCTTTCTTGTTGATACTCTTATAAATTTTCCTATTGCTTTTACTTCCATATAATTCAATTTAATTTAAATTATGCGCCTTTTCCAGAAGAACCAGTTGCTTTTGCAATCTTACCTTTCTTACTGTGACCGTTGAACTTTCTTGTGAATGAAAATTCCCCTAATTTATGGCCTACCATACTTTCTGTTACAAATACTTTGTTAAAGTATTTACCGTTATGAACATCAAAAGTCATTCCTACCATATCAGGAGAAATAGTACTTTTTCTTGCCCATGTTTTAATAGACTTTCTATCTCCAGTTTCTTTAGACTTTAATACCTTTTGTAATAATTTTGGATCAATAAATGGTCCTTTTTTTAGACTTCTTGCCATATTAATTAAATAACTGTCTTATAAGATTTAAATCTATTCTTTTCTTGTCTTCTCTTTACAATAAACTTGTTTGTTGTCTTTCTTAATCTTCTTGTTCTCTTTCCAACTGGATTACCCCATCTGTCTTTCTTAGGTCCACCAGTACCGTGTCTACCACCTTTACCTTGACCACCTCCGTGAGGGTGCTTTGTAGACATAGCTACACCTCTTACTGTTGGTCTAATTCCTTTCTTTCTTCTTCTTCCAGCTTTTCCTAATTTCACGTTTTTGTTATCAGTATTACTTACTGTACCTATAGTAGCGTAGCAAGTTTCTCTTACTAATCTAAATTCTCCACTAGGCATTTTTAACTGAATATATCCTTTATCACCACCCATAACCTGAATTGATGTACCTGCGCTTCTTGCAATCATTGCACCTTTACCAGGGAACATTTCAACAGCGTGTACCATTGTACCCTGTGGAATATCCTTTAACATTAATGCATTACCAGCTTTGATTGGTGCATTTTCACCGCTCATTACCTTTTCGCCTACCTTTAATCCATCTGGTGCTAAAATGTATCTTCTATCACCGTTTGCATATTTAATTAAAGCGATAAATGCTGTTCTATTTGGATCGTATTCAATTGTTTCTACAACTCCTGCAATTCCGTGGTTGTCTCTTTTAAAGTCAATTTGTCTGTAAAGTTTCTTTACTCCGCCACCCTGATGTCTCATAGTAATTTTTCCCTGGTTATTTCTACCAGCTTTACTATTTAACTTTTCAGTTAAAGGTAAGTAAGGTCTTCCTTTTTTAAGTCCAGATCTGTCAATCAGTACTGAATGTCTTACTCCTGCACTTGTTGGTTTAAATGTTTTTAAAGCCATATATTATAAATTAATCGTTCTTAATTTCGAATAAATCTAAACTACTAGATTCGTCCAGTTTAAATACCATGATCTTTTTGTCTGATAATTTACTCTGTCTTTTTGATAATCTATTGTATTTAGTTTTTCCAATTCTACTTGATGTTTTTACATCTAAAACTTTTACTCCAAAAATTCTTTCAAGAGCTTTTGAAGCAGAAATCTTATCTGCATTTAAGGCAACTTCAAATGTTACTTTATGCTCAGCAGCGTATTTTGCTAATGATTTTTCTGTTATAACTGGTTTCTTAATGGTTCTCATATTATGCCCAAGTGTTATTTATATAATCTAAAGCTTCCTTTTCTACTAAAACTTTTCCTCCGTTTAATAAATCATAAACATTAACTTCTGTAACCATTACTACATTTGTCTTTTTTATGTTTGAGAATGATTTCATTAAATTCTCATTCTTTTTAGATGTAATAATAGTAATCTTTTTTGGGTTTTCAAAATTCTTTTGAATATCAATAGCTTCTTTTGTTGAAGGTTCTTTAATTTCAAATGAATCTACTATATTAATTAAACCTTCTTTATTTAGTTTGCTAAATGCATTTCTAAATGCTGAAGCTTTAAAACTCTTTGTTAACTTTCTTTTCCAGTTTGTATTATTTGTTGGACCAAAAGTAACACCTCCGCCTTTCCAAATTGGAGATCTAATAGAACCTACTCTAGCTCTACCTGTTCCCTTTTGTTTCCATGGTTTTTTACCACCACCTCTTACTTGTGATCTATCCTTTGTTTGAGCATTCGATTCTCTTTGATTTGATAAATAAACATAAATGTATTGTGCTAATACTTTATCGTTTACTCTTGAATTAAATACAGAATCATTTACTTCGATTTCTGATATCTTTTTTGCTTTTATGTCTAAAACTGGTAAGTTCATATTATTAATATTATTTCTGTTTTTTAATAATTACATATCCTTTATTTGGACCTGGAATTGCACCTTCTACAGCAATAAGATTCTCTTCTGCCATAACTTTTACAATCTTTAATCCGCTTATTGTTTTTGTTCTAGTTCCCATGTGTCCGCCCATTTTCTTACCCTTAAATACTCTTCCAGGGATTGTTCTTGTACCTAATGAACCTGGAGCTCTTTCTCTATCAGAAGCACCGTGACTTCTTGGACCTCCGGCAAAACCCCATCTCTTAACTACACCTTGAAAACCTTTACCTTTTGTAGGAGCAGTTACTTGAACTTTTTCACCTACTGTAAAGATGTCAGCTTTAACTTCTGTTCCTACTTCTGGAGCATTTTCGCCTTCTAATAATTTGAAAACTCTCTTAAATCTTGGAACAAAACTTAATGCTTTGTAGTTTCCTTCGTCTGACTTTCTAGTATTTTTTCTTTTGTCTTTTCCAATCTCTACGTGTGTAGAATTGTTTAATACTTTTGCTACAACGTTATTAGACACATCTACAACAGTTACTGGAATTGCGGTACCATTATCTGCGTATACTTGAGTCATTCCTATTTTTTTTCCTAAAATTGCGTTCATAATAAAAATTGCTGTAAAGCATCTAACTGCTTTGTTATCTCAAATAATTTAAGAAATTTTTAAATCTACACCGGCTGGTAATTGCATATGAGTCAATGACTCAATAGTCTTTGCATTAGGTTCTAGTATATCAACTAGTCTTGTATGCTCTGTAAGACCAAAATGCTCTTTTGATTTTGCATCAATATGAGGACCTTTGTGTATTGCAACTTTCCATGTTCTATTTGGTAATGGAACTGGACCTCTTATTTTAGCGCCGGTATCTATTACAGTTTTGCAGATTTGACTTGTTGCCTTATCTACCACTCTATAATCGAAACCTTTTATTCTTACCCTAATTTTCTGCATATTCTTAATTTAACTTCAGTCCTATGGACTTACTTAATTTTTAAATTGCTTTTTAAATAAGCTTTGTTAATGAATAACCAAATTAAATCCCCCAAATGTTGGGTTTGGGGGATTTCAATTTTGTTACTTAGTAACTTGAGTAATAATACCAGCTCCCACTGTCTTACCACCTTCTCTAATAGCAAAAGTCATCTTTTCTTCTAATGCTACAGGAGTAACTAACTTAACAGAAACTGCTACGTTATCTCCAGGCATTACGATTGCATTAGCATCGTCTAGTAAAACTTCACCTGTTACATCAGCTGTTCTTAAGTAGAACTGTGGTTTGTAACCTGTTTTAAATGCTGTGTGTCTTCCACCTTCATCCTTTGATAGGATGTATAATTCAGCTTTAAATTCAGTATGAGGTTTAATAGAACCTTTAGCTGCTAATACTTGTCCTCTTTCAATTTCTTCTCTCTTAATACCTCTAATTAATAAACCTACATTGTCACCAGCTTGACCTTCATTCATGCTCTTCTTGAACATTTCTACACCAGTGATTGTAAGTTCCTTAGCACCTTCCATTAATCCAACTTGCTCTACAACTTCTCCAACTTTTACTTTTCCTCTGTCAATTCTACCTGTTGCTACAGTACCTCTTCCTTCAATTGAGAATACATCTTCAACAGCCATTAAGAATGGTTTGTCTAATTCTCTTTCTGGTAATGGGATAGTTGCGTCCATGGCTCCTAATAATTCTTCCATAGTCTTATCACCATCTTTTTCACCAGTTGTACCGTATAATGCACTACCTACAACAAATGGTACTTTTTCTGCATCGTACTTGTACTTCTTTAATAGGTCTTTAATTTCTTCTTTGATTAATTCTAATAAGTCAGCATCCATATCATCATCAAATCTATTGATGAATACTACGATATGTTGCACTCCAACTTGATGAGCTAATAATAAGTGCTCTTTTGTCTGAGGCATAGGACCGTCTGCAGCTGATACAACTAGGATTGCTCCATCCATTTGAGCAGCACCTGTGATCATGTTCTTAATGTAGTCCTTGTGTCCTGGACAGTCGATGTGTGCGTAATGTCTTGTTTCAGATTCATACTCTACGTGAGAAGATGCAACTGTAACAATTTTATTTGAACCTGCTCTTGCAATACCTCCCTTAGCAATGTCAGAGTATGACTTGCCAGAGTTTTGCCAACCCTTTCTCTGAGAGTATGCAACTAATGCAGCAGTTAATGTAGTTTTACCGTGGTCAATATGACCTAGAGTACCAACATTAACATGGGGTTTAGTTCTCTGAAAATCTGCCATATTAGTTTTTTAATAAAATAAAATATTTGAACTTTACTTAAAAATTTTAAGGTTAAAAAATTAGCCTTAAAATTAAAGCTTTTAACTAAGTCGGTATTATATACAATAAGTCTTAACTTAGCAAATGCCTGACTTGTTTTTTCTTTAAGCTTTGGAATTATACCATCTCAAAGGGATTTTTACAGTATTTTTATAGGAAAATTTGTACAATTTTGCAATAAAAATTCCCTTATAAATCCCTATAACCTACCTAATTCATTAACTACTTCTCTTTTGATTTAAAATCAAGCTCTCAACGCTTGCAAAATCCTTTGCTGCGTCAATCTTTCCACTATTTACAAAATATATCTGATCGGCTTTTTTAATTGTATTAAGTCTATGAGCAATAATTACTTTAGTTGTCTGTTTTGGCAACTTATTAATTATATCTTGCAGCAATTCCTCAGTAACTGTATCTATATTTGCAGTTGCTTCATCAAGTATTAAGACCTCAGGTTCTCTTAAAATAGTTCTAATAAATGAAATTATCTGTTTTTGACCTAAACTAATATTCTCTGCATTACCACTAATTTCAGTATCTAAACCTTTTTCAAATTTATCAATAAAGTTCTCTAATTTAAGCTCCTCTAATCTTTTGTGTAGTTCTTCATTACTTAATTCAGCAAGTTTAGAATTGCCGTACCTTATATTATCCCCGATTGAGGCAGTGAATAATAAAGGCTCCTGTAAAATAAAACCTATCCTTGAAGCTAATTCTTGAGGATCAAAAGTTCTAATATCTTTACCAAAGAATTCTATAACTCCAGAAGTTGGATCATACAATCTAGCCATTAGTGATGCGGTTGTACTTTTACCACCACCTGTTGGACCTACTAATGCATAGGTTTTTCCTTTTACTAAATCAAAATTTATATCTTTTAATATTAAGTTATCGGAATCATACCCAAAACTTACATTTTTAAATTTGATTATATGCTCACTGTCTTCATTAGTTAGTGAATTATCCTCTAAAATCGGCAGATTAGATTTAAGTGACAAAATATCCTGGATTCTGGACCAAGCAGCTAAACCTAACTGTACATTACTCCAGATCTCTGCCATCATTCTTAGCGGATCGTAAAATCTTTGAGTATATGTAAAGAAAGTAAACAGAATACCAAAAGATAATTCTCCGTTTAATACCATACTTAAACCATATACTACTACTATTAACTGTGCTGCATTACTTGCTAAATCATAAATTGGTTTTAATGATTGACTTGCAATACCCGCTCTAACTGATGCTAAGTAATTCTTTTCGTTAAACTCTTGGAACTTATTTTCAAAGTAATCTCTTCTGTTAAAAGCAATTATTACCTTAAAGGCATTTAATCCTTCTTGTATCTGCGAAGACAAATTACCGGTTGCATCTAAACTTACTCTATTTAATCTTTTTAAAATAGGAGATATTAGCTGTGTAATAATGAATAGAATTAAAGTTACTGATAAAGTAACTCCAGCAAGTTTAGGATTTAGGTAAATCATATATGCGGCAATTCCTACAAGAATAAATACACTGCCTAAAAGTCTTACTAAATACTCAGACATAAAAGAATTAACTCTATCCGTATCGTTGTTGATTCTAGATATTAAATCTCCAGCTTTGTTTGCATTAAAAAAAGATAAAGGTAAACTTTGAAGCTTTGCAAATAAAGCACTTCTTAATTTAAACAATACTCTTTGTCCTAACTTTCCTGTAATAAAGATCTGTAAGTAACTTGCTAATGCACCAATAATATAAATAACTGCCATTAAAGCAACAAAATTTAAGAGATTATTTAAATCTCTATTCTGTAATAAACTATCTAGGGCATCTCCCTGAAGTTTAGGACCAATAATATTTGCAATTGAATTTATTAGTACAAAAAATAAAGCTGCACCTACAGCTTTAATCTCTCCACCAATAAAATCATTAAAGCTTTTTAGAGTTTTAATAATACTTGATTTATCTTCTTTGTTATTTAATTGATATTCCATATAATCTATATTAATTAATTCTCAGTTGATTGCTGAGATTCATAAATTTGCTTGTACTCTAAAGATGTATTCAATAGTTCCTGATGAGTACCTTGAGCCAACACTTCACCTTCCATAATTAAAATAATCTGATCAAATTCCTTTATTGAATCAATCTTCTGAGATATTACTAAAGAAGTAATATTAGGATAAGTTTGATCTAAATTCATAAAAATCTTTTGTTCTGTGCCTTTATCTACTCTTGCAGTAAAGTCATCGAGTAATAAAATTTTAGGTTCAACCGCTAAAGCCCTTGCAAGTGTTAATCTTTGCTTTTGTCCTCCAGATAAATTAGATCCTCTTTCGTTAATTGTAGTATTTAATCCTTCGTCAAGCTTACTAATAAAGTCAGATAGTTCTGCAGCTTCTACAATTTTACTTAAGTCTCTGCTGCTTTTATTAAAGTCTATATTTTCTTCTATAGTTGTATTAAAGATTATGCTGTCCTGAAATACAATCCCCATCTGCTTGTAGAGGCTTTTAAGATCGTATTCCTTTACATTAATTCCATCAATTAGTATTTCACCCTCGGTTGGTTCAATTAAGCCTGTTAGTAAATACATTATTTGAGTTTTACCTGCAGCTGTTGGACCAATAATTGCTGTTTTTTTATGTGCGGGAACAGTAAATGAGACATTCTTTAAAATATTCTTCTCGTTTAATACTAAACTTACATTTTTAAATACAATTTCCCCTTCTATCTCTTTTTGGTGCATACCAGTTGCTTCTTCTACTTTAGAGTCTAAAACCTCATTTATTCTTCCTATAGAAATAAATGCTCTACTTATTAAGTTGCTTATAAATCCTAAAGTAAGGACAGGCCAAATTAATACTCCAAAGTAAGAAAAGAAAGAGACAAAATCCCCCGGCGTTAATCTGCTTTCTAAAAATTCATTGGCACCTACGTACAATAGAACTACACCAGCTAAACTAGTTACTAAATTAATGTAAGGGAAAACAAAAGCAAATCCTTTAAGAATTTGATATCCTAATTCCCTAGCCTCAATATTATAAGTACCGATTTTATTAATTTCAGTTTTTTGTGAGTTTACAACTCTAATTAAACTTGAGGCAATAATACTTTCGCTAATAACTCTATTTAAGTTATCAATAATAATTCTAGATTTCTCAAATAAAACACCTAATTTTTGAAATACAATCATAAAAGCTACTAGTATTAGTGGAATTACTAGTATAGCTACTAATGCCATTCTCCAATTAATACTAAACATTAAAGCACCAGCACCAATAATTACAAATACAGAAGAAAACATCAGTACTAAACTTTGAGATACTAAATCTCTTACTGCATCTACATCTGAAGTAAGAATACTTAATAGTTTTGAAGGAGTAATATTATTAATAAACTTAAATGTTTGTCTAGAAATTTTATTAGAAATTGCAATTCTAAGATCAAGCGCAATTTTTTGCGATAAGTACACTCCTGCAATAACTTGAATCAATCCTACAACTAAAGATACTGCAATAAATATAATCATTGTAGATACTAAATTATCGTAGTTCTCTCTTTTAGCTGCTGCATCAAAGATATAACCTATATATTTAGGTAAAGTTAAAGAAAGTACTGTTGCAGCTAGAGTTAATATAACTAAAAGTGCAGCTACATATTTGTATGGCTTTGCAAACCTAATTACTAATGCCATAGGATTTGGTCCCTGTGGTTTTTGTTTAGGACTCTGATTATTTTTATTCTTTTTCATAGTGTGAATTTAATTTAACAACCCCTTTTATACTCTTTTATTATCGAATTTTCAAGTATACAAGGAAATAAACTTAATTAATTAGGGTCAAATATTGAAGGCTTTAATTTTTTATTGTTTAAAATATTACTAATTCTAACTGAACCAGACATAGAAGGAATAATACCTACACCGTTACAGCCTAAGTTATACAGTATATTGTGATTTCTTGGATCAGTCCCTACTACTCTTATATTATTCTTAGTATAGCCCATTAAACCATGCCACTTATATTCAAATTTAGGAGTAATCTTTTTTGCAGGTAAATAGTTTTGCTGTAGAAACTCGTTAGTATTCTTATCATAATTATTGGGGAAATGCTGTATTTCTTCTTTATACTCTTCTTTATTGTAAAGTTCTTTTTGAGGACCTCCGATACAAATCATATCCCTATTCCTTTTTAAATAGGATTTTCTTCTGGTTAAGTAATAATAAGGCTCTACTGATTTAGTTTTATCCTCATCTTTATAGTAGCTAATTGCTTCTGGCATATTTGAAGGTTTATCAAAATAAGCCGACATATAACCTACTATACCGCAAACATTATCGTTAAAGTGTTTTTGAATTTTAGGACCTGCATGATTTTCTATATTAATATTCTCAAATCCATTAGTACATAAAACTACTTTTTTGCAGCTAATCATATTTTTACCACTAGTTAATATGGCGCTTTTAGTATATAGATCAATATGGTCAACGCGAGTATATTCAAACAAAGAAAATCTCTCTGAATAAACTTTTAATAAGTATTCTGCTACCTTTTCTGTAAAAAGTGCACTATTTACACATCCTCTTTTACCTGAAACTACGCCTATATAATCTTCTGATTCTGTATTAAGTAGCTGCTGTATTCGATGCCGAGTTGCTACTTGATAACAATCTTTATATTTTGCAGGAATCTTTGCTAGTAATTCTGCATCATTAAGAACTATAACTTTTTTTATATCATCAAGTCCTGCCTTTTTAATAAGAAGATAATCATCCATATATCTAATTAACTCTTCTAATGAACCGCAGCCGTCGTGTCCTATAAATAAGTCAAAAGGGATTTTAATTTTGGAACTAATTAATATTTCTTCTAAAATACTCCAACCACTCTCTATTTCCCTAATTGCTTCTAACGTCATTTCTTGCCCAAACTCCTTTGCTATACTTTTGTAGGGACGTTCAAATTCAGAAACTAGCTGACCAGCATTATGTCCACTCGCACCATGCGCTAAAAGCCCGCCTTCTAAACATACTACTTTATATGGGGTATTTTTTAATATTTGGTAAGAAGTTACAATCCCAGAAATTCCTGCACCTATAACAACAACATCTGTGTCTAAATTCTTTTTAAGAATTCTTTTTCGTCTAAGAATCTTTAATTCTTTTAGCCAAGGCGAATTATTTTTATATTTCATAAAATGGAACTACCTAAATAAGGTACCATTTTTTTATTGAAGATATAAGTACTACCTATTTTGTGAAAGCCAAAGATTGAGAGTTAAATTACTATCTTTAAAGTTTTTAGCATTCTCAATACCTATATATCTCCAGTGCCATGCTTCGTGTTGATATCCAGTTTCTGATTCTCTTCCTTCTGGGTAAGACTGTACAAATCCATATTTGTAAGCATTTTCCATTAACCATCTGCCTGCTGCACCATTTTGAAAGTCATTCGTTAAATCGAACCCAGTATCTTGATCTACAAAATCTACAACTGTTCCTAATTGATGTTCAGAAAACCCTGGTCTTGCAGATACTTTGTCTGCTTCTTCCTGACCTAGCTGCCTAACCCATCCCGCATAAGTTCTATATTGATCGTTATAGCTTCTGTATCCTGAAGTAACAACAAGATTTTTACCTAATTGAACTTGAAGATCTTTAGCCATAATCTTTAATGCATCTCCAGTTTCTGATGTTACTAAAATAGGTTCACTACTATTTGTATATAAAAGTAAGTCTTTATTTACATCAACAAGATTTTTAGGAGCATAATCTAAGGCAAGTTTATTCTGTTTGTCTACTAAAGCTTTTAAACTATCTCCATTCGCAGTATAAGAAATGTTCTCCCAATCTGAAATCTCGGTTAACCCAAAAGGTAAACTAAACGATTGTCTTTGACCTTTAATTTGAATATCTCCAGCAGCACCGTTTACATCTTCTAATTTTATTGTTTGATTAAAATCTCCTATCCCAATATTATTAATCTTTACTACATACCAATAAAATGGATCTTCATCTTTTGGCTTTTGAGATAAAAAGAATTCATATTTATTTGAACTACTTTCCTTAAGTTCACTTTTTACTTTTAATGTAAATGCTGCAGAATTTTGCAAGGTTACTAAATTAGAATCTACATACTCTACTTCTATAGGCTTTATTTCTTTTGGAGCCTCAACCACTTTAGGAGAAATGCTGTTTTCTATAGCACTAATTAATACATCAAATTGGTTAGTACCTGTTACTCTACTTGCTATAAGTAGGCTAATCATAGCAATTACAATAACCAATAAGATAATAAATATCAATCTTCTAAAAATTTTGGCAATCATAATTTAAATTTAACTTTTATTTATTATAAATCATAAACATTATCTAAGCTAAATTCTCCTACTTTTGTTCTCTTTAGGTTTAATAACATTGAAGGTACTCCTATTGCTTTACCTAAATCGACTGCAAACTGTCTTATATAAGTTCCTTTAGATACATGTAGCCTAATATCTATATAATTGTATTGAGTAAGTGCTAATAGGGAAGGATCTATTTCTTTTTTAGAAAAGGCTTTTTTGAATGCTTTTAAAATATCCTCCTTTAAAATTACGCCACTATTTGTAATTTCATAATTATAAATATTTACTTCTTTAGACGGAAGTTCTAGTGTTTCTACAATTTCGTTATCTTTATAGAAACTTACTATTTTTTTATTTTCCAGACTTTCAATTTTAAAACTCGAATATTCTCTTGCTAGTTCTCTTAATTTTCTACCTTTTACTTTTACAGAGGAAAATAAAGGCACACTTTGAATATAATTACTTTTAAATTCTTCCATTACTTTATTCATTTCTGGTAAATCTAGTTTTATTTCACTATTAATTGATTCAGTAATATCTCCCTCGGGATCTCCTGAGTTGGTTTCAACGCCTAAAAGAATCCGTGCAATATATTCTTTATCTTTATTTAATAATTTATCGGATAATTTAGTAGCCTTACCGGCCAATATTATTAAGATGCCGTCAGCAAAGGGATCTAAAGTACCTGCATGTCCTACCTTTTTAGTTCCTAAATGTTTTCTAAATTTATAAACAGCATCATGTGAAGTTATACCCACTGGTTTGTTATAAACAAATACACCACTAACAGCTCCTAATTCATCTTTATAAATTTTATTTACTTCGTAATCGTGAATCATAAGGCGAGTATATCATAGCGGATTATGCGACTCTACTCAAAGTATCTTAAAGTCTGCTAAAATCATAGTAATAATTAAGAATTTAAAACTATGTCAGATATTATTTTAGAGGATCAAGTAAAAAGAAAGGAATTAACTAAAGAACTTGGAAAAAGAATTAAGTTAGCAAGGGAAGAATCAAAGATGTCTCAACTGCAGGTAGGTGTTGCATTGGCAGTGTCTGATAAAACAATAAGCGGTTACGAATCTGGTAGGATAGCTCCTCCAATTGATAAATTAATGCATTTAGCTGATTTATTTAAAAAGCCAATCGCTTTCTTTTTAGGAGCTGACCCAAGAGATTATAAAGTGGCATCTAGATTAAGAGCGGTTGAAGTAGCTCTTAGGGATGTTCGAAAGCAACTAAACGAAATACGTTTAATTAGTCAAAATCAAGATTTAGATGAATAAAAGCCTGCCGGGGACAAGGATTGTCCCCGGAATAGGTTAGAAGTGCCATATTGGAACCCGTTGCAGAATGGGGAGCCGATCTTCGGTCAACTCAGCACTAGACTCAAGCTGAATGCTGATAGACACTTGAAATTCTGCCACTAACTGCCTTGCAATTTCGTGCGCCAAACTCAAATGAGCTTTACCATAAACTGATAAAGTCCAAGATTTAGCATTTGCACGTTTACTTGGATTATTGAACCATATACAGCCAAGGAAGTCCCTTTTAGACCGTAGATTCAGTAAACCCCCAAGAAAACTAGATTTTTGATGCTTAGGCAGTAGTATCCCAATTCCTTTAACATTGTCAGCCATTAGTGCTGACAATCCAACAGGAACTCTAGTAACAGTAGAAAGGCCATAACCTTTCTGCTGTAACCAACGACCCACTTGAACACCTAAATGTGTACTCATTAGATTATCCTTATGCTTACTAACCTTAGGGGGATTGTACCGTATATTTATTATGATTGGAAGAAAAAATGCAATCGGAGGGAATCGAACCCTCACCTCTTGCGAGACTGGTTCCTAAGACCAGCGCGTATACCAGTTCCGCCACGATTGCATGCCAAGAATTTTATCTAAAAGCAACGGAAATGTCTATCTAAAATTCTTTTTAAGTCTTTTCCTCTTTTGAATATATTTATTAGAAAATACAACAATAGATGTAACACTCGTTAGGAACACTAGTGCAACAATCGGAATAGAAATACCTGTTTCTGCCAATGTACCTCCACTGCCATTTCCATTACTTCCTCCAGTGCCTGGATTTCCGCCACCTGTACCAACTGAAATAACTACACTGCTTGTTCCGTAGTCAATTCTTAAAGTATTACCTCCAACACTAAAGGTTGACCCGTTGGGAAGTCCATTGAATGTTCCAATTACTACTCCTGTAGCGTTTATAATAGTAAAGCTTTGTCCATTTGTAGGAGTAAATCCTAAATTAATGTTTAATGTAGCATTGTTAAGGTTAACGCTACCAGTAACATTAAGCTGATCATATTGAGTACCAACTGAAGTTCCATTAATTTCTACATTAAAATTATTAGAAGTTGCAAAAGCAACATTGCCTGTAACATTAAGAACTCCTGGGCTTAACCCCGGAGCAATACCTCCTGTTCCTCCCCCTGTAATTACACCTACTCTTCCATTTCCTCCAAGAAATCCAGATGAAGCCAAGTTAACTGGACTAGAGCTTTGCTGTCCATTTACTATAAGTTTTCCGGCAGTAATATTAGTTGTACCTGTATAATTATTATTAGAGGTAAAGGTAACAGTACCACTTCCAACTTTTGTAACCCCTCCATTCCCGCTAATCTGACACGGAGTAGTTGTATCGGTGTTATTTGCACCAGTAGATAAAGTTCCATTACCTAGTAAGATTGAACATCCGCCATTTTCACCTGTAATCCCACCCACAGTTTCTGAAAAGGAATTAAGATCTAACGTTGAGTGCTGATTAATAAAAACTTCTAGTATATCTGGAAAAATATTTACACTAGCTGTTTTTCTAAGTATGGTATCTCCAATACTTATAGATGATGAGGTAAAGGTGTTTGCAGCCGATAATTGAATTAATCCGTTTCCTGGATTAAATTTATGAAAAACTAATGTACCATCTGTACTTCCTAAGATAACTCCAGAAATTGTAAAGATTGAATCTCCATTTGTTGTTATAAATACATTATCGGGTCCACCAATCGTTACAGGTCCTCCATATATATTTGTACCCGCTATAGAACATAAAGGACCTTTAAGGTCATGTCCTGCACCATAAATTGAAATCGGTTCAGCAGCAACAGTAATACTATTTGCTAAACATAGAACACCGCTAAAATTAACAGTTGTACCAGAAGAAGAATTACCCAATGCATTAGCATGAGTAATTTCTAAAGCTGAATCAGCATTTACTGTTAATTCGCCTGTAAATGTATTGGAGCCTTGAAAGCTTATTCCTTTTCCATTAATTACAATATCTGCACTTCCTTGCAACTGCGAAATAAATTCACAATCAATATCTCCTGTAGAATCAGAATTTATGGTAAAAGTTGAAGCTGTAATATTAAAAGGATCTCCTTCTATAATTGCATTTTCGCCATCTCTTTCTGAACAAGTAAAGCTTCCATTTGCAAGCTGGGCTGTTATTGAATTAGTAGCACGCATTCTACCGCCATCCATACTAACAGTTCCTAAAATTGTGGTTGTACCTAAATCTAGATTTCCACCTTCTATAGTTACATTATTTAAATTATTAGTATTATTGCCAATTTCTACTCTACCGTCTGATCTAATATACAAGTCAGCATCTGCATTCAACTGATCGCTAGTCTGAAGGATTATCTGTGCAGAATCATCATCGCCAACAGAATCGCCTACTGTAATTACAGAAGAAGGGATTGAAATTCCTGATGACTTATTCAATCTTAATATACCCTCCTCTACTATAGTATCTCCTAAATAAGTATTACCGCTTGAACCATCAAAAGTTAATCCACCTGGTCCCTTTTTATAGATATCCGGGCCACTATCCCCGCTAATAACGCCATTTAAATACATTGTAGTTGGTTCATCAGATACTATTATGTTTAAATAATCAGTGACAACTTCAATATCTAAAGAGAATGTAAAATCGCCATTGCTATCGTCATCATCAAATATAAAGTCACCTCTTAAATCAATCGAATTACCGGAAAATGAATAAACTCCCCACCCTACTGTTAATCCATTGAACTGTCTACCTGCCGGTAAATCATTTACAAGAGTTGTATTACCTCCCATTAATGGGAATACTAATTCATCACCATCTACAGGGACTGAGCAATCATCCCAATTACCATCTGTCCCCCAATTGCCATCTACTGAGCCATTCCATGTACAGACTGCGGCACTTAATATGCTTTGAGAGCTAAGAAAAACAGAACCTAATGTAACGGTAATTATAAAAAGCGAGATTTTAATAATATTATTTTTTGTCTTCATGATTCAATCTAATCTATCTTACAGATAAATGTACGGCATTTCAATATTACTGATAACCTATAAGACTAGCCTTTACTACAAATCGACGTTCAGAAGTATATAAGGGGGTACAAGTATAAAGGGTAATCTCCCTGACTAAATCAGGATCTGAATTTCTAACTTCAATTTGGTCAGGATTAACCAACATAGTTTTATAAACTTTGTACCAGAAGGTTATTCCCTGCCATTGTATATAGATATCATCTCCTTCTTTCATCTCTTCTAGGTTATAGAAAGTATTTGTGTTTGGTGGTAAATATTGAAATCTATGTCCTGCTAAAACCATATTCCCCGAAACTAATGGAGTAGAAGAACCTGGCTCTCTCCACACACCTTCATATACATTAAGGACATCCAAAGTTTCTCCTTCCACTATATTTGTTTCAACGTTAATTTTAGGGATTAGTAATTTATTTGTTTTAGCAATATCTGTAGCTTTAATTACATTTTCTTGAGTAGCACCTTCAGTGTTTAATTGGGAAAAAGAAACCGGAACAGCATGGTTTTTATTTACTAGAGTGGTAATATGATATTGAACTTTTGGCCAGTAAGGATAAGCAAAGTAAATAAGAAGAATTACAGTTACAAAAGAAATAAGATACTTTAGAAATGAACTCTTTTTATTATTTTTGATTTGTTTTACTCCAAACATTTATTAAAAAATTTTATATTCTTTGAGATAATTACAGTAAAGTTTTTAAAATAACTTCAATGAAAAAAATATATTTCCCTCTTTTTAGTATATTTGTGTTGTTTTTATTACATTCTACACTAAGCTTAAAATTAAAAGCAGTTGCATTTGAATATCCCGAATACAACGTAGAAGTTATTATTAACAATGATTCTAGTTTTTCGGTAAAAGAAGAAGTTATATACAAAGTTTATGGTGATTTTCATGGGCTAAGAAGAGATCTTACATTATCTAATCCCGATAGAGATCGCTTATGTACTACAACATCAAACTTATATTGCGGAGGATTTGATAGAGTTGTTGTTAATAACGTAAAAGATTTAAATGGTAACGATATTACAAATAAGATTAATTTATATAAGGTTGAAGACGAAGATACTAATAAAGAATCTCTTAGATTTGAATGGGAAATATTTCCAAACGGTGAACAGCAAAATGGCGAAGAGTTTGGTTGGGTTTTAGATTACACAGTATATGGAGGAATTGCCAGTATTGAAAATAGTCCTTACTTTTATTGGAATATATTACCTGAAGAAAAAAGCGGCACAGTTGATTCTTCAAGTTTAAAAATAAAATTTCCATCTAATATAGAAATTGACCGCGAAAGTTTAGAAATATTTACAGACATACGATTTAACTCAAACATTAGTGGCAATACATTAAATATTGGATTACGGAATATTCCTTCCTATGCTCCATTTACTGTTGCTTATAAGTTTAATCCTAATGATATCCAATTACCTGGACAAATTTCCTACACCATTGCACCTGCATTTAGTACTCAAGTATTCTTAGATAATATTAATATTACAGATCAAGTAGATGGTCTAATAAAATCAGTACCTGTAGGAGAACATGAATTAAGATTTGAACATATAGGTTACGAGACTATAAGTCAAAAAGTAAATGTAGAGTCACAGAAAACAACAATGGTTGAAGTAAATCTTACCCCACATCCCTTTATGCAGTTTCTACTGCTTATTAATAATATAATTTGTTTAATTGGATGCTTATTTATTCCGCTAGGCTTAATTTCTGTATATTTCTATTACAGAAAAAATGGAAGAGATAAAGATATGCCTAAAACAATAATCCCTCTTTTTAATCCACCAACAAATGCAAGACCTTACCTAGTGGGTTCTTTAGTTGATGAACAGGTAGACAAACAAGATATAGTAGGCAGCATAATTGATTTAGCCTATAGAGGTTATTTAAAGATAAAAGAAGTAGAAAAAGATAAGAACTACGAACTAACTAAATTAGAAGGGAAGACCAATGATTCTGGATTAAATGAAATAGAAACTCAGCTATTTAATGCAATATTTAAAAATGGAGATGTTATTGAAACAAAAGATTTAGGGATTACTTTTCCAATGGATTATATTAGGCTTCAAGATAAAATATATAAAGAAATGGTAAATGAAGGTTACTTTAATAAATCTCCACGATCTACCATTGGAATATTTTTATCCTTAGGTATTCTGATATTTATTCTAGGATTATGTTCTACAATACTAATTTCTTTATTCTTAATCTCATTCTTAGGTATTTTAACAGTCTTTACTCCAGGGATAGTTATAGCATGCATTGGAATTGCATTAATTGTATCTGCTAAATATATGCCCGCAAAAACAGCAAAAGGAAGTAAATTATATGCAGAAATATTGGGTTTTAAAATGTATATGAATACTGCAGAAAGATATACTGTGCAAAACTTAGAGCCAGAAGACTTTGTAAAATACTTAGGCTATGCAATTGTTTTTGGAATTGAGAAACAATGGGCAAATAAATTTCAAGATATATATAAAGGAGTTCCCGAGTGGTATCAAGGAACTGGGGATATTTACGATGCAATTTGGATTAGCTCTTTTGCAAGAAGCTTTAGTAATTCTACAGTACAAAGTATGACACCAATTTCGACTAATAGTTCTTCGGGAAGCGGCTGGAGTGGAAGCGGTTCTTTTGGAGGATTCTCCGGAGGAGGTGGCGGTGGCGGCTCCTCCGGTGGTTGGTAAGTTAAAGTTAACCCACCAAGATATTAGACTAAAGCTTGATCTTGTTGTTTGATCTCTTTATATACATTCATTAAAGCTTCTTGAGCTTCTGTAAGTTCTTGTCCAGTAGACTGAATCATTTCTTTAATCGCTTCACAAACCATTAAGATTTTCTCAGCTGCATCTGCTCTTAATTCTGGATCCTCTGATCCATATTGATCAATCAACATTCTTGCTCTTTTTCCCATTGGTGTTACCCAACTTGTATCTACTGCTTCCACTGTACTTTCTACACTGGCCATAAAAATATTCTTAAAAATTAAATACAATTCCATAATAAACTGACAAAATGCTAATTGTAAAGACTCTATCTTTAAAGGGATACGTTTAACGTTTTATTCATAGGTTCTAAAGTATTAGGAGAACCTAATTGTGAAGTATTCAATACTGTAATACTAGTATTAC
>CAYPVU010000032.1:0-12178 GCA_964414295.1 uncultured Candidatus Saccharibacteria bacterium | reverse complement strand
TAACACATTTACTCCCTTAAGTTACTCAACTTTAAATAATGAATTATTTGGATTTGGTAGTAACTTTGGAGGGCAATTAGGATTAAATAACTTATTAAAATCTCCTTTAGAAGTTCAAAGCATCCAAACTAAAGATATAGTTGCATACGATGCTGGTAATAAACATTCAATAGTCCTTACTTCTGCAGGTGAGGTAATTCAGTATGGTATAAATGGAATTTCTGGAGAAAGTAACCAAAGATATATTGAATATAAAGAAGGTGAAGAACTAAAAAGGTTAACTAATGTAGTAAGTATCTCTGCGGGAGCAGATTATTCGCTAGCACTTCTAAATGATGGCTCGGTATGGGCATGGGGCAGTAATTTAACTGCACAACTTGGCCAGGGTAATAATGAAGAAAGTATTTATGCTAAAAAAATTAATCAGTTAAAAGATATAACTCAAATAAGTGCAGGATATAAATTTGGTCTGGCACTTAATAAATATGGAGAAGTCTATGCATGGGGAGGATCCTGTGAAGAAAGTAAGCGTCAAAAAGCAGAAGAATGGCTAGCAAATCCTACTACAGTTATTGGAGTAGGAGGTTATTACGATCCAACTTCATTAGGAGGGAATGAGAATAATATTAATAATCAATCAGAAGACTTTAATTCCTACTGTGCAAATCAAGAGGTTATTGGGTTTACTTCTAAAGTCCCAATTAAAATAGAAGGTCTTAATTCTATTACTAAAATTTCTGCCGGTTGGGGACATACTCTAGCTATAGATACAAATGGAGAGGTTTGGGGAGTGGGTTGTAACTTGTATAGTCAGGTATCTAATACTCCAGATCATATGAAGCCCTATAAAATTCCTGGTTTAAAAAATATTGCAGAAGTTTCTGCAGGTTTTAGGCACTCGTTAGCACTTACTAAGGACGGAAAGGTTTATAGTTGGGGTCATAATTTAAGAGGGTCTCTAGGTTTAAAAGAAAGCAGTGATAAAGAAGTTACACCTAAACTAATTTCCGTTAATAACATATCTTCAATTTCAGCAGGTCACGATTTTAGTGTTCTTACTGATACTAATAATAAATTAATAATTTTTGGAGAAAATAATTCTGGTGTAATTACAAAAGATTTAAATACAATTTATACTCCTAATCCTACATTTATATATAAAGATAAATCTTTTAGTTCTGCTGTTGCAGGCAAAAGTTTTGTACTTGCATTAACTAATTATTAAATGAAAAAGTTTTTAACTAGAAATATTCTTTTATTATCTTTTGTTAGTTTTTTTTACTGATATAGCCAGTGAAATTATTTATCCTGTATTGCCTTTATATTTTACTTCTATAGGCTTAAGTTATGCAGCAATTGGGGCAATTGAAGGAATTGCAGAATTAGTAGCAGGATTAAGTAAGGTCTTTTTTGGACTCTTTTCGGATAAATTGGGTAAAAAGGTAATATTTATTAATTTGGGGTATGGTATATCAGCTTTTGCTAAACCATTATTGGGCTTAAGTCAGTCATTGCCTTTTATTCTTTTTGTTAGAATTACTGATAGATTTTCTAAAGGTATAAGAACTGCACCAAGAGATGCAATTTTAATTGCTGAATCTAAAGAAGAGAATAGAGGTAAGGTTTTTAGCTTCCATAGATCAATGGATACTTTGGGTGCAGCTTTAGGACCAGTTGTAGCTCTTATTGTACTTATAGCAAGCAATAATAATTATTCTCAATTATTTCTATTAACACTAATACCAGGCGTAATAGCATTAATTCTAACCTTTTTAATAAAAGTTAAAGAGCAAAATTCAGATGCGCCAGTACAGTCTAAAGGTAAGCAAATTTCCTTTGCTAACTTTTTAAAGCTTGCACCAACTAATTATAAAAAACTATTGCTAGGATTAGTTCTAATCGCATTTTTAAATTCAACCGATTTTTTCTTTCTATTAAGAGCCAGAGAAATTTTGAACTTAAATAATGCATTTGGATTTACATTCCCAATAGAGTTTATAGTTGTAATCTTATACATAATTTACAATTTAAGTTTTGTACTAGTAGCTAATCCAATAGGAGTATTAAGTGATAAATTAGGGCATAAAAAGTCTATGGTTGCGGGTATGGTAGTATTTGCATTAGTTTATGGACTTTTTGCCTATAATGTTACATTGCCTTTATTGGTCTTAACCTTTGTTCTGTGGGGCATTTTTGGCACAATTTACGATAGTATTGGTAAAGCCTGGTTGTCGTTATACATCCCAAAGGAATATAAAGCTACTGGTATTGGTTTGCTGGTAACATTAATGGCGGTTGCTACTTTTGCAGGTAACCTTTTTATGGGTATGTTAATAGATCGATTTAATACTGGGATCGCATTTTCTATAATTTCTGTGTTAAGTATAGGCTTGATTGGTTACTTTTCATTTATAAAACTTACAGATTCTAAGGATTAAGCCTCTTTTTCTGTTAAAATTGCATTACCAATAAGGTTTATGCATAATTTTGATTTAACCGAGATAACAGAATACAAGGATCTTTTAAGCTTTTTGCCAGTTGACTTGCCAATTGAAGAAAAAAAGCTAATCGAAAACGCCTATAATTTTGCCCAAAACGCCCATAAGAATGAGTTAAGAATCTCGGGCGAAACTCAAATTACTCACGTTTTAACTGTTGCCAAATATATTGCTCAATTAAATTTAGATTCAGTCTCTATTGCAGCAGCTTTATTACATGACATATTAGAAAAAACTCCTATAACAATGGATGAATTAGATAAAGTATTTGGTACCGATATAGCATTTATAGTGAGTGGAGTTTCTCATATAAGAAAAATTTCTCAGAATGTAGAAACTAACAATTCGAATATTGAAATGGAGAACTTTAAAAGGCTTATTTTTAATGCAACTGAAGATGTAAGGATTCTAATTATTCGTCTTACAGAAAAACTTCACAACATTTTAAATCTAAATAATTTAGAGCTGGATAAAAGATTAAGAGCAGCAGATAGAGGAATAAAGATATATGGACCTTTAGCTGAGTATTTAGGTTTGTCTTTAATACAATCATTAATTGAAGAAGCTTCATTTAAAATTTTAAAACCTTTAGAATATAAGATTATTTCGGAAGAAATTGATAATTACTTTACTAGATCTAAAGATATATTTGATGCTTTTGAAAGCGAAATACAAGAATTGCTGAATACATACAATATTAAATATCAGCCTATACAGGTTAGAAAAAAAAGCATTTATAGCGCTTATTTAAAGATAAAAAGAAAGTTTTTAAAGGATTCAAATACAGAATTAAAGCCGGAAATGGTCCATGGTTTGTTCGATATATATGCCGCAAGGGTAATTGTTAGTACAGTAGAGCAGTGTTATATGGTCTTGGGCTTAATTCAGTCTAAATATGGAATATACCCCGAAGAGTTTGTTGATTACATTTCGAATCCTAAAGTGAATGGATATAAATCTATTCACTTAATAATACAGTTTATGGGTACAACCTTGGAGCTTCAAATAAGGACAGAAGAAATGCATCATTATAATGAATATGGGCCTGCAAGCCACGCAATTTATAAGTTAAAATCTAAAGGAGAAAAGGGTTCTTTTACACTTACTGAAGATTTAATAAAGTGGAAAGAAGAGGGATCTAGTGCTTATAAAATTAAACTTTTTGCTGAAAGTATATTTGTATTTACACCCAAAGGTTTAGTAATAAGGTTAGATAAAGGTGCAACGCCAATCGATTTTGCTTTTAGAATACATACAGATATAGGTTATAAATATACAGGTGCTAAAGTGAATGGCAAAATGGTAAGTATGGATTATAAATTGCAGACCGGTGATGTTATAGAAATTCTTACGCAAAAAAAAGACAATGTTAGTATGGATTGGCTTAAATATGCTTTTATGAATGAAACAAAGGCTAGAATCCGAAAAAGACTCTAGCCCTAAACTTTATTTTTTTATTGTAGAAGTTTTTAGAGTTGTAATTATACTGTCGCAGATTTCAGTTCCTCTCTCACAAATTGCAAATGCATGTTCTGAATCGGAAGTTGAGTCTTCTTTCATATAAAATCCCGCACACTTTCCTTCCCAACCCTCTATCATAATATCGTTGCAATTAAAGAAATTTCTTTCATTTACATAATAACTTTTATCAGGAGCATCATTAAATTTTACTCTCTTTATGGTACCAAACTGTTCATTAGATATGTTGCCTTCTTCTGAAAGCACTCGACCAGGAAAGCTTTCGTAAGGGTAATAAAGAAATAGACTGAATTCATTATTTTGTATCCTATAACCTTTAACCCTATTACCTTGTTCACTAACTAAAGTGGCACTTGCAGATGTTGGTACATTAGCTAGTTCCAGTTTTTTTATTGAGTAATTCATCCAGTCACTGAAATCTATTTCTAAAGATAAACTTTTAGTGGACTGTGGTTGAGTAGTTGTTCTAACTTTAATTGAAACTACTGCATTGTCACAGAACTCTTTAGAAGAAACCGGGCAACTTACAAATATGTTTTCATCATTAGCTGTTCCAATAAATCTTTCACCGCAAGGTTCATCATAACCATACATTTCTTGTGTACATATTCCATTTAGATTTTGGTTGGATGTGTAAAAAAACGTATCTTTATGTACTTCTGCAGCAATTGTAAATCTTGATAAGGGTCCAAACTGTGCATTAGTGCCTACTTCTTGAATAGAACTGTAGGCTACAGGGAAAGATTCATAAGGTAAGAATACATACATAGAGTTAGCTCCATTTGTTAATGTATATCCTAATTCATGACTTTTCACTTCTTTTTGGAGAGTAGTACCTTCTGGAACCGTTAACTTGACATTAACTGATCTATTAGATCCCCAAGGTGATGTATCAATATCAAAACTTAATTCCTCATTTGTAGTCTCATTACTTTCTGTAGGAATTAAAGTAGTGTTAGTGACTGTGTAGCTTACATTATTATTGCCACTACTTGTAGGAGTACTTCTATCCTTAGTTAAAAGCATTGTTAATGCTATTGTTGTGATAACCAATGCAATTAAGCCCAAAGCTATTCCTCCATAAATCAGCCCTTTATTCTTTCTTTTAGGTAAAGTTGGCTCAACCTTAGGCATTGTTGGACCTGACTCGACCGTGGAACTGATATCTTGTTGCGTATCCATAATACAAATAAACTTTAAGTAATATATACAATATAGTAAATTTAGGTGTACATTGCCAGTTAATAGTATAATTAGTTTATGGAAATTAAAGCAGAAAATTTAAATAGAAGAACCCGTCTAGATTCGTATATTAGTATGGTTCAGCCTACGTTATCTAGGACCACTGTTAAGAAACTTATACTAAGTAAAGTAGTAAAGGTTAATAACGAGTTCCCTAAGTTTAATAAAATTCTAGTAGAAGGTGATTTAATTACGTTTGATGAGCAGTCACTTAAAAACTATATAAGTCAATCAAATTTAACAGAGATTACACCAGTTGAAATGCCTCTGGATATTGTTTTTGAAGATGAAAACCTAATTGTTGTAAACAAAGATGAAGGTATTGTTGTACATCCTTCTTATAATCATTTAACAGATACTTTAATGAATGGGTTAACTCATTATATTTTAAATAGTAAAAATCCTTTTGTTAAAGTAAGACCTGTAAATCGATTAGATAAAGAAACATCAGGCATTATTTTATTTAGTAAGGATCTAGTAACTCATAATTTTTATACAAGGCAATTTAAGAAAAGAGAAGTAGTAAAAGAGTATTTAGCTGTTGTAAAAGGGGATTTCTTAGAAGTAATTGGTAATAGAAATTCTATAAAGGTAAGTGGATTTATAGGTAAAAGTCCCGAGGGTTATGTTTATAGAGTAAGTACAGATTCTGTAAGAGATGAATATGCAGAAACTGATATTTATTTTAAAGAAAATATTTATAAGGATGAAGAAGTTTATAGTCTATTAAAGGTTGTTCCGCATACTGGAAGAACACATCAAATAAGAGTTCATTTAAATAGCTTAGGGTTCCCAATCGTAGGAGATTCAATTTATGGAGGTGAGGAATATAGTAGAGTATTGCTTCATTCACAAACCTTAAAGGTAAAAGATCCCGAAGGTAACATACTTACATTTAGTGCTAATCCTAAACGCTGGTTTAGTTAATAAGTTTTAAGTCTACAAAGTTTTCTAAATCTTGTCCTTTAGGTGTTAAGCTAATATAGTTATTGTTTATTTCTACTAGTTTTAATTTTGATAATTCAGATAATTCAGATTCATAATTCTTAATAAAGTCGATTCTAAAATCATTATTTACTTTTAAAACATTAATTCCTTTTGTTGTTCTTAAATTTAGAAGTATTCTTTCGTTTAAAAGATCTGCTTCGGTTAGTTGAATAATATTTTCTTTAGTGTCCTGATTTGTATTTATAAGTTCAATATACTTTTCTAAACTATTAATATTATTAAATCTTGTAGAGTTAAACCTTGAATGAGAAGATGCACCAAACCCAATATAATCTTCTCCATTCCAAATATTTTGATTATGCTTGCATTCGAATCCACTTTTAGCAAAATTAGAAATTTCGTATTGATTGTAATTGTGCTGATTTAGTATTTTCTTTGATAATCTATACATTTTTCTATCAATGCTTTCATCTGCTCTTTTAAACCGTCCCTTCTTTTCAAGGTATCCAAAAATTGAATCTTCATCAATTTCTAATGAATAGGTAGAAATATGATTAGGGTTTAATTCAATTGTATCTACTAAAGACTCTTCCCATTCTTCTATGCTTTGATTAGGGATTCCAAATATTAAATCTAAATTAACATTATTAAATTTTAATGATTTAACTATAGAATATTTTTCTTTAAATTCTTCACAAGTATAAAGTCTTCCTAAAAACTTAAGAGTTTGATTATTAGTTGATTGCAAACCTATACTTATTCTATTTACTCCAGCATTTATATAATCTTTTATTTTTTCTTCAGTTATAGTCTCTGGGTTTGTCTCTACCGAAACTTCACAATCGCTATTTACATTAAAGTTTGACTTTATAAGTTGAATTGTAGATGATACATAATGTGAATCCACTAAGGATGGTGTTCCTCCTCCTACATAAATAGTTTTAATATTGTAATTATTGAGAGTTTCCTTATAACTTAAAATCTCTTTATGCAGAGCTAAAAAGTAATCATCTAATCGAGTCTTTCTACCCGGAATAACGTAAAAACTGCAGAACCTGCATTTTGCTTTACAGTATGGTATGTGAAAGTAAAAGTTTATTTCCTTCATTAATTTATTAATTTAATGGGCTAATTATACTATTTAATTTTACAGGTATATAATAAGTCTAATAGTTGTTAATTATTAAATATGTCTGTAACTTACGATAATTTAATTAAAGCTGCAGAAGGTGAAGCTTTTGCTAGATTAAAATATATGGCTTTTGCTCAAAAAGCTATGGAAGAAGGACATCCTGAAGTTGCCCAATTATTTGAAGAAGCTGCAGGTGCAGAAACAATTCATGGAATTAATCACTTATTGGCTGCCGGATTCGTTAAATCTACTAAAGAAAATATAGAATCAGCTGCTTTTGGAGAACAGGATGAAATTGATGAAATGTACCCAAAAATGATTGAAGAGGCAAAGAATGATACAGCAGCTACAGAAGAAGAAAAGCAAAGAGCAATTAAAGCATTTGAAACCGCAATGAAAAGAGAAGAGGTTCATAACCAAATGTTTAAAAAAGCTGCTGAAGAATTTAGTGAATAAAGGGTTGGGGCGGCTATGCCGCCCCTTCTTTTTGCCGTCGGGCTTTTACGTTCGCTACTCGAATCTTTTGATCTAGCCTTAGTAATGGCTTAATCAAAAAGTATTGAACTATAAAAAACCTTCCCAGAATAGTACAGAAAGCTCTGTATTGTATCTGGGCCACCAGCCGTGGACAACCACCACTGGTCCAACGAGCAAAGTGAGGATCATTCCCCAGCTGAACTACACCCACAAAATTACTGCAAGTGCTACTGCCAGGTTCTTTAATGTAAAGTACTTAACCATGCTTCACACTCCCTCACAATACGATGTAAAAATTATAACATCTGATTGAATAAATAATAATGCTGGATATTGTTTATTGACTTAGCTTACAATAAGTTTTAAACTCAATTAATTAAATTGTTATTAAAAGACTATGAATGAAGCTAAGTCTTCAGATCTTTTCCCTAAAGCAGTAGTCAAGGGAGGATTAGTTTTTGGAGCAGTAGCAGCTGTTCTAAATTTATTGGGTATAATTCCAATCTTAGGTTTTTTCTTTAGCCTATTAATATGGTTAGTAGGAATTGCTGGTGGTTATGTTGTTATAACTGCAGTAGGTGGAAGCAAGGATAAGCTTGCAGATGTATTTAAACATACAGTTGTAACTGGAATTATTGCTGGTTTAATTTCAGGATTCGGAGGCGGAATAGCTTCAGTAGTAAGTAGTTTCCTATTTGTTAGAAGTACATTCTTTGGAATTTACTATACTCCAGGTTTAGCTGATTATATCGGTTGGTTTATTGGAGCTATGATTTGGGGAGTTGTTGGAATGGTTATTTGGAATGTGGTTGGTGGAGTTCTACAAGTCTATTATGGTCCAGATAAATTACCTGCATCATTAAGAACTCAATTAGACAAAGCTAAAGCTTTCTTAAACAAGTAATAAAATTGTAAATATAAAAAGGTAGCATTCAAACGTAATTATTAAATTATTTTTGATGAAAGCTACCTTTTTACTTATCCTTTTTTTCTTATTTATAAACTTTTTCACTGTAAATGCTGATACAGGAAGTATTTTTATATCTGAGGTTTTACCTGATGCAACTGGAACGGACACAGGAAAAGAGTATATTGAAATCTATAACAATCAAGCTACTACTATTAATCTCGAAAGTTGGTATCTATTAAATTATAGTCAATCTGGTACATCAAAAAAGATTCTACTTCCTAATATTCAAATAAAACCTAAAGAGTACTTTTTGATTGCAGAAGATTTGTCTACTTATGGAAATGTTTCAGGTATATCTATCGGCAGTAGTAAGCTAGCTTTCTATAATGACTTCGGTAAAATACAGTTATTTGACTCGACTGGAAATATTAATCACGAGTTTGTGTATGGAGACTCTAAAGAAGGTTCTGCTTGGGAGTTTGGTGGTCCTTTGTGCAGTATTAATATTGTAATTTCTACTTTAAATACTCCTGGTAAAGAAAGTAGCAATATTAAATCTGAATGTTTTAGTTTGCCGCCTTCATACCCTCAAACTTCAATAACAGCTAAAATATTCTTTTCTACAGATAATACTACATGGGTAGATACCCTTTCTGCATTTGTGAATACTCCTATATACTTTAAGTATGAATTAACCGGTAACTTAAGTCCAGTATCAGTTAAATGGTTTGATGCATTTAATAACCAACTAACTAATCCACATTCATTTACTACAAAATATAATAATGTAATTAACCTAGAGCTAGGATTTGATAATGAAGTAAGGTCTTTTTCTAGTAAGAATATTACTCTTCAAAACCATATTTCTAATAAAGTTTTAATAACTGAGGTTTACCCTAATCCTGAATCTCCAGATAAAGAATGGTTAGAAATATACAATTCAGATAAAGTTGATATTCTTTTAGCTAACTATTATATAGAAGAAAAGAGTTCTACAGGAATTACAAATAGAAAACTTAAATTACCAGATGTATATATAAAAGCAGGAGAATACTATGCAATCGCTGAAGATAATCTTAGTATTACTTTAAATAATTCAGGTGATGAAATTTATCTTTTAGATACGAATGGTAATTCTATTGATTCTTTTATATATAAAGAAGTTGATAAATCTAAGTCAATAGGTAAATTACTTCAAAATGGCAGCTATACTAATCAAGTAGCTGAAACTTCAATTCCTACTCCCGGAAGTGAGAATAAGTTTTTTGATTCCTCATCTTCTGTTCAAGAAGCCACTCTTTCTAAAGTAAAAGACTTGAAAGGTGGTACTATTGTCTATTTGCAAGTAAACATTAATAATCTAATAGATAAGTTTGCTTTCTTAGAAGATGCTACAGGACGGTTAAAAGTTAAAACTACAGATGTCTTATCTAGTGAGTTTGTAAATACAATAGCTAATATAAAAGGTAAAGTCATTACATATAATGGTGCAAAAACATTAGAAATCAATTCTGCAGAGATAGAAGTAATTGATTACTTTAATCCAAACTTTATAGAAGTTAGTCTTACAGATTTAACTTTAGATGATGTTGGAAGAAATGTTTACTTAGATGGGGAAATTCAAGAAATCTATAGTAATAGGATTAAGCTATTGACGCAAAATAAGATTATCTCTATTTATACCAATAAAACCTTTAGTCCCTTAACCAACACCAAAGGGAAAACAATAAAAGTTAAGGGCTCTATAGATTTCTATAGAGGCAGCTTTAGAGTTATTGAAATCGAAACTGACTTTTCCCAGGTGTTAGGGACTCAGGAAACTGCAAATACTCCAGTTTCTTATATACAAAGTAACTATTCCGATTTAAATAAATTAATACCAATCTCTAATAACTCAGATTATTCTCAGCACCTAGTAAGTTTTGGATATATAACTATAGTTTTTATAATTGTTACTGAGTCTTTTAGAAATAGAAATCAAATAAAAAAGTTTTTAAATAAAAGGTTTGTAAAGTATAGGCAATTACTTAAGGTGGTTAGAGTTCAGAATAGATTTAGCAGTACATGATAAAATAATTAATCGTTAATTATTGCTATGCAAATAAGTATTCAAAATAAATCTTACACGGTTGAGGTTTCAAATAAAAAGTTTTCAAAAGCTAGAGTTATAACAACAGAAGATAAGGTAATTATTTTTCTATCAGATCAAGATAATATTAACCCTAAAGTATTACTGAATAAATGGATTAGAGATTATGCAAAAAAGCTTATCATTAAAAGAGTAGAAGATTTAGCTGCAGAATATAACTTTGCATATAATAAAATCAGCATTCGAGAGCAGAGTACTCGATGGGGTAGCTGTTCCAGTCAAAAGAACTTGAACTTTAATTGGAAATTAATATTAGCTCCTCCTTATATTTTGGATTATGTAATAATTCATGAACTTGCCCATACAATTCAATTAAATCATTCAGCAGCCTTCTGGAAGATAGTAGAGGATATTTATCCTAATTATAGGGAGTGTCGTCAATGGCTAAGAAAACATGGAGAGACTTTAAATATTGATTAAAGAAAAGGAAATTCTTGAATAAAAAAAGCCCGCTTAAAGCGGGCTTTTAGCTTATTTTTCTGCTTTTTTCCTTAACTTTCTCTCTGCTTTATCTTCATAAGAACCAGATACATTTTCAAATAATCCGGTTAGTAAATTTTTTCTATTACTTAATTTTAGACTTACGTATCCTCCTGCTATTAATAGTGAACCTATAATTAGTAATCTAGCATCATCTTCAATTCCAGTTTCAGGAATTTGAGGAATTACAGTACATCCGTTAGTACATGTAGATGCTGTACATCCATTTAATATACATTTACCAGCTGAACAACTATGATTGTTAGGACAGTCAGTATTTGTAGAACAAGGACCTCCGCATAATGGTACACAACCATTTGTACACGTTGAAGATGTACATCCATTAAGAACGCATTTCCCATTGTTGCAACTATGGTCATTAGGACATTGAGCATTTGTTGTACAAGAACCGCCACAAACTGGAACAGTTGGTGTACAGGGAATTATCAGAACAGTTTCCTGGAGTAAGACAAGTATTCAATTTACAAATTCCAGCATTGCAAGTGTGTCCTTGAGGACATAAATTGTTAGTTTCATTACAAGCAGCACCACAAGTTACTTGAACAGGGCAAGAACCATTTGGAGCATCGGCAGCACAGCTAGAGTTTGTAGTCCAGCCAGTTGGACAACTAGCACCACTTACAGTTTGTTCTTCGCACATGTTTCCATCTTTAACCGAACTAGTACATTCATAACATTTATTTTGAGGACCTTGCTGGCACTACGTAGTACCAGTCATTTCACAGTTAGGAATGTCCGCAACAGTAGTGACACTGCCTACGAGCGTACATGCCTTATAAGTAGTTGCAGTTGGAGATGTCTTCTCGCATAATTCACCAGTATTACATATTCCATCACCGCAA
>CAYPVU010000031.1:0-84514 GCA_964414295.1 uncultured Candidatus Saccharibacteria bacterium | reverse complement strand
TAAAACTATTTCTGGCGGGACAGCACACAAAATTCCAATGGATTTACGTAAAGCCTTAGAATCTGACTCTAAAGCACTTGCTGTATGGCAGGATCTTACTCCACTTGCCCGTAATGAATGGATTTGCTGGACTATTTCAGTTAAAAAAGAAGAAACCCGAAAAGAACATATAGATAGACTTAAAGCTGAACTTAAAGAAGGAATACGCAGACCTTGCTGTTGGTATGGATGTATTCATAGGAAAGATAAAGCAATTAGCCCCTCTGTTCAGGGTGTAGTTCTAAATAAAAGAAGAAAAAGTTAACTACTTAAGCTCCTCTTCTCTGTATTCTAAAATATCTCCAGGTTGGCAATCTAAAGCTTTACAAATTGCTTCTAAGGTAGAAAATCTAATAGCTTTTGCTTTTCCATTTTTTAAAATAGATAAGTTTGCAATTGTAATACCAACTTTTTCAGCCAATTCTGTAACGCTCATTTTTCTTTTAGCAAGCATTACATCTATATTTACTATTATTGCCATATATTTAAGTTTAAACAGTTAAATCATTTTCTGACTTTATATCTAGTCCATTTCTTACTAACTTTTCTAGTACGGCTGTAAAAGTTGCAATAACTACAGCTATAAAAACTAGTATTAATCCTATAGCTACTAAACCTGGTGCATCTTCTCTATCTGCTACAAAATACACAAAAGGCATACTTAAGACATAAATTAAAGATACTATTAAAGCACAGTTCTTCATTGACTTTAAAGCTTTTACAGAAAGTTCAGAAAAGCCTTTGTCTACATCTATATACTTTAACAACTTAAACGTTAAATAAAGACCGTAAAAAAATGGTAATGTTGATATCATTAAAACAGCTAAAACTAAGCTGAATTCAGCTAAATCATCACCGATTATCAGGGCTCTAACTGCTGCAAGATTAAATCCTATAACTAAAAACCCTAAGCCAAAAACTACAGTTTTTAATAATAAAGTTGAGTCTTTTTTCATAATTTTCGTAAATTAAATTATTTAATAAAGAAATAATATCACCACCTTTATTGTTTTACAATAAATTAACATTGAGTCTCGATAAAAACTGTAAAGTAATCATTTATTACTACTATTAAGATATAATTAGGTAATAATTAATTAAAAATAAAATAATGCAAAAAATAATTACAAATCTGTGGTTTAAATCTAATGAAGATATTACAGAAGCTATAAATTTATATACCAGTCTTTTTAATGGGAAGATTTTAAGTACTCAATACTATACCAGTAACGACTTTCCAGGAGGAAAAGAAGGAGATATATTAACTATTGAATTTGAATTAAATAATCAAAAATACATTGCTATCAATGGAGAACCGGGCTTCGACTTTACACCTGCCATTTCATTATCTGTGGAATGTGAATCTGAAGAACAAATCAATAACTTATACAATAAATTAGTTGAAGATGGATCAATTTTAATGGAATTGCAGAAGTATGATTTTAGTGAGAAGTACGCTTGGATACAGGATAAGTTTGGATTAAGCTGGCAGTTAAGCCTTACAAAAACTCCTTTAAAAATAACTCCATCATTCTTATTTGTAGGAAAACAAGCAGGAAAGGCAGAAGAAGCTATAAATTTATACACTTCTTTATTCCCAGATTCTAAAATAAATATGATTTCTAGATACCAAGATGGAAATGATAAAGACAGAATAATGTATGCACAATTTGAACTATTTGGACAAACATTTGCTGCTATGGATAGTGGACTGGAACACAAATTTACATTTAATGAAGCAGTTTCTTTAATGGTAGATTGTAAAGATCAGCAAGAAGTAGACTTTTATTGGAATAAATTAACAGCAGATGGTGGAGAAGAAAGTATGTGCGGATGGCTAAAGGATAAGTTTGGAGTTTCTTGGCAGATTGTACCTACAGAGTTAAATGATTTATTGAATAATTCAGACAAAGATAAAGCTGTAAAAGCAGCACAAGCAATGCTGCAAATGCAAAAGATTGATATTCAAAAGATTAAAGATGCAGTAAATAATTAATTATTAATATTTAAATTATGGAAGATCAAAACAACGAACAAAAGCAAAATACACATACAGAAGAGTTTAAACTTTCTGGAGATCAAGTTATGCAAAAAGTAAGAGAATTAATACAAGAAGGAAATGCCAGAAGAATAATAATTAAAAATGATAAAGGTGTTTCTCTTTTAGAAATTCCATTAACAATAGGATTAGTTGGAACTTTATTAGCTCCTTACTTAGCAGCAATTGGTGCAATAACTGCTGTAATTGCAAACTGTACTATTGTTGTAGAAAAAAGAAATTAATTTACTGATTATTTACACAAACCCTATAGTTGTTAATTAGAATAAAGTAGAGATTTTAAATATTAATGCTACTTTATGCCCCCACAGCTAGGTTTAGTATTTAATCTAATTAAAAATGCTACATTTAATAATCTTGATTGTATAACAGTATACAGATCAATGGATAATTGGAGTGAAAGCATAATCAAATCTGAACTTCAAAATCAAATTAAGGTAGCGCTGCAGCAATGTACAAACAAACTATCAGGACTGCAGATAAATGGATTAGCTTCGCAAATTATTCAACAAATCATTACTCTACCCTTTTATAAAAAATCTGTAGGAATATTTATTGCAGCTGACTTTAGCACTCCAGAAGATTTAAACTTTACTTTAAATGAAAGTATAGTTGTTGTTTTTTCTGACATCCCAGTAAGCGATTATCAAAGTTGCAGTAAGGTATTTTCCTTAACTAATTTGTTTAAAATGACTCAGAACTTTGAAGATAATTTATGTATTTATATTTCTAGAAAAGAAACAAAGTTCTTTTTATTAAATAGTGAATTTAAACACATAAAAACTATTGAAAATGTAATTCTGGAAGCATACGAAGATAGATTTAGAAATAGAACACCTGGAGCAACCGGAGTAATACATGGAGGAAGTGCTGCAGATGAAAAAGAGTCTAAGTTTTCAAAAAAGATACTTAATGATGCAATTGAAAACTTGAAAGAATTTGCGAAACAGCAAAATCAGTACAAAAATATTATTGTATTTTATTCAAATGACTTTGCTCCCTTTGCTGACTTTTTAACTGAACAATTAAAGTTCTTTTCTAGTGCAGCACCTTGTTTAGAAATAAAGATAATTGATAATGAGGCAAACTTTGAGAATGAATTTAAACAAGCTTTAGCAAATTGTACAAACAAGATTACAGAAGAAAAGCTAAATAAATATAAAACTAGTATTGACGGAACTTTTAAAAAAGAGCTTGAAGATATTGTATCAGCTGCTGCTGAAGCTAGAATTCAAAAAGTTTACATAAAGGAAGACTTTAGAACTAAAGGATATATATTAAATAGAGATCTACCATATACAACTAAAACAGATGGATCTGTAGAAACAGAAAATTTGAACGATTGGATTCTAAAAAAAGTATTTGAAACAGGAGGTGAGGTTTTTGTACTAGATAAAGATTCGCCACTTTTAGAAGTCCCTTTTGTAGCAAAACTAAGGTATTAATTGATGTATAATTGTTAGTATAACCTTATGTCATGAAATTTATGGGACTCTTATCAGAATTTAGAAACTTTGCTGTAAAAGGCAATGTAATTGATCTTGCCGTTGGTGTAATTATTGGAGCAGCATTTGGAAAGATTGTATCTTCTTTAGTAGCAGATATATTTATGCCTCCAATTGGTTTAATTATTGGCGGGGTAAACTTTACCGCTTTAAAGTTTATTCTTAAACCTGAATATATAGACGCTGCTGGCAATACTGTACCAGCTGTTACAATAAATTACGGCAATTTCTTACAAAATACATTTGATTTTTTAATTGTTGCCGCTTGTATATTCCTTGTAGTTAAAGCATTAAATTCAATAAAATTAGAACAAAAAAAGCAGGAAAAGAAAGAAGCTAAACAGGTAGTAAATAAACAAGAAGAGCTTCTTACAGAAATAAGAGATCTACTAAAAGAAAAAAGAAGATTACTTTAATTCGGGATAACCATTATCTTGCAGTTTTACTTTAATAGAAGAACTTGAGATTAATTGTTTATTTTCAATAATTACTTCTACAATAGAAGCATCACAAGCATTAGGAATAGGACACATATCATCAAATACAAAATTACCTAAAGAGTAATAGATTTTTTTACCATTATATTCTTCTTCATTTTGTTCTACATGTGGATGAGCACCGATTACAACATCTGCACCATTGTCTATAAAAAAATAGCCAAACTCCTGCTGCCTTGGAGAGTTAGTAAGGGAATATTCAATTCCCCAGTGGGGCATTACAATAACAATATCTGCTTTCTCATTAGCTTCTTTTAAAGAGTTTTGAATCCGTTCTTTATTAAAAAATGCAGAACCTGCTGAATAATCTGTTGCATCTGCAAACCAGTTTTCAATATCGTTAAAAGCCAAAAATGCAATTATAGTATTTTTGTAGTTTAGATATTTAGGAGCAAATGCTTCATTTATATTATTGCCTGCACCTACGTATAAAACACCTCTGCTCTTAAGATTATCCATTGTGTTTACTAATGCTGCTGGGCCGTAATCCATAGTATGGTTATTTGCCAAGCTTACAATTTCTATTTTATTTTTTTTAAGCACATCAATAGATTCTATTGGAGAGTTAAAAGTGAATAATTTACCCGTAGCTTGAACTGCGTACTTCGGGTCAGAAGCAACAGTTTCTAGATTTCCTACAATAACATCATACTCATTAAACTTTTGATTGATATTTTTAAATGGATCATCCCCATTAAGAATGGAAGATCCTATTGTTCTTGCCATCATAATATCTCCTAAAAAAAGCATTTTTACTAATGTATTTGTGTCTTTTGAATTTGTATACTCTGGGGTACTATAAGAAATAACAGGAACTAGTGGCTCGGAAAATCTATTGATATTTGGTAGTAGGGCTATAAAGGTAATTACTAATAAGCAAGTAATGAATACAAAAGCTGCCTTTAAGAATCTATTCATATGCATAACATTTATTCATAACAGTTTATCTGTTAATATCTCTAAAGGCAAAACCATATGAAATTTCTAAAAAATTTATTAAAAAGAGATTCTATTAGTATTTTTAAATTATTAATAATTCTAACTGCAGCAGTAGGAATTGCTGTATCTCCTTTTGTAGTGGATTACAATACCTTGCCTAGAGGCTACGAATTACCAAAGGTATTATTTTTACAGATTATCTGCTCAATAATTATATTGTTTTCTACAAGTGCCTTCTGCGTTAAAAGTTTTAAAGAAAAATCAGTTAAGATTACTCGATCATTTTGGATAATAGCCTTAATTTCTGTTCTTTTTATAGTATCTACTATATTATCCCCATATTTAGAGATTGCTGTCTGGGGTAATTACTTTAGGTTGCAGGGTGCAATTACATACTTACTAATGTTATGGGGAGCTTATGGAGTATATAAAAGCATTAATGTAAATAACTGGCACATAGTTTCGTTAAGTTTTATATTTTCTACTATTATTCAATGCGGTGTAGCTTTAAATCAGTTTAATGAATTATCAACTGTTAATCCGGATGCAATATTACAAGGCATTTGGGTTAACGGAACTTTTGGTCAAGCGAATTGGTTTGCTGGCAGATTGTTACTGGCAATAATATTATCAGCTTTTTACTTTGGATTAAGACTTAATACTAATAAAACATTAAGAGTTATTACTAAAATTTACTTTGGACTTTTAATTTTTGGATTTTTAGTAATTTTAGGTCTTACATATTCCGAATGGGGAATTATATCAGCAGCTTTTGCAATAAGTATTGTATTACTATATGAAGTTTTGCCGAAACGAATATTCGCAATAATATTAACCTTAATAACTATTGGTTTAATAGTCTGTGCGATTATATTTCTTAGGTTAAACACTGAATATAATCTAAGAATTGAAATTTATAATTCAATACTAAATATATTTACTCAGCCACTAAGTTTAGAGCAATTAAAAATTATATTTTTTGGATTTGGATTTGATACTTTAGGCGAAGTATTTAAACAGTATGGGTTAATAAAAGGCTTACTGGTAGATAGAGCTCATAACTTTTTATTAGATATACTAACTCAAAACGGACTTATAGTAGTAAGTATATTTACTGCATTTATACTAAATAGTTTTATAAATATGTTTAATAAAAAGAAGGTTCGTATGTGGGATTTTACTTTTATAGCACTAGCTGCATGGATGTTTAGAAGTCTAATTCACGAGAATGGTATAGTAAACATAATGGACTTCCTTTTTTTACTAGCAATTCTATTTTCCTTAAAAAAGGAATTACATAGATTCAACCGTTTCAATACCCAATAGAGCTAACCCCTTTTTTAAAACTTTTGCAGTTGCAGCTGTTAAAGCCACTCTACTAGAAATTAGGTCTTCGGTTTCAGCTTTTAATACCGAGTGCTGATTATAGAATTTATTAAAAGCCTGAGCTAATTCAAATAAAAAGTTAGCAACAATATTTGGAGAATAATTAATAGCAGATTCTAAAACTGTATTCTCAAAAGTATTTAGCAATCTTATTATGTCCTGCTCCTCTACTGTATTGTATGCATTTTCTAGATCTTTTACAGAATCAGCATTTTTTTGTTTTAATATAGATGAAGCTCTAGCATATGTATACATTAAATATGGACCGGAATCTCCATCAAATGCTAATGAAGTTTCAAAATCAAATGCTGTGTCTGTTAATCTACCAACCTTTAAAATACTATACTTTACAGCAGCTAATCCTACCTTTTCTGCAACTACTGTCTTTTCTTCATTAGATAAACTTTCATTTTTTATTCTTTCTAAAACTGTATCTCTAGCATCATTTAATAAATCGTCAATGTAAATAACATTTCCTGCTCTAGAACTCATTTTTCCTTGTCCTTTTATACTAATAAATCCATATGCAATATGATTAAAGTCTTTGTAATTTCCAAAACCTAATTGATCAGAAACTGCAAATACCTGCTTCATAGCAAGCGTTTGCTCTGGACCTATAACCCAAAACATTTTTGTTGGATGAAACTTTTCTATCTTTTTTCTTGTCAGGGCTAAATCCTGGGTAATGTATAAAGAAGTACCATCTTTTTTAATTACAATAGTATCTGCTAATTTATAATCCTTTAGATTAGTCATAATTGCTCCATTTTCCAACTTTTGGAAAATGCCCCTTTTTAACCCTTCTTCTACAATATCTTTTCCTTCTTTGTAGTGCTCATGTTCATGCCATACATAATCCCAGTGACTGCCTAATCTTTTTAAAGTTGCTGCTTGACCCTGATAAACGTAATTTAAAACTTTCCTCCAAAGTTCCCATGTAACTTTATCTTCACTTTCCCAATCAACTACTAATTTTCTAACTTTAGCTTCAGCATTAGGATCCTTAAAATCCTCTGATCCTTTTACATAAAGCATATCCATAAACTTGTCTGGACTTACATTAAGATCTTCGGGAGTAAGCCATTCTTCTTGGTTGTTATACCAGTAATTTATATCTTCTACATTTTTTAATGAGTCTTTATTTGCAAATTTTAAATATCCCCACATTAACTTTGCAATTGCAATTCCTCTATTATTATCTATACAATCCATTATTACATTAACACCTACTGCTTTAGCCAAATTAGAAATTGCCATTCCTGTTACATTATTTCTTAAATGACCTAAATGCATTGCTTTATTTGGATTTGGGGACGTATGCTCAATTAACCAGGTTTGATCTTTCCCCCAATTGCTGTTACCGAATTCACTATTCTCTAAAATATTATTTATTATAGATTTTGTAAGGTTTTGATTAAGGTAAAAGTTTAAAAAACCAGGACCCGCCACTTCTACTTTGCTGATAGGATTTAAATCTTTAAATAACTCTATTATTTGGTTAGCAAATTCTCTTGGATTTTTATTTAAACTTTTAGAAACCTTTAAAGCAATATTAGTTGTTAAATCTCCATGTGTTTTATCTTTTGGAGTTTCAAGCTCCACATCTACAGATACACCTAATTGCTCTAAATATTTTGAAATTGTAGTTTTTATTAATTCTTTAATATCCATATGGCTGATTATACAATATTATCTACGTTTGATGGCTATTACTGACATAACTAATATCCATAAATATATTAAAATTATACCTATAACCTGAATAATAAATCTGCTTGGACTAATAAAAAGGAGAAATAGCAATACTCCCAATAAAAGAATTCCGTAATATTTACTGAATTTAAGATTTGTTTGCTTACCTACTAAATACATACCTATTGGATATCCTAGAAATAGTATTAGCGCAAATCCCCAATGGAGTAGTCTTTCTAGATTCCAAATATTTTCTACAGGAGTTCGAACAATCCCCAACATACTTAAACTAATTCCAGATATCAGTAGTGTAAAAAGAATATTAACCGTAAGCTTTAACTTTTTATAAAGAGTTAAGGAAAAAATATTAATTAGGATTCCAGATAATACTAAAGACGCATTGAAGAGGTGCTGGGAGTCAGAATTGCCTAGATCACTTATTACATTGTTAAGGATATTAAAGTCTTTATAATTAGCTAACGATAAGGCAATAGAGATTAACGTAAGAAATATAGCGATTGGACCAGCAAGTATTAAATAATTATTCATACTTTAAGGCTTCTATTGGATTCAATTTAGAAGCCCTATAGGCAGGATAGAATCCAAATATAATCCCAATGGTTACAGATACCGATACAGATAAAACTATAGCATTAATAGAGACTCCAACTGCAATTCCTCCAACAGCTCCAATAAGCATTCCTAAAAGAATTCCTAATACCATACCAATTAATCCCCCACTCAATGTTAAAACAATAGCTTCTATTAAAAATTGTAAAAGAATTGCATTTTGTTTTGCTCCAACTGCCTTTCTTAGCCCGATTTCTTTTGTCCTCTCACTTACTGATACTAACATTATATTCATAATACCTATTCCACCAACAACTAAGGATATTCCTGCTATACTCGCAAGTAGCACAGTAAAAATACTAGTTATGCTTTCTGTTAAACTTAAAATATCTTTTGAACTAATAACACTAAATCTTGCTTTTTCTAAATCTTTAATTCGATAGTATTCCATCAAGGAATCTTGTATTTTGCCAGTTAAAGAATCAATCCTGCTTTCTTCGCTTACCTGCACAACTATTTGATTTAAATTTTTATCACCTGTAATCAAAGCATTTAAGGTATTAAGTGGAATATATACTGCTTCATCAAAATTACTATTACCCTTCTCTACTAACACGCCTACTACAGTATAGGATGCACCCTTTACCTTTACTGTTTTATTTATAGGATCACTTTCTCCAAATAATGTTTTAGCAATTGAAGACCCTAAAACTAAATTCTTTTTAACTTTATTATTATCTATATTGGTTATTAATCTACCCTTATCTATACTTAACTGTCTTACATTAAAATGAGATTCTGTTATACCATAAACCGTTACGGTATCTGATTTAGACTGATAAAATATTTCTTGACTCGAAGTACTTTCTGGAGATAAATCTTTTATATCTTTAAACTTTACAGGATTTTTCAATAAATCAACAATTCTATAATCTATTTTGGTATTCAATGCACTTAATGCTCTTGCTCTACTTCTAAATGCTGTAGCAAAGTTTCCAGATGTTATAGTAATAGTATTAGATCCTAAACCTTCTACTTGTTCTAAAATCACTGATTGTGCTGCCTGTCCTATCGATAATGCTGCTATTACCGAAGAAATGCCGATAATAATACCAAGCATAGTTAACAAAGCTCTCACTTTGTTAGCTTTCATTGAGTCTAATGCAATTTTAAATGTATCTATAAACATAATTATTGTTTAACTATTTCCCCATCTTTAATTCTAATAATCCGTTTTGCATATGCTGCAATATCTTCTTCGTGAGTAACTAAAATAATAGTATTCCCTTCCTTATTTAAATCATTAAATATCTGCATTATTTCCTTGGATGTCTTAGTATCTAGGTTACCGGTCGGTTCGTCTGCCATAATAATAGAAGGATTCATTATTAAAGCTCTAGCGATTGCAACTCTTTGCACCTGCCCTCCAGATAATTGATTAGATTTATTATTAATTTTTTCAAGCAAACCAACTTTAGATAAAACCTCTTTTAATCTTTCTTCTTTACTTTCAATCTTTCCGTATAGAGTTGGTAATAAAACATTTTGTTTTACATTTATTCTCGGCAACAAATTAAATTGCTGAAAAACAAATCCTACGTCTTTGTTTCTAAAATCCGCTAATTGATCGTCTGTGAACTTGCTTATATCTGTACCATTTATAATATAATGTCCACTAGTCGGCGTATCCAGTGCTCCAAGTATATTCATTAATGTTGATTTACCAGATCCAGATGGACCCATGATTGCTACAAACTCTCCTTTTTTAATTATTAAATCAACATCCCGCAAGGCTCTAAACTCATTGTCCTTATTTAGGTTATAGGATTTAAAAACATTTCTTAACTCTATTAGATTTGTTGTAGTATCTGATTTTTTTGATGTCATTTAATTACCAAAAATACTTAATCTTTGTGGTTCAAATTCAGGTTCAACTACTTCATCTCCGTCCTTAGCTCCAGATTTTAATTCTATATATTCATCTGTTCTTAAACCAATTTGGACTTCTTTTTCTTCTATTGTGTAATTAGTTTTTTCTGAATCTGTCCAATTTAAAAACTTTAAATATACTTTATCGTCTTTTTCTACAATAAAGCTTTCTGGAATAGCAATTACATTCACTGCTTGTGCAGTTGTTATTACTACATTTGCAGACATTCCTAATTTTAATCCTTCTGGAACTTCTGTAGGCTTAACAATTACTCTGTAAGTTACAGCTGCACTGTCAGCTAAAGAGTCAGGGGAAACACTTTCAACTTCACCTAAATATTCCTCATCTATAGAGATTGCAGGGTATGTAATTCTAGAAGGTTGTCCTGCCTTTAAATTAGCAATATCATTTTCATTTACTTGTAATTCAATTTTATAAGAAGATGTATCAACAATTACAAAACCTTCAGAAGATACTGCACTTACAATATCATTTTGCTTATAGTTAGATTCAGTTACTATTCCATTAATTGGTGATCTTATCTCTGTATTAATATTCCTACCGTCAACGGTTGTTAATACTGCAAGTACATCATCTTTATTTACTTGACCTCCAATATTTACTCTAATCTCAGTTACTTTTTGATTAGGAGTAAAATATACTACTCTTTTATCTAATCCTTGAATATTGCCATCTGCTGACACTTTCTGTTCTACATTTCGTGTTTGAACTTTTTCAATTACTAAATTGGTTGTACTATTAACTGATCGTGCACTTCTAAAAACAACAAATAATAATACAGTCAAAACAATTAAAAGGAATATAATAAGTTTTTTATACCTAGAGATTTGATTCTTTAAAGATTTCATTTAAGTTAATTTAAAAATGATACCTTTAAAGTGTACACCGTAATAAAAAGTAGTCAAATTAATTGTTTAAAGCTTTTTCTACTGCCTCTTGATCTGTGAAAGGATATTCAGTAGTACCAAAACATAAAGATTTTTCGTGTCCTTTTCCTTCTGTAATTACAACATCACCTTCTTTTGCTAGTCTTACAGCCAAATCAATTGCATCAAATCTGGAATCGACTGTTTCTTCATCAAATGCAAATACCTTTTTACCTTCAATATTTAAATTTTCTGTATTTTTAATGTAATCAACATACTGATCATGATTACTAAATCTTGTTACTAACTCTGCGCCATTTTCTTTAGCTCCATCAATAATTTTAGAATTAATATCAAATAAACTTTCTGTTCTGGAATCTTCTGCAGTAGCAATTACAATATTAGAATATTTAGCTGCAACATTGCCCATAGTAAATCGTTTCTCTCTATCTCTTAAACCTGCAGATCCAAAAACAGATATTATTCTATTTACACCACTAATTTTTCTTATAGAATCTAGGGATTTTTCTAAAGAATCTGCATTATGTGCAAAATCTACAATTACCATAAAGGGTTTATTTTGAATTACTTCCATTCTTCCTTTTACTCCTTTAAAACTCCTTAAGGAATTAGCTATCTTTGGTAGTTCTGCACCTAAATCTTCTGCTATTTTAATTGCTGCCAAAGCATTATCGATATTATAGCTACCGATTACAGGAATCTGAAATATAGTATCTTTATATGTAAAAGTTAACCCCTCTAGAGTTTCTTTAATATTGCTTACCTCTGAACTTTTTGAATATTCAACAAAATTTAAAGGATTTTTAGTTAATGAATAATAGTACTGTCTTAAAAAATCATATGAATTACTATCATCTTTATTTACAATTACCTTACCTACTTTTTTTAGTTTATTTATAAGTCCTGCTTTTGCTTTAGCATAATTTTCCCAAGTTAAATGCCAATCTAAGTGATCTCTTTTAATATTTGTGTACACAGCATAATCTAGTTTTAATAATCCTAATCTACCCTGGTCTATTGCGTGTGAAGAAGATTCCATAACAACATAAGCTATGGATTCATCTCTCATTTTGCTTAAAATACTTTGTAGCTCCTTAGCATCTGGAGTTGTTACATGCAATCCGGTATCTATTGTTTTATTACCAGCAACTGCTTCTACTGTAGAAATTAATCCGGTACTAAATCCTAACTCTTTTAATACATGATAAATCATTGTAGATGTAGAGGATTTACCAGAAGTTCCTGTTACTGCAATTAATTTTAAATTCCTTGATGGATTTTTAAGTTTAATTGATTGAAATACGGATTCCGTAATATGAAAATATTTTTTTATTGGTCTTATTAGATAAAGTTGGATAAGGTTTTTCATACTATTGAGTTATAAGATTATAAGCATTAATAAATAACGCTATGTAACTTATTATAAAAATAATTAATGCTCCCCAGTAAAGTGATTCAGTAACAGCTTTTTCTGGTTTGCTTGAATACTTAGTTAAAGAATTAGGAATTAAGAAACCAAGAATTGTGCCTCCAATTAATCCGCCTAAATGAGCCCAATTATTTATATTAAGACCTGGCATTACACCAAACAGTAGCGAAATAATTATAAATGGTGCTATGTCTGTGACAGAAAATGGCAATTCTTGTCCAAATCGATTCTTTCTAAATGTACCCCCAAGTAATAAGCCAATTAAAGCAAAAATACTTGCTGATGCACCCAAAGAAAAGACATTACTACCAGCTAAAGAGGAAACTACATAAGAAAGCCAGACACCAGCAATTCCACCAAAAATATAAGTTAAAAACACCTTTCTACCGCTGTAATAATACATTGCAATTTGTCCAATTCTATAAAGCGATATTAAGTTAAAAACAAAGTGTAGAATATCTATATGAAAAAAGTTAGGAGTAACTAATAACCACCAATCCCCTGCTCTAATTTGAGAGGTAATTTGTCCTCCAAATAAATAGAATGAACTACCATCAAATCCAACAATATTATCAAATACTAAGGCGAGTATAAAAATGACTATGTTAAGAGCCAGTAGCAGAGTTAAATAGTTATACTGTAATTTGAATTCTATATTCACTTAAGATTAAAGCAAAACAAATGATTTTATATTATCAATCATTTTAGCAAGAGGTTCCTTTGTTTTGAAAATTTGTTTTTGAGATTCGTCTTGAGATTTTTTTTCTATAAATGTAGTCATGCTTGTGGGTTTTAGCTTTGCAGGAACTTTATATTTAGGATTTGCAACCGTTTCTATTTTGGCATTCTTAGAAATAATATAACAAGCTAGACCTTTTTCTCTTTTTAAAATCTCATAATCTACAGGGGCATGTCTATGAACTGCACTAATTCTAGATATTAATAATGGAACTGAACCTGTATTAACAAATGTATAAAAATAGCCAGTAGGAATTGCTAATTTGTGTCCTTTTCTTAAAACAATAATAGAAAGATCTTCCACACCAGTATTATATTGCCACTCATCTAATTTAGGTTCATTCTTTTGCAATACTACAGTCATTTCACCTTGCAATACTTCAACAATACAATCATACTTACCTTCTACTCTGTCCGAATAATATACATGTGTTTTTATATATTCAATTCCTAAGAGTCCAAAAGGAATATGCATTAAATCGTAAGAAACTCCATCACAAAAAAAGTCTTTAGAACTAATATTCCTTCTATGAGTGTAAACAAACTCAGGATATCTTAAATATTTATTTAAAAGAATAGGAGTTATTTCTGAGAGTTTTACTTTAATTTCTCCTTCACAAGACAAATCTTCGGATAGAAGAAAAGTTGAATTATCATTGTCAAACTGTATAGGCAACCCACAAAGGTCAGATAGGTCTATCATATTTAGCTATTAAAACTATTTTGAAAACTTTTGAATTATCAAAAATTTGCTGATAGTTTCATTATATTTAGCTAAATTCTTTTTTGTCAACAAAATCGTGAAACACTATACTGTATAAGCCTTCAAAAAACTCAAGTATTTTTAAGTTGCTCCCATAATTTTCGTTGATCTTTTGTCAATTTTTGTGGAACTTTTAAAATTACTTTCACAAATTGATCTCCGTTACCACTTCCCCTAAATTTAGGTCCCCCTTTTCCTTTTAATCTTAAAACTTGTTCACTTTGAGTACCTGCAGGCACATTCATTAAAACTTCTCCATGAACTGTTTCTACTTCTACTTCACCACCTAGAACTGCTGTAGCTATATCTATTTCTTTATCTAGGTAGATATCATCTCCTCTTCTTTCAAGGGATTTATGCGCTTTCACTTCAATAGTTACAAATAAATCTCCAGCTCTCCCACCATTTCTTCCATAATTTCCTTGCTCCCTAAATCTTAATGTTACGGAATCCGGAATACCAGCTGGTACTTTTACTTTAAACTCTTCCTGTTTGCTTATTAAACCATCGCCTTTACAATTAGGACATTTATCTTCAATCATTTCTCCACTTCCATTGCATGTTGGACAAGTATTTACAATTTGCATTCTGCCTAGTAAAGTATTTTGAATTTGTACTACCTTTCCTTTTCCTTCACAAGTTGTACATTTTTTAGGTTTACCATTTTTAGCTCCACTACCTTTACATACATCACACTTTACATTTCTTTTATATTTAACAATTTTTTCAGCTCCAAAAATTGCCTCACTAAATTCTACCTGTAAATTAAATTCTAAATCTTCACCTTTATTATCTCTTGTTTCTTTTTGGGAATTTCCGTTAAATCCAAACCCTCCAAAAGAAGATCCGAAGAAGTTGCCTAATAGATCTTCAAATCCACCTAAATCAGATTGAAAACCTTCAAATCCATTAAATCCTCCGCCAAAACCGCTCTGTCCCCCAAATGCTTGAGTACCCGCAAAGCCGTATTGATCATAGGCTTTTCTTTTCTGATCATCACTTAACACTTCATATGCTTCTTGCACCTCTTTAAACTTAGATTCTGCATCGGAGCTTTTATTTCTATCTGGATGGTATTGTTTAGCTAAAGATCTATAAGATTTTTTAATCTCTTCTTTAGAAGCACTCTTAGAAACACCTAATATTTCATAGTAATCACGTTTAGACATAGGATTATTTTTATATAATACAAATCAAATGCTAAAAATTATATCAGTTAGCAGGTAGATTAGTGAAGTGATAATAACTACTGAAATTAAACTATTTAATCTAACAATTCTAGTATTCTTTTTACGATAATTTCGGATTCATCAAAACTTCTTCCTATTGAAACTTCCTCAACTTCAAGGTTTCTAAGATAGTCTAGTGAGGAATTCAATAAATCCCAGTTGTTTCCTATATATTTAAATTTATTGGATTCTAGAGCAAGATCAATATTCCCTTTTTCTTGTTCACCAATAGGTTTAGTTATGATTGCTTTTTTATTAAAGAGTTGAATCTCTAAAACAGTTGCAGGACCAGGTTTACTAATAATAATTTCAGAAACCTCAAAGTAATCCTGTATATTATTTACATATCCGAGCACTTTAAGATTATTATCGCCTTTGTATTTAGTAATTAATTCCTCTCTTAACTCTGCTGATTTTCCGCAAATAACTATTAGATTAAAGTCCTTTCTTTTTTGAATAATTCTAACTGCCTTTTTTAATGCAACTGTACCAACCCCTCCTCCAGTAATAGTAATTATTGGTAGATTATTGTTAAATCCTAGCTCATCCATAATTTCTTTTTTACTTCTTTTATTTTTTAAAGCAGGATTTATAGGAAAATATGGATATTCAATTTTACTTGGTTCTAACCCAAATTCTACGAGTTTATGATAAGCACCAACTGTGGGCGCAAATGTTAGATCGGCAACTTTACTTCCCCATCCTCTAAATAAAGTTATTAAATCTGTTACTACATTTACATACTTAAATTTAAGATCTGATCTACTTTTTATTGAAGAAATAATAATACTTATAATTGGATGTACTGAAATAATTAAATCAGGATCTTCTTCTTTAATGATTTTTAAACATTCGGAATACATTAAAGATGTAGTGTATTGAGAAAATAACTTTGATCCTATAGAGGTATTGAATAATTTAAAAAGCAAATTATTAAACTCTTCAAATACATAGTTTTTAGAAACTAAAGAATAAGTATCGTTTGAACTATTAAAGGGCTGAACATCAGCTAACTCAAATAAATCAATAGCTTTTATTTCATGTTCTGAATTTAAGGTTTTAAAGGTTTCTATTAATGCGTTTGCTGCTGAACGATGTCCATTACCCACATCTGCTAATACAATTAAGATTTTCTTTTTCATACAAATTAAAGTAATATTACTTGGTTAACAGCTAATTATAACGATTAAAAGTAAATAAAACATGGTATCTGTAATTATTCCCAGCCTAAACGAAGAACTATATATAGGCGAATTATTAGAAAGTCTTAAAAATCAAACATATAAAGAATTTGAAATAATAGTAGCTGATGCAAACTCTAAAGATAGAACAAGAGAGATTGCAAATAGCTATGGAGCTATTGTTATTGAAGGAGGAACACAAAGTGTAGGTAGAAATAATGGATTTAAAAGGTCAAAAGGAGATATTCTACTTTTTTTAGATGCAGATATTTCTTTTTCATCTAACTTCTTAGAAAAATCAATAGCTGAATTTAACAAAAGAAAATTAGATTTAGCATGTGCACAATTTAATTTAGAATCAGAAGTTTTGTCTCAAAAAGTACATAATCTTGCTACCAATACATCTTTTAAAATTAGAGAAAAAACACCTATTGCTATGGCTACTGGAGCTACACTCTTTTTTAAAAGAGAAGTTTTCGAAAAGTTAGGAGGTTTTAAAGAAGATTTAAGGATTGCTGAAGACCAAGAAATTGTTAGAAGAGCAAAAAAATTAAAGTTTAGGTTTGGAGTATTAAATACAAAGTTTAAACATTCAGAAAGGCGTTATATTAATAATGGATTGGCTAAAATGTTAATAGGGGGTTTTATGGGGATGTTAGTTGTAGGGAGTCTAGGATTTATCTTTAAAAAGGTACTGAGTGAAAGATCAGAAAAGTTCTATGGTAAATGGGGGGAATGGGATTAATACTTTTTTTCTGCAATTACAAAGTGGCTAATACCAAAAAAATGAAGTGGAGTTTTTTCTATAGTATGGAAAAAACCTTGAATAATTCTTCCCACTAACCCAAATCTTCTTACTAATCCGTCAAATCCTGAAAATACATGTGAATGATAAATGATTTTACCTCCGGCTTCCTCTATAAGTTTTTTAATCTCTTTGTTTGAATAGTTTCTTACGTGAGGAGCAAATTTTCTAAATATAAATTTGGGCATCCATGGTAAAAAAGGAATATTACCCCAGTAATACTTTCCGTTTAAAAACATTCCATGTGTTTCAAATGGCCATCCTCTATTTGGAGTAAAAAAAATTAACTTACCTCCGGTATCTAAAACTCTAAAACATTCCTTCAAAGTCTGTAGATCGTCTTGAACATGCTCTAGTACTTCATTATGAAAGACTATATCAAAAAAATTATCTTTAAAATCTAAAGCCTCTCCTGGACAATTTTTAATGTTGTTTAAAGGAATTTGAAGAAGCTTATCTTTTTTACGCCCATCTTCTGTAGCGTTGTTTAAAAGATTATGAATATAATTTACTTGCTCATTATCGAATTCACTTCCATAAACATTTCCAGGTAAAGTTAATTTTGCAAACTCTCTTAACCACACACCTTCACCGCAACCCATATCTAAAATTGTTTTATTTTTTAAATTTACTTTTTCTTCTATTAAATCCAGCCTACGTGCAAATCCCATAGAAAAAACACTTCCAGGTTTTCCTAGATGAGCAAACTTTGTTTCTTTATCTAAAACTTTCATATTTTTTATATTAACACTTTTACTTTTAAATTGTCTTTAAAGCTAGTGGGATTTGTTTTTTTGCTAAATTATTCTATGATAGAATGGTCTTTAAGCAGTTAATTCATTTACATGGCAAGAAAAAAACATGTTACCTATGACAGCAGAGAAACCTCTACAGTTATAGGTTTAGTAAGTTTACTATTAGGAATATTCTTTTTAATATCTCTATTCTCTTTATCTGATAATCAAGGGAATTTATTTACACAAGCAAGAGAATTTTTTGGATTTTCTACAATTGTAACTGTAGTATTCCTTTTCTCTATGGGTTTGCATTTCTTAGGAAGTAAACTACCATTTACAGAAACTAAAAGTGTAATTTCACAAGGCATACTAGTCTTTTTATTCCCTGCTCTATTAACTGCATTTGCAACTAGTGAAAGAGAATTAAATCGAGGAGAACAAGGTTTAGGAGGCATTGTAGGAAGATTTATTGTAAGAGATATATTTGGTAGTACTTTTCCTGTAGAGTTTGGAACAAGATTAATTCTACTTTTAGCTGTATTAATAGTACTTCCGCTTGCTATTTCTATGAGTATTAGCCAAATAATTGAAAATACTGCAATGTTTATAAGATGGTTAGGTAAGGTTTATGAATTCTTATTTAAAAGAGGCGAACCCGATGTTGAAGAACTAAAAGTTCCAGAAAAAGCAGCTAGATTAGGAGATTTTAATGACTTAATTAGTAAAAAGAAACAGGCTGCTCTACCTGAATCAAAATCTTCCAGAAAACATCATGACGATGAAGATGATGATAATGAACCCATTAGACCTTTACCTGTACCAAGAAAACAAATGGATCATGCGGGTGTAGAAATTAAAGAAGGAGCTATTGGTGAAGATGGATTAAAACAAGAAGATTTAAAATATCCAGATTGGAAACTTCCTCCTTTAAGTTTATTAATTCCATTTAAAAAAACTAAAGCACATGAACCTGCAATTGATCAGAATGCAAGAATTATTGAACAAATACTTGCAAGTTTTGGAATTGAAGCTAAAGTAGAAGATTCGTTTATTGGTCCTTCTGTAATTCAATATGCATTAAATATTCCACTAGGTATTAAAGTTGCTAAAGTTGCGACTTTAAGTGAAAACATTGCATTAGCGCTTGGAGTTGATTCAAAAGCTGTAAGAATAGAATCAATACCTGAAACTACATATTTAGGAATCGAGGTTCCCAGATCGAAAAGAGATATGGTTAGATTTAAAGAAATCATGGAATCCGATGAAATGGAAACTAATGAGTTTGCTCTACCCGTTCCAATTGGAAAAAATATAGATGGATCTTCAATAATTGGAGATATTCAAAAAATGCCTCACTTACTTATTGCCGGTGCAACTGGTTCTGGTAAATCAGTTTTAACAAATTCATTTATTGCATCTTTATTAATGAAAAAAACACCAGATGAAGTTAAATTCATTTTGGTAGACCCTAAACAAGTAGAACTTTCTGACTATAATGGAATTCCACATTTATTAACACCTGTTATTACAGATATGAGTCAAGTTGTAAATGCACTTAAATGGGCAGTACAAGAAATGGAAATTAGATATTCAAATCTTGCAAAGGAACAGGTAAGAAATATTCAAGGATATAACCAGAAAAAAGGCTTTGCTGCTATGCCTTACATTGTAATTGTAATCGATGAAATGGCAGACATGATGATGACCGCAAATAAAGTAGATGCAGAAACTGCAATTGTTAGACTTGCTCAAAAAGCTAGAGCTGTTGGGATTCATTTAATACTAGCTACACAAAGACCTTCTGTAAATGTTATTACAGGTATTATAAAAGCTAATATTCCAGGGAGAATTGGTATGAGTGTTACTAGTTCAACTGATTCTAGAGTTATTTTAGATAGAATTGGAGCGGAAAGTTTACTAGGATATGGAGACCTTTTATATAAAGCCCCAGATAAACCAAAAGCAAGCAGACTTCAAAGTTCATTTATAGATCAGCAAGAGGTTATAAATATTGTTAATTTCTTAAAGTCTCAAGCTCCAGAAGTTGAATATGTAAATGAAATTTTAGAAAATCAAAATCCAGAGCAAGAAAATTCTACGGGTAGCGACTCTGATTTTGGAAACGAAGGCGATATGTTAGAACAAGCGATTAGAATTGTAGTACAAAGTCAAAAGGGTTCCTCATCTTTCTTACAAAGAAGATTAAGAATTGGATTTAACAGAGCTGCAAGTTTATTAGAAGAATTAGAAGAATTAGGTGTTGTAGGTCCAGCCAATGGTTCAAAACCAAGAGAAGTATTAATTAGTGATGCAGATGCATTTATACAAAGTTTAAGAGGAGAATAAAGCTTATAAATCAGATGAAGAGTTCTCTAAATCTGTTCTATTAATATATGCAGGATCTGTTGTAATATGCTTTTCTAATCTAGGAGATAAAAGTGTTTCTCTTTGATATTCAATTACACTAATATCAATATTACTTCTAGCACCAGAAAAGTTTTGATAAGCTTCCCAGCCTATTGCAGCAGCTAAAAATATAAGTCCCATTATTATTAGTAAAATCCAAGATTTATTCATATTCTATTCTGAATGTGTTGTAAAAAAGTAATATTCTATATGTAGATTCAAAATATATTCACCATCATTTACTGTTTCAGTAAAATTAGCATCCTCCTGCACTACTCTATCTAATGTTAAATCAATAATATTAAATATTCTTCTTGAATCTTCTACATCTCTTACAATATTTAATAAGGAACTTTGTGACCCTTTAATAGTCAAGTTTATCTGCTGTGCTTTATATGTAGTATCAAAGCCTGATTGTGTAAATACAGGTGTTGGATTCTTATTAAAAGTAATAGAAGTTAAAGCAGCTGAATTACTTTCTATTGTTTTATTCATTAAATCCATAATAGTATCTTGCATTGCACTTTCTGGCATTACTTCTTTAAAATAATTCACCATTTTTGTTTTTGCATCATACTCTTGGGTAAGCTTTTTAGATGTATCTAACTTTTTAGTTAGTTTTTCTATTAATTGATTTCTTTTACCGTTTTCTTCACTTTGGAATGTAAATGCACTATATGCAGGTAAAATACCAACCATTGTCATTAAAACAATAAATAGGACAGTTATAGCTCCAACAAAGTAACTCTTGTTTTGGCTAGTTGATAACAAATCATTTAATCTTTTGCTTGCACTTCTGTATCTTGGCGGCATATTACTGTAATTGACCTCTTTGAAAATTAGATAATGTTGCAATCAACACATACTGACCTGTAGACTGAAGAACTTCCTTTTGTTCTAGTGTTAATGTATCAACAAAAACAGATGTAAAAGTTGGTGACTGTTTCATTTGAGTTTCTAAGTTCTGTACAGCACTTAAATCATCATAACCAAATATACTAATTCTATTTTTTTCTGCTCTAACGGTTAACTGAACTCCAGGTGTTCTGACATAAGAGTAGATTTCGTTTAAAACATCTGTATAGCTGCTTGAATATTCCCATAATCTTAAATATGCAGAATCTCTTCTTTGCAAATCTCTAAAGATTGGTTCTCTTCCAGAAGAATAAAATCCTAATTCTCCTTTTAGTGTTGCAATCTCTTCATCTTTACTTCTTGCTTCTGTATCTACAATTACCTTTGCTACAAATGCAAATACAATTAGTAATTCTGTAACCAAAATTACTATTCTAGCTTTTCCTAAAACCCAATCGTAAGCTTTATCCCAAAAAGTTGCAGGAGGCTTTATAGGTTTTAATAAATTAAAAATTCTTTTCTGCTCCATTTAATTATTACTGTTTTTAATTTGTCTAACACTATATTAAACTATATTAAAGTAGATTTAAACTTGAGTTAATGAGTAAATTGCATACATATCACTTCCCTTTTTTAAGCAGTGAAATAAAATTTGAATTTGTTGATAATATAGCTCCCGAGATAGCAGAAGGAGTAAGTAATTTAATTCATGTATTAAAAAATGATTTAAGTACAAAGCAAATTAATAGTTCTGCACATAAATTAAGCAACGCTACAACAAAACTTCCAGTTATTGTAAGTCCAGAATTTATAGAATATTTTGAATTAAATTTAAAATACTACTCTGCTACACAAAGTTCTTTTTCTCCGTTTAGTGAAAAGATAGATAAATATAAAATTAATGAGTATATAGAAATAAATAAAGAAGAAGATGCAATTATAAAATTGAAAAATTTTAGATTTGATTCTACTCTGCTTAAGTTTTACATATTAAAAAAGATAAATGCTTTTCTTGATTTTAATGGTGTAAGAAACTATTACTTTAGTTATGTAGATGTTGCAGGCAGCTTTGGGAATGTTAGATGGAATGCAAAATTTAATGCTTCAGATTTTAATAAAGAAATTGAATTTAAACTCTATAATTCTTATGCTTACATGTTTATTCCTGATTCTACAAAGGAAGAAAAGTTTTATTCTAAATTTGCAAATGTAGATAAAGAAGTTAAAGCAAACTATATTGTAGTTAAAGGTGCTAACTTAATAGATTTAAAAATCCTATCTTTAGAAATAGAAAATCTAAATTGGCTTCACCAATATAAGTTATTTGCTCAAGAAAATAATGTATCTATGACGATCTTTACTCAAGAACAAGAAATAATTGAAATTTAACCCCTATTTCTTTTAATGCTAAAGTAATTTGGAACAGGATCTTCACCTGGTTCACTCATAGGATTGCATCTCATTATTCTAAAAAATCCCATAATACTGCCTCTAATTAAACCGAATCTATCTATTGCCTGATATGTATATTCAGAACAAGAGGGATGATAAATACACACTCTGTAATTAGTATGTTTAGCCCAAAAGGAATGGTCAAAAGAAAATAATTTTTGATAAATTCTAATAAGAATTAAACCAATCTTCTTAGGAATGTTTAAAATAAATTTAATTAGATTCATAAATATATTGTGGTGGAATAGTAACTTTAAATTTATCCCCTTTTCTAATAAATCCAGGTCTTAAAACAATAGCTAATATACCTCTTAAATGCATTGCTTCTTTAGGATACTTGAATTTTAAATTAGCAATCTCTTTATTGCTTTGCTCTACTCTAGTTCCAGATACAATACAAGGATAGTTTTCTCCAGTAACATATAATAATGTAAACTCTGGAAATTGAATTCTAGTACCTGCTGGTAAGTTTGTTAAATTGGGAATTCCGCTTATTACAATATTTGGGCGTAAATCTTCATAGTTAATTTTTGCAATTCCTAATTTTTGAGCAACTTCTTCCTGCTCTTCTTTAGAAATAATTGAGATTTGTCTTAAGTTTAAAATTTCTGTTCCTTTTGGAACATTATTTTCACTACTATCTTGAGTTCTAGCTATTGAAGTTCTACTAGTATGTTTATCGTTAATAATGCCATCCCACATTACTGTTAGCTTATCTGCATTAATAACTTGGTCATCCTTAATACAAAATAAACTTTCTACTGTTCCTTCTAAAATTATTTTTTTAGTTTTCATTTATTGCAAAACGTTTTCTGGTAAAGTTTTTTACAAATTGCTATTATAGGTTATCCACGTGGATAAATTTTCATGCAATAATGTATATTGACTCTGAAAATATTAATTAAACAATCCTATTGTTTTACTCAATTATACTATGAAAATAAAAGACCCAGATCAGGTGTGGAAAACAACATTAGCCCAAATAGAAATTAAATTAGATTCTCCAGCTACATTTAATACATTCTTTCAAGGAACAAAACTTTTAAAGATTGATGGTAATAATGCTTTTATTGGAGTACAAAATCCTTACTCTCTTGAATGGTTAAAAAGCAAACATGAAAGATTAATTAAAGAAACAGTAAGCTACGTTTATGGAGATCAATTAAATCCAATCTTTGAGGTTTATCATAAAGAACCTACTGACGAAGAATCAAAACCTAAAGATCCAGAAAGTCAGCCTTTACTAAGTTTAGAAAATGGAATGATGAGTATTGTTACAGAAACAATAAACAAATCTGGTTTAAATCCTAAATACTCTATTTCTAATTACGTTGTAGGAAATTCCAATAGACTAGCCCATGCAGCCGCATTAGCAGTTATAGAAAACCCAGGAGTGATGTATAACCCATTATTTATGCATGGGAGAACAGGTGTAGGTAAAACTCATTTAGCCCAATCAATTGGAAGATCAATGATAGAAAGAAATCCTAAATACAAAATTAAATATATATCTTCTGAAGGATTTTTAAATGAAATGGTAAAAGGCATTAAAGGCGGCGGAATGGAAGCATTTAGACAAAAGTATAGACAGGTAGATCTATTAATTATTGATGATGTTCAGTTAATTTCTAAATGGGTAGCAACTCAAGATGAATTCTTTAATACATTTAACGAAATCCACAATGCAGGGAAACAAGTAATCTTTATTGCAGATAGAAGACCTGAAGATATTCAAAGTTTAGAGAGCAGACTTAAATCAAGAATGTTAGGAGGCATGGTTGTTGATATCTCTAATCCTGACTACGAAACTAGATTAGCAATTCTACAAAGAAAAGCAGATGCAATGGGATATACATTAAAACCTCAAGTAATTGAATTTATAGCAAGAGCTGTTACAGATAATATTAGAGAACTTGAAGGAGCTTTACAAAAAGTTGCACTATATAACCAAATGAAACCAAATGGTGATTTAACTCTAGAAGAAGTTGCTCATACAATAGGTAAAGATCCACAAACTAAAAGAGAAAAAGTAAAAGTTCCAAAAGTATTAAAAGAAGTTGCAAAATCTTTTGGCGTTACAGTTAAAGAATTAAAAGGACCAAGAAGAACAAAAGAATTAGCATTAGCAAGACAAGTTGCTATGTATATTTTAAGAGAAGAGTTTAATTACAAATTAGAAGAAGTTGCAAAGTTTTTAAATCGAGAAGATCATACAACTGTATTACATGCTATAGATAAAGTTAAAAGCAAAATGATGCTTCAGGATGGATTTAATAGACAAGTAGCTCAAATAATTACAAGTATAAACGAAAGCGCTAGCCCAGATGATGAGTTGGAATAAATAATTTAAACTATAGATATGGACGAATTGGAATCATTTAGTAAAAAACATCCTAGACAAACAATGGTTGCAGGTGGTGGTACATCAATATTTTTAATTGTATTAATAATGATGGGAATTTATATTGCTTTTGACGGTAAAATTCCCACTGTTAATTTACCTGTATCATTTCCAGTTATTGTAAATAACAATCCAACTACTATTAGTTATCCTGTCGAAGTAGAAAACGAAGTAGTCTCTTACCCTACACCGGCATCTTTTGCTTTACCGATTTCTTATCCGTAAAGATTCTACTCTTCTTGAGTATTAACTCTGCCGCCAAAAAAGTATGCAATATAGACTTCTTTGTTATTAATAAAAATTCTTTCTACTTGCCTGAATTCATCAATTGTACCCTCGCAGATATTTGTATATTTAAATTTATCTTCAGTAAATTCAGATGGACCTCTATGAACAAGATTATTATTAGGACCCTGCATCAATGTCTTTCTTAAAAAGTCATAAACTTCTCCAAATTTAATTCCTTTAGCTACCTTCCCCCAATAAACACATCTAAAAACATCTTTATTTTTAAACCAAATTGTTTCATTACCTGAGTATGGTTCACCTCCATAAAACTCATCTTCATACTTATATTCCCCTATTTGTTTTGTAATAATCTTTCCATTCTTACCATTATCTACATATTTAGCAGATTCATCTGCATAACCTAATAAGTTAAACTCTCTTAATACTGTTTGAAGTTCTTTACTAGAAGGCATAAAGGATTAGTAAAAAATATATTTAATACTACCTAATGAATACCCTAATGTGTCAAACAGCAATATTGTGAATGTACCTCTCCCCTTCTTCAGTAATAATAAACTTATTATCTACTTTTGCTACATAGCCATTTTCAATATTAGGTTTGTTATACATTGCAAAGTACTTTGACTTTACTATATTACCTAACTTATCTGAGATAAATTCTATGTCTTTTATTGAGACTGATTCCATAGCATTATTTTTTAAGTATGTAATAACCCACAGAATTCTATCTGACCCGCTTCTAAGGTCTTTATATTTAATATTTAGACCCTTTAAATTCCCTGTTAGTGGAATAGATTTTATATCATTATTAAATTCTGCTCTTTGAGTTAATCCTCTAATTCTCTTTTTCTTTTTAAATAATGTAGATTCATCAATACTTTGCTTTTCTATCATTAAACCTAATTCCTTTTTAGTTTTAGGTGTTGCAATAAAAAGATCCTGATCTTTTAACTTAAACAAAACTCCCCTACCTACAGCAATGCCTAAATCTCTTTTAAAGTTTTCTGGAACTTTAAAGTTAGCAGTAGTAAATAATTCTTTTAACTCAACTTCAGAAAAAGGCTGTTCACTTTTTACTACAGTAAGATATTCGGCAAAAACAACAAACTTCTCAACATTACTTTTTGGTTGATACTTTTCTAAGAGATCCAGTAAAAGTTTCGTATCATTTATTAGTATTTGTGGCTTACTAGGTTGAATACTTAAACTAACATTAGAATTACTTTCTTTATTTGCAAAGTAGTTAATTATAAAAGAGCTATCTACTAAGGATATTTCTTGTTCAAAGAAAAACTTATTATCTTCACTTTTTATTGTTAAACTTATTTTTGTCATGGTTTATACGTGTTTGGTACTTTGACACTTTGTTTGTATTGAACTTATTTACCAAAAGTATTGTGCTTGTATTTAATAAATTACTACAACACTTTAAAACTTACAATGGTAAACTTTGGCTTTTTAACAATTACAAGTTTAATAGGTATACGGTCTGTGAAAACACTAACAGTATTTACACATAAAGTTTACTGTTAGCAGATAAGGATTTTGCAAAAGAATTGATGAAGCTCTACTTAAATACAATCACACCAATAAGTTAATAAAGTTATTGCTGTTATTAGATACAACCATAAATATTGAAGATTACATCCACTAATTATATCCACATATACAAAATCAAAATTTCCCTGATATAATCAAATAATTAGATAAGTTATTCACATATAAACACTGCCTATATACTAATATTTTCTACTTATTAAAAATAAATATAGATTATGAAAATAACTTTAAATCATGCAAAGCTTGCAAAGTCCTTACAATATGCATCAAGGGCTGTTAGTGCAAAACCAAATATCCCCGTATTATCAAATGTCTTACTAGATGTATCTAATACAGATGTTAAATTGTCAGCAACTAATCTGGATATGGGTATTAACATGTGGATACCTGGAAAAGTTGATGAAGAAGGAAGTACTACAGTATCTGCAAAGTATATTGCTGATTTTGTAGCAGCCTCTTATTCAGATAAGGTGGATATAGAATCAAAAGATAGTACATTATTAGTAAAGACTTCAAAGTCTAAAGCTAACTTTTCTACTATCCCAAGTAATGAATTCCCTCCATTACCAGAAACACCTGCAGAACCAGTATTTTCTATTTCTGCTTCTGAATTAATTATTTCAATGGATAAAGTATTGTTTTCTTGCTCAACAGATTTTAGTGCGGGAAAGATTCAGCAAACAGGTGTTTTATTCGAAATGGAAGAAGGAAACGATGAAGAAATTTCTTTTGTTGGTTTAGATGGGTTTAGATTATCTAAAAGAAGTGCAAAAATTTCTAATTTAAAAAGAGATTTAATTAGTAGTCAAGTAATTGTTCCTGCCAGATATATGGCAGAAGTTGTAAAAATCTTACAAGATTACTCTGATGTAGATACAGTACAGGTATTTATTACAGAAAATAAGTCACAGATTATTTTTAAATTTGATGATGTAGAAATTAGTTTAAGACTTATTGAAGGACCTTACCCAGACTATAAAAGAATTATGCCAGATTCATTTGCATATACTTTTGAAGTAAAAAGAAGTGATTTAGAAGAAGGAATTAAAGTAATTAATACATTTGCTAGAAGTAACTTATCTAGTAAAACATTATTTGATTTTGATATTGAAAATAATGTTATTAAATTAAGATCCTCAGTTGCAGAAATTGGAGAAAATGAAACTGTAATTGAAGTAGGTTCAACAGATGGATCAGGAGATTTAAATTCTGCTTATAACTTAAAGTATTTGCAGGATCTAGTGAATCATATAAAAGGAGAAACAATAAGATTTGAAACTAAAGGACCTTTATCTGCTTCTATCTTTAAAGACAAAGCTGATTCTAAATATATTCATATTCTAATGCCTCTAAGAAGAGATGTTTAATTTAGGGCGGGTTTGATTCCCGCCTTAAAATTAACTAAACTAAAGAATATGTCTGCAAATATTTCCTTTTTAAAATACGATGATTCTTACAAAGAAATTTGGGAATCTATAAATAAAGATACAACTTCTACTTTTTTATCTTCAATTGATTGGATTAACTTTCAAAAATCTTTAGGAAAAGAAATTCATCAATATTTAATTAAAAAAGAAGATAATTTTATTGGTAATTTTTATATAGAAGTTTTTAGAAGAAGAATTGCCAAGTATGCTTACTCTCCTTATGGTCCTGTATTAAACATACAAGAACACGAATTAGAAGAAGTTTATAAACAAATAAAAACATGGCAAATTCAATTTGCAAAAGAACAGGGTCTTAACTGTTTTAGAATAGATCCATTAATTAATGCTCAATATCTAGAAATCTTTACATCACTTGGATATAAAAAATCAATGGCTCCTACACAAGCAAAATATGTATGGGAAATTGATATAACAAAATCTGAAGATGAACTTTTAGCCGAGATGAAAAAAGTAACAAGATACAATATAAAAAACTCAGCTAAAACAGGTATTGAGATTATTAAAGCTAATTCTGAAGAAGAAGTTATAGAATTTTTTAATATACTTGCTGATACAACAAAAAGACATAGTTTTGCTAGTTTTAGTCTTACATATTTTGTTAAACAGTTTCAGGAATTAAAAGATTCAGAATTTAATTTATATCTAGCTAAATATGGTAATAAATTTATTTCTGGAGCCTTAATAAATACATATAATCATATAGGATATTACTCTCATGGAGGATCTTTAGCAGATAGACAGTTACAAAAATATGGAGCATCTTACTTGCTTCATTGGGAAATTATTAAAGATTTAAAACAAAGAGGATTTAATAAATATAATATGTGGGGTGTAGTTCCAGAAAATATTAATGTAGAAAATGGAATGAAAGGAGTTTCTGAATTTAAAAGAAAGTTTGGTGGTTATGAATTAGATTATGTAGGTGGATTGGATGTTCAAGCTAATCCATTATACTTAGTACAAAGAATTGCAGAAAGGTTTATTTATAAAAACGATAGGTATTAAATATATGAATTTTTTACAGAGTAATAACTGGAGAAAAACTAAAGAAGCATTAGGAAATAAATGCTATAGCGTTGGAGAATACTTTTTTCAAACAACTAAACTTCCATCTTTAAATAAATACATTGGTTACATGCCAAGAGTTGATTTAAACAAAGTTGATTTTACTGAATTAATTAATCAAGCTAAAAAGGCAAACTGTGTATTTGTAACAATTGATCCTGATAACTTAGCTACTGAACTAAATTCATTAGAATTTATAAAGCAAAAAGGTTTGAATGTTGATTATGGCTTGCCTATTCATCTACCTAAAACTTCCATTATAGATTTAAGTTTAGATGAAAATACACTTTTATCTAACATGAAGCAGAAGACTAGGTACAATCTTAAATTAGCTCAAAAAAAGGGCTTAAACGTTGTTATTTCTAAAGAAGATTCGGAACTTGAGACTTTTATCAATTTATACAAAGATACTGTTAAAAGACAAAATTACTCCGGAAGAAGCTCTAATTATTTAAAGGAGGTTTGGAATCAATTTAAAGATAATGTATTTATTACTACTGCTTATTTTGAAGATAAACCTTTAGTTAGCTGGTTTGTAATTGCTTACGATAACATGCTTACTTATGTTTATGGTGGATCTTCTGAAGAATATAAGAACTTAATGGCTCCTTACTTGGTAGTTTGGGAACTAATAAAATATGGAAAAGAAAATGGATACACTCAACTAGATTTATTTGGGATTAAGGATGATTTAAGTGATGGTTATTCCCGCTTTAAAACAGGTTTTGGCGGTAATACTGTAGAGTACGCAGCTACTGTAGATATTATAATTGAATCTAATTTATATAGATTTATAAAACTACTTTATAAAATAAGAAATAAAATTAGATTTTAAATCTCTGTAGTTAACCATCCAGCAACCCAACCGCTTCTTCCTCCTTCTAAGTCAATTTTATAAAAGCCATTCTCATTTTCTTCTAATACAATATATCTTTCGCCAGATGCTACTCTACCAATTTCTTCTGATACTGTAGAAGGTTCACTTCTAACTCTTAAAAAGTTTGTTTCAGTTTCTTGTATCTGAACTATTTTTTTACCACCTTTATCTACATTTACTTTAAGTTCAAAACTATTAGAATTTAGATTTCCTGTTCCAACTAATTTTATTTTAAAGCTTTCTACATTTTCTCCAGGATTTAAAGGAGCTTTTATTTTAAATGGTACCTCTATAGTTTGGTCAACTTTAAATGTCTGGCTTTCAGTTACTGCAGGAAATTGTGATTGAGAAACCCACACATTATTTAAGTAGAATCTACTGTTTCCTCCATCATTTTTTTCTGCAAGTAAATATAGACTATCTCCAATGTAAAGATTTGTAGGACCCTTATTTGTAATTTTTATCTTTCCGTCAGTTTCTGATCCAATTGATAAATTAGAAGAAACAATTGAAACTTCTTTAATTTCTATATTATATTCTCTAACCTTTGGAGAATATCTTGGTCTAATAGTATCTTTTATTTGATTTAAACCATCTTTCCATAATCCAAAAACTTCAGATTTATCTAGAAATACTTGGTTTGTAGAAATCTCTCTAGAAAAGCTTAAGCCGCTTACTTCTACATCATCTAAGTTAATTCCATTTCTATTTGCTATATCTAAGATTAACTCCGATAAGTTTTCTTTTGTTTCGTCCGCAAATGTTGTGGCATTTGCTTGTGCTAAATATCCGATTACAATTGAGTTATCATTTACATTTCTAATATTTAATATTCGGTCGTCTGTGCTTTCGCTGTTATACACATTACCTTTGCTATCTATTAAATAATGGTAAGGCAAAGTAGGATATCCTAATCTTTGAACAGTATAGTAATAAATTCCTTTTATCCAATTTTCTTCAGTAAGTCTTACTGTATTAGGCATAAATACAGGAGTTATTATCAATTTAGAAGGTAAACCAATTTCGTATGTGGTTTTAATAATAGATTTATCAAACCCTAAAGTATCTACGCTCTTTACAGTTAATGCACTAACTGGGAAAGAAGATAATAATAAAATTATTGTTGTAAATACTAAAAGATTACGCATAATTATATTTTACATTATTCAATAATCTTCTTATAGCGCAAAATACGTTTAAGTTGTAATTGTTGAAACTAAAACTAAAGCAGTTGCAATGAGGATTATAAATATTGTGAGTAATAATAGGCAGAATATTAATAAATTCCTCCTTGTCATACTACATTGTTGCTAAATATAAAGTTAATGCAGACTTCTCTTCTAGTATACCTGACTTTACAGATGTATCTAATTCAAATAACCTTTTTAATAAAACTTCTAGCTCTTCTTTTGTAAAGTTACGTGATTTTTCAGCAGTTTTTTTTATTACAAATGGAGCTTGCTTTAGTTCGGATATATCGTGTCCATTTTCTTTTACAAATTTATACTGCAGCATAAGACGCAACTCCCTATTAATCATACTTATTAATAGCTGTGTATTGTCCTCGTATTTTGTAATCTTATCAAATTCTATTAATGCTTTTATTTTATTTTTATTTCCAAAATAGTCCAAAAACTTCCACATGTCTCCTTTTACACTTAAACCCATTAAATCTTCTAGTAAATCATCAGTAATTGTTTTTATCTTTTTTGTTTTTATATAAAGACTTATTTTTTCAAGTTCTGTATTAATACTAAACTTATTAAACTGCAATCTTTCAAAAATGAAATTTATTTGATTAGTACTTAAAGGAATATCTTTTTCTTTAGCTTTTATAGAAATCCAATTTTTTAGCTCGCCCTCTTTTGGAGATTCAAAATTAAACACTAATTTATTTTCAGCGATTTTTTTTACAAGTTTTAATTTTGAATCCGGTTTAGAGTCATGCCAAATTACAATATCGTATTTATTTAATGTATCAAAGTTTTCTGCAAAGTATTCAAGCAGTTTTTTATTATTTAATAATCTTTTTAATAATAAAATTCCTGTAGCAGAAAACATGTCTACTCCTTCAAGTAGCTGAAGTATGTAGTTAACATCTGTAATTTCATCTGCATTTATACTATTAACTTCTGAAGATGTTTTAGTTGCTAAGTTGTTTGCTGTTACTAAGCTTCTGTTAAAGCTTTCGTAGTAGTCCTCTCCTCCAAATAAATAAATCATTGATCAAAAAGGTTTACTTTAATATCTGCAGTTATTTTAACAAGACCATCCTCTAATTTTACTGATTTTACAGTTATATTCTCAGAATTAAAAATACTAGTTAAAATACTTAATGGAGATGTTCCTTCTGTATTTTCTAAATTTAATAAGGAATAGACAGTATTTGTAGCGAATTTATTTACTGCATCAGGTAAGCCGACTTTACCAGTACCTACTTTAGTAATTTCTAAATTTCCACTTTCTGTACTTTTTATTTCTACAATACCGTAAAGAGGTTTGGCTGGTAGACTATTATCTAAATACCAATATAAAGTAAGAAGATTTGAATCTATATCTACAGTCAAATCTTTTAATTGAACAGTATTATTCCGTATTAATGTTGTTAGTTGGTCTTGAGTTAAATTAATAGAAACTTCGCCAATATTGCTTATTTGACTATTTATAGATTCTTGCAAGGTAGTTAAGTCCTGAGGTTCATACTTAGGGGCTTTTTGGCCGTCATTTAAATACTCTACTACTTCACTCCAAATAAAAGCTGGCTTATTAATAATAATGTAAGCAAAGCCGATAATTACTAATATAAATAATAAACATCCACCGCAAGTAATAGTCCTACATCCGCAACCACAGCCAATATCAGGTGCGCATCCTCTAGGTCTATCTTGATATTTTACAATTACTCTTTCTTTAATAATTTCTTTTTGAGGCTCATTAACTCTATCAGAAGGAGATACTACTGCTGTTCCTTCCTTCTTTTCTGGTTCTCTGCTTAAAACATCTATAATCGAAGGTCGTTTTTTTAGTGTATTATTATCCATATAGAAACTAATGTAATTAAACTTAGTATATCAGAATTTAAAGATATGAAGCGTGTTGTTGTATTGTTGGCTCTAGGGGTATTCTTGATTTTTATTGCAAGATACTTTTTTGAGAACTTTTCACCATTTAATATTGCTCAATTGCAGCATTTAATTGAGGCTAATAATATAAAACCTGGAGACTGGGAGTCTTTAGATAATTCAATCTTAGTATTAATTGAAAAAGGACAAATCTTAAGCTATTTATCTACTAATGCTTATATAGCTGCCGGAATATTTCTATCAGGAATACTTTTTATCTTTATTGGTTTACATTTAGTAATAGATAAATTCTTTTTTAAGAATTTTTATGAAAAGGCCTCTTTATTTGATGCTGTAAGAAGAGGTTTATTATTTGTGCTTGCTGCTTTTTTAACTATATATCTTAAGCTTTATGGTTTAGATCTGCAGACAATTCTTTTAATTGATTTATTTATACTTGCAATAGAAGTTTTCTTCTTTTTATACATTAAACAGCATATAAAAGTTAGCATTGGAAAAGTTATTGAATTTAACAAAAAGGTTGTTAACGAAGTAAAAAAAGATCAAAAGTAATTTGTACTCTAATACATTGTTGCAGCTCTCTTCTCTTTATTAAACTCCATCATACTTTTTAATTTTTATTTTCTATAAATGGAGAAAACAAAAATTTTAATTGCTGAAGATGACAGGAGTCTAAACTTTTTAGTAAAGAGTTTTTTAGAAAATAAAAACTTTGAAATTCAATCCTGTATAGATGGTGAACAAGCGATAAAGCTCTCAAAGTCACAAGAGTTTGATTTAGCAATAATTGATTTATTTCTACCCAAATTTAATGGAATAACAGTATTAAGAAGAATAAGAGATAAATCACAAAACTGTCCCGTAATTATGATTACGGATTCTTTCTCTGAAGTTAACGAAATTGAAACCTATAAATCTGGTGCAAATCTTCTCCATAAAAAACCTATAAACTACAACATATTAGAGGCTCAAGTAAATGCTTTAATAAAACCAAAAGAAAAACAAATACATTTAGAAATCGGAGATTTATATATAAATCCTAAATTAAGACTCTGTATTAAAGATAAAAAAGAGATATATTTAACTTATAACGAATTTAACCTACTTTATCTATTTGCAAGCAATCCAGGTAGAATCTTTAGTAGAGATGAAATTCTATCTAAAGTATTAGATTCATCTGCTTCTCACGGAGCAGTAGACACTTTAGTAAGCAGATTAAGATCTAAAGTAGGAACTTATAACAGTAATAGCGTTATAGAAACAGTAGTTAAGTCTGGTTTTAGATTAAGTATTGAATACTACGATCACTAGTTTTTTACAGTAAAATATTTAAAGTTATCAGGCATTATCTTAACTATTTCTTCACCACCTATAAATAGAGCTGTTGCCCAAGAATCCGATTCTATAGAAGTTGGTGCCTGTACAAAAACTGTAGAAAAAGTATTTTGTGGTTTTCCTGTTTTAGGATTTATTAAATGATGAAATTGTTTAAATTTTCTTGCCCAAGATCCCGAACCAGCAATTGATTCATTATCTAATTGTAGCTGTCCTACAATTTCTTTATGTCCTTTTTGATTCATTGCTAATAAATCTACAGTCCACAGTTCTCCTTTCTCGTTATTTCCCTTTACTCTAATATCTCCGCCAGCATCTATAAAAAAGTTTTTAAACTTATTTAATTTATTAAAAGCACAATCAATAGCATAACCTTTACCTATACCTCCTAAATCTATTCTTTGATTCTTTACTAACTTAACTCTTAAGTTTTCTTTATCTAATTCTATTTCTTTCCAAGAAGGTCTTTCCTTTGCAATTTTTTTTACTAATTCATCTAACTCCGGTTTTTCTAATTTAGAAAAATCGTAATTTTTATCGTATCCATAAACTTCAAGAAAGTCTATTACTGTAGGGTCAAATACACCATCTGTAACTTTTGCTAAATTTAACATGTACTCTACTAAGTAGCAGAACTCTTTAGAGATATTAATCCATCTATCTGGCTGTCTATTTAAGTTTGATAGTTCACTTTTTTCATCGAATCTTGTGTAGGTTTTTACTATTCGATCAAACTCTCCAAATCCAGCTTCTATAGCATCCATTATTTCTACCGTTGATTCTTTATCCTGCACAACTTTAAATGTAATAGTTGTGTTCATAAAGTTTTTTTGTCTAACTATTGTGTTCATTTTGAATAAATAATGTATACGACTACTCTATCAAGTTATCTTAATATACTATGATATACTTTTAAAAGCATTATCTTTTAAAAAGCTACTATGCACGAACTTCCAAAATTACCTTATTCATTTGATGCACTTGAGCCTTTTATAGATGCTCAAACAATGGAAATTCATCACGACAAACATCATCAGGCTTACGTAAATAATTTAAATGCTGCTTTAGAAAAGCATCCAGAATTAAAAAACAAAGCTTTAGAAGAATTAATTAGAGATGTTACTTCTGTTCCAGAAGATATAAGACAAGCAGTTATTAATAATGGCGGAGGACATTTAAACCATTCCTTTTTTTGGGAAATATTAGGTTTAGAAGGTTCTAAAGAACCATCCAACGAATTAAAAGATGCAATTAATGATGTGTTTGGTGGCTTTGATGCTTTTAAAGTTCAGTTTGCAGAAGCTGCTACAAAAAGATTTGGTAGCGGTTGGGCATGGCTTACAATTGATGAAAATGGAAAGCTAGAAGTATGGAGTACTGCTAATCAAGATTCACCTTTAATGCAGAACAAAAGACCTATATTAGGTTTAGATGTTTGGGAACATGCTTATTACTTAAAATATCAAAATAAAAGACCAGATTATGTAGAAGCTTTCTGGAATGTTATTAATTGGGATAAAGTAAACGAACATTTTATTAGAGGGGTTAAATAAAATGTACTTACTATTACCTGGATTTTCAATAAAAAATAAAGAAGAAGCGGAGGCTATAGCCTCCGCTTTAAGAGATTTAGGTAAAGATATATATATTCATAATTGGAGACACTGGAGCCATGAAATTCAGTGGGATCCAGCAGAAGAGGTAAAAGTTATTAAGCAGAATATTAAAGTTGAAGAACCGATTACTATAATTGCCAAATCAATTGGTACATTTATTGCCTGCTCTATTCTTCCGGAATTAAAATTAGAAAAATTAGTTTTAATGGGTATCCCAATAAATGACCTTTCTGAACAAGAATTAGAAGTTTATAAAAATTTAAAAGATATAAAAGGATTTGGTGTTATAGCAAACAATAATGATTCTCACGGAAATGTTGTTCAGGTAACTACATTACTAGAAGGTTATGATTGCAGAATAATTGTGAAGGAATCAGAAGATCACTCCTACCCGTATATAAATGACATCTTGTCTTTACTGGATTTAAAGTAATACTACAGGGTATAATTCGAGCATGCAAAATCTTGAATCAATAATAACATTAGCAATTGATACCTCTTGTGATGAAACTTCAGTTGCAGTAGTAAAAGGAAGAACAATTCTTTCTAGTATTATGCCTTCTCAAATGGAATACCACCAAAAGTTTGGAGGTGTAGTCCCATCTTTAGCAAAGTTAGCCCATGCCGAAAGAATTGATAACGTTGTTAACCAAGCGTTAAAAAAGGCGAATATTGGTATGGAAGATATTAATACTGTTTCTGTAACTTACGGTCCCGGTTTAGCTATTGCATTAGAAATTGGAATTAAAAAAGCAAAAGAATTAGCAGAAAAGTATAGTAAACCGATAATTGCAATAAACCATATGGAAGGACATTTGCTTTCTAGCTTTGCTCAGCCTAATTCTGCTAATGCAGTATTAATAAAACCAGAAGTCCCAGCATTGAGCTTTTTGATTTCTGGTGGACATACAGAATTAGTGTATGTATCTAAAATTGGGGAATATAAAAAGATTGGAGAAACTGTAGATGATTCGTGCGGTGAAGCTTACGACAAATGCGGAAGAATTCTTGGTTTTGGTTATCCAGCGGGCCCAGTAATAAGTAAGTTAGCAAAAGAAAACAGAAAAGACTTTAGATTTAAAATTATTAAAGATAATTTATCTGTAAAAGTTCAATGTATCGGTAAAGATGGTAAAGCATATGAATTACCTATTGCAATGGTCAACTCAGGAGACTTAAATATGAGCTATTCAGGTTTAAAAACGGCCTTTAAGCAATTAGTAGAAACTATTAGCGGCGAAAAGCTTAATCATCAAAAGGAAGTTGATGGTAATAATAACCTTACAAAGGAAGAAATAATACATTTATGTGTAATATTTGAAGCTGCAGCAATTGAGCAATTAAAGTTTAAACTCAAAAAAGCTCTAAAGGAATATCCAGTTAAACAGCTGTGGTTAGGAGGAGGTGTGATAGCTTCTGCAAGATTAAGAAGTGAATTAAGAAATGTTGCAAAAGAATTTAATGTAAAAACACTCTTCCCTTACACTAAAAAACTTACTGGTGATAACGCTGCAATGATAGGAGTAGCTGCTAATTACAAAGTTGCTAGTATTGGGTTAGAGAATTTAAAACATAATCCTAAAGATAGAATTTATTTTAAAGAATTTAATACCTTAGATAGAAGTCCTTCTTTATCTTTGTAATAACTTTGTATAACAAACTTCTTAAACTGTAGCATAGTAAATTAATATACTATGCTATCAAAGCTCTACACTGCAAGTCTAAAAGGTCTTGATGTTCAAATAATAGAAGTTGAAGTAGATTATAGAAAAGGTACAAACTTCTTTGCAATTATTGGTTTAGCAGATAAATCTATTCAAGAGGCAAAAGAAAGAATCCCCTCTGCTATAAAAAACTCAGGTTTTTCTTTTGTACCAATGCAGATAATTATAAACTTAGCACCAGCTCAATTTATAAAAAGTGGATCAGGCTATGATCTACCCTTGGCTATTGGTTACTTATTGGCATCAGAACAAATTAACTTTGATACAACAGACAAATTATTCCTAGGTGAACTCTCTTTAAATGGAGATCTTAAACCTATAAAAGGAGTATTGCCGATTGTAATGGAGGCAAAAAATAAAGGATATAATTCCATATTTCTGCCTTGGGACAATGCAAAAGAAGCTTCATTAGTAAAAGGTATATCAATTTATCCTGCAAAAAATCTTAAGGAAATTGTAGATCACTTTACTAATTCTAGTTTGCCAGAATATATAAGTAAGGATGTTTTGATTCCTTCTATTAAGTTTAGTGTAGATTTTAAAAGTATAAGAGGACAGACTTTGGCTAAAAAAGCTTTAGAAATCTCTGCTGCAGGAGGACATAACTGTTTGCTAAATGGAGTTCCGGGATCTGGAAAAACTCTGCTTTCTAAAGCTTTTAAAGGAATTCTTCCACCGCCCTCTGTAGAAGAGGCGTTAGAAATTACTAAGGTTTACAGTATTGCAGGACTCCTAGATTTAGATAAGCCATATTTAGCTACTCGGCCATATAGAAATCCTCACCATACAATATCCCATGTAGCCCTTGTTGGAGGAGGCTCAAACTTAAAACCAGGAGAAATAACTTTAGCAAATAAAGGAGTTTTGTTTTTAGATGAATTGCCGGAGTTTGAGGTTCGCTCAATAGAAACTTTAAGACAACCTCTAGAAGAAAAAGTTGTAACAATATCTAGGTCTACAGGTACAGTAGAATATCCAGCAGATTTTATTTTATTAGCTGCTATGAACCCATGCAAGTGTGGTTATTCAGGAGATAAGATCAAAGAATGTATTTGTACTTCAAGGCAAGTTCAAGAATATAAAAAAAGAATTTCTGGTCCTATTTTAGACAGATTTGATCTTCAAGTATGGGTAGAAAAAGTAGACCTAAAAGATTTAACTCAAAGTACTAAAGCTGAAGGCTCTACAGATATATTAAAAAGAGTTAGCTTAGCAAGATATATTCAATTAGAAAGATACGGACAAAATAAACTAAATGCTCAAATGGATATTGAAGATATAAATAAGTATGTTGTATTAGATCTTAAAACAAAACAGCTATTAGAAAAAGCAAATAATCGTTTCAACTTTTCTGCAAGAAGCTATTTTAAGATTTTAAAAACAGCTAGAACTATTGCAGATCTAAAACAAAAGGAAAAAGTAGAAGAACAAGCAATCTTAGAGGCGTTAACTTACAGATTCAACTCTTAAAACTCCTACCCACTCACCCTGAACTTTAGTTGTTTCAAGTTCTTTTAATACCTCACTAATACTTCCTCTTATTATCTTTTGAAACTTTTTTGTTAAATCATTACATAAAGCTACTCTAGCTTCTGGATAATTCTTTGCTATTATCTCTAATGATTTTTTAATCCTATAAGGAGATTCGTAAAATACAACTGTAAATTCTCTTGCACTTTCTATGGACCTTACTATTTTAGATTCCTGTCTAGATAAAAAGCCTATAAAACAAAACTTATCCGTAGGTAATCCAGATAAAACTAAAGCTGTATCTACTGCAGTAGCCGAAGGCAATACATCTACTTCTATATTATTTTGTATGCATTCCTCTACTAATCTAAATCCAGGATCAGATATTGCAGGCATTCCTGCATCACTCATTAAATATACATCTACTCCACTTAAAATTCTTTCTATTATTCTTTTAGAAGAGTTTGTATGATTTTGCGCTCTATACGAAATTAATTCAGGTCTTTTATCAAAATCAATTTCTTTAAAAGTCTCTGAATATCTCTGTTTTACTATAGATTTTATCTTTAGGTAATTCCTAGTATCTTCTGCAGCAATGCAGTCGGCAGAAAACAAGCTATTCAGTACTCTAAAACTAATATCTTCTATATTTCCTAATGGAAGACCCACTAATATTAATTTAGCCATTCATAAGTGTTAAAATTTGTTTAAATTATAACAGGATTTAATAAACAACCTTATGGATAATAAAAAAATAGCAATCGTTACTGGCGCGAGTACTGGTATTGGTAAGCATATATCTACTGAATTAGCTAAAGAAGGATATAAAGTTTATTTATTAAGCAGGAATTTAGAAAAACTAGAGAAAGTTAAAAAAAGTATAGAAGAATCTGGCGGAGAGGCTGAAGTATATCAGATTGATCTTTCTATTATTCAGCAGGTTAAAGACTTTATTGTTTTATTTAGAAAAAATAATGAAAGTTTAAATGTATTAGTAAATTGTGCTGCTATTTGGCATTCAGATAGCGAAGCTTTTGCCAATAAAGACTACTCTACTTTTGAACAAAAAACTGTAATCGATACTATGAATGTAGGAATTATGGCGCCGGTAATTCTAACTCATGGTTTAATAGATATAATGCCAAAAGATTCAAGTATTATTAACATTTCCGGAACCTTTGAAAATGGAGCTAAAGGATGGCTCCCTTACTATGTTTCTAAAAAAGCAATTGAAGATCTAACTATAGGATTATCTGAAGAAGTTAAATCAAAAAGTATAAAGGTAAACTGTATTTCTCCTTCTGACACATCTACAGCAGCTTATAGAAAGTTTTTTCCAGAATATATTAAAGATTCTATAAGCCCCCAAGTGGTAGCACAGGAAGTCTTAAATGCTATAAATGCTGATTATACTGGAGTTATAAAGGTAGTAAAGAAAACAAATTAATCTTTTTTTACCGTACCTGTTAGACTTTCAATTAATGCTAAGTACTCAGGGAATATTGCTTCCCAGGTAAAATCTTTTGCTGCTTCAAGATTATTTTTTCTTATCTGTTGTCTTAACTTATAGTTATTAATTAAGGTAGTTAGAATTTCAGTTAACCTGTCTATATCTGTATAATTATATATATAACCATTTTCTTCTTCCTTTATTATAATTTCCGCTGCTTCGTTTTGATGTGTAGTAACTAATACATTTCCCTTAGCCATTGCTTCAATTAAAGTTATGCCTGTTGCTTCCCAATTACTAGGTAATATATTTATTTGAGATTCTTCGTAGAAAATTCTATCTCTTTCCTCATCACTAGGTGAAAATATGAACTTTACATATTCACCCAAATTATTCTCTTCTACTAACTGTGTTAGTTTAGGAGTATAGTTGCCTGCTCTACCCATAATCCAGAATTCAAACTTCTTATCGGTTAAATTTCCATCTCTTATTCTTTTTATTGCTTCAATTACATTATGGATTCCTTTGTACCATTCATGTCTATTCATATATGTAATAACTACTTTATCTGCCTCTTCGTGTTCATAAAGTTCTTCTTCTATATATTCAGCATCTATACCGTTTGGCAAAATAAAGATCTTTTTAGGATTTATTTTATATTCCTTTGTCATCCATTCAATCTGTTTAGGATTTACTGCAATCACAACATCATATAGCCATGGAATAAATAATCTTAAAACAAATGTATAAGCCTTCTTAGCAAAACCTCTAAACCCTTTTGAGTTATTTACAGCCATAAAAGGTCCATGAGGAGTTACTATAAATTTAGTTTTTCTAGAAAATAGTCTTTTTATAATTAAACAAAATTCTCTCCATAAAAATCCAATTCCAGAGGCATGTATTACATCAAACCTATTTTTTAGAAGATATGGTAGTAATCCAGGGTAAAAACCTGCGTATAATTGTTCATTTAAAGCCCAATTTCTAATAATCTTTAAACCATTGTAAGTCTCTTGGGTTGGAAGTTTTTCATTTCTAAATTTTACATTTGTAGTTACTACTGTTACATCCTGCTCTTCTTTTCCCATTCTATAGGCCAAGGCATAGGTATTTTGTTCAGCACCTCCTTTAAAAGGATGGAATCTTTGAATTACATATGCAATTTTTAGTTTTTTCATAAAAAGGCTTTTAATACCGAAAGTTTAGCAATTTATTTACAGATAATCAAAGACCCATGGTTAATGGCTAAGAAACTCGGTAAATATCTTATAAATGTCAGTTACGTTATAGGGATAATTTATTTCTCCTCTCTTTCCTTCTGGACTTAAAAAAGGTGCGTCAGTCTCAAAAAAGATTCCCTTTTTATAAAAGTAGCTTGGATCTTCTGTATCTTTAACTATCCCTAATATTCTTTTATAAGTTTCTCTTAAACTATTTGCATTTCTAAAAGTTACTATTCCATTCACTCCTAAGCCATTTCCGGAATCAAGAATAGCCTTAGCTTGTTCGTAAGTTCCTGTAAATGAATGGAAAATCCCTTTTGTATTAGTAGTATTTTGTTTTAGTACCTCTAAACATTCAGTTTCTGCACCTCTAGAATGAATAGTTAGAGGAAGATTATATTTTTCTGCCATTTCTAAGTGAATTACATATAGTTTTTGCTGAAGTCTTTTAGACTTTTCTTGAGTAGTTTGGTCTAATTCTTTTATCCAAAAAAAGTCCATGCCAGTTTCACCAATACCTATTACACTCTCTTTATTCGCTGAATAAAGAGCTTCTATTTTACTTTTTAATTCCTGAATTTGCTCATCTGTTACATCCAAACCCATAAAATGCTCAGGATTTGGTATTACTTCTTGAGGATCTATTCCAATAAAGCTTTTCACATATCCGTTATAGGTTTTTGATAATTCAGGTGCCTGCATTGATGTTTCTAGATCAGTACAGACATTTAATATAGTAGTTAACCCCAAACCTCTGCTTTTTTCTATAATTTCGTCCATATTTAGAGGGTACTCTCTAAATATTAGGTGAGTATGGGAGTCAAAAAGGCCATTTTTAGGCATTAATTCACTAATATGCATAGGATTTAATAAAAATATCAATAAATTTTACCCTAAATCTTGCTCAGAAGCTCATCTAATTTGATTTTAATGCTTTTAATTTATTAAATTCTCTGCTAAAATTCTCCTGCTTAACGATTAATTAGATAAATTTTATATATGGCAAATACAAGTTCAGCAAAAAAGGCAATTAGAGTATCAGAAAGAAAAAGAATCATTAACCTTAGAAAAAATAGACAATACAAGGAAGACAGAAAAGCTGTATTTAAGGCTATCACAAACAAAGATAAAACTTCTGCAGAAAAATTACTTCCAGCAGCATATCAATCAATAGATAAAGCTGTAAAAGGAAATGTAATTCATAAAAACACAGCTGCAAGATACAAAGCTCAGCTTGCAAGAATGATCAAATCTCTTTAATATTGGTTTGATTTGGTTTTTGCTATAAAATATCTACATGTCTAAAACATTAGTAAATTTACTGGATTATTCCCTGTTGCCAGCAGCAGTATTAATATTATCTAAGTTTTTGGGAATTCTTATAACAATTAGAATTTTCAATATTGCTTGGTCTTTAAGAGATTACTCTACTTCTGTTTTTGCAGTTTCAACCGTTTTAAGAGCTGAAGATGTTATTACTGTAACAGCCTATTCAGATCTATTTATGTATATTGTAGTAGCTTTCTTTTTTTCTATTGCAGTATTTAGAACTATTTATCTTCATAATACTCATCCATCAGAAATGGTAATTTTAAGTTTGGCAAAGTTTAATCTTTTAAACTTAATTAAAGATTCTTATACAGTTTATGGAATGGCGGGAGGATGGTGGATCTTTATGGTATTAAGCAACTTTTTAATATGGATAAATATAATTGCTGAAAAAAGTTATAGCTGGATTGGCATTGTTACTACAGCCGCTACTCTATTCTTATCTTTAGTCTTATTTATTGATGTTTATAGAGAAATTAGTCTTGTAAGAAAGCATCCTTCTAAATATCAATGGCATTAATGCTAAAATTAGTAAATATTAAATAAATCCTATGAATTTAGACGAATTAAAATCCCTTTTATCACCTATTACTATTGTTAAGGTAATTGCAGTTTTAAAACACCCTTATGCAGATAAATTAAACTTAGTAGTAATTGATATGGGTGGGAAAGCTAAGGTTGTTATTACAGGTGCAAGCAATATGAAAGAAGGAGATTTAATTCCATATCTTGGTGAAGGAAATACTGTTCCGGGGTATTTACTAAAACAAGGAGAAAAAGTTGTTTTAGGTAAAAGGATGCTAAGAAACCTAGAATCGGATTCTATGCTTTTAGCTGAGGATGAAATTGGAATAGGTGATGACCATACCGGTATTTATATTATACAAGCAGAAGATAAAGACCTATTAGTAGGCAAATCTATTCTAGAGGTTATAGGTGAAGAGAATTTAAACGGAATGCTCGAAAATAGAACTTCAACAGTACACTTTTAAAACTTTAAGCCTGTAAGCTCAAATATGCAAAACACTATATAAAATAGTAGTAATATTGCCCCTTCTCTTCTAGATAATATCTTCTTAGAAACTGTAAATAAATAGAACACTATTAAAGATATTATTATCAATACTAAAGTAAGCGTTATTTTTGTGTCTTGAATAAGAATCCCATTAGAATTTATTAAAGTTAAAAACCCAAATAATAAAGTATTGGCAGCTGCAGAACCAACGTAATTGCCTAATGCTAAGTTCTTGTCGTGCATTAGAATTGATCTAATTCCTACTGTGAATTCAGGTAAATTAGTCCCTATTGATATTAAGAATAAGCTTATTAGAAAAGGTGATACATGAAGAGCTTCAGCTAGTTTTAATGTATTATCTAAGATTATATTGCTAGATATAAATATTAATACACTTCCTAAAACTAGTTTTCCAAAAGAAACTTTCCAAGAAAATCCTCTTGTCTTTCGAGGCTTTGTCTTTTTTGTTTCTAGTTTTGGAGATTCCTCTTTTTTCTCTACAAAAAATATAAGGCTTGAATAAGCAGCTAAAAATATTAAACCTTCTAAAAATCCTACAAATCTATCTACTAAAAGTATTGATGGTAAGGCAATTACAATTAAGGACATTAGTAATTTGGTTTTTCCAATATCTTTTATTATCTTTGCGCCTTTGCCAGCAATGGCAATTAAAGGTATTAATAATAAAAACAGCACAATTATTCCTCCCAAGAGGTTGCCTGCTGAAACTTCCGGTTCTCCGTCTATAGTAGAATTTATTGCTAAAAATATTTCTGGAAGTGAAGTAAAGACTCCTAAAATAACAAATGAAACTATAAAAGTATTTAGCTTTAATCTTTTAGCAATATTTTCTATAGATTTAACTGTTAATCCTGACCCTACCCAAATTAGAAGGAAGGCAGATATATAAAGTACTATATCTGTTAAGTTCATTTCTATTTTTTAACATTTTATGTCTGATTTCTATTATTACATAAATTTGAAATAGAAAAGAGCTCATTATATAATCATTTCTAAATGAATAAATTAAATAGAACTAACAATTATTACTATTATTACCTTTCTTATTGCGGGTAATAGTCGTATATCTTCATATAACAACTTAACCCGCGAAAGCGGGTTTTTTTTTATACCCTTTTTACTTTTTATATTAAATACATGAATATTGGAATTATTGGAAATGGAAGATTTGGCAATTTAGTTTTTAATACGCTTTCTTTACATACAAAGTGTTTAATTAAAGTATTTGAACCAGAACATAAAATAGATAATCAAAAGTTCTTTAGATTAGAGGAAGTATGTAATTCAGATATTGTTATACCTTGTGTACCAATTTCTAGGTTTGAAGAAGTTATTAAACAAATTAGCTCTATTCTAAAACCTACCACTCTTTTAATTGAAATTTGTTCTGTTAAAACTTACCCAGTAAACATCATGTTAGAAAACTTAAATACTAACATTGAAATTTTGGCAACTCATCCTATGTTTGGACCTGATAGTACTGATAGTGGAAATAACTTTAGAGATTTAAATTTTATTTATTCTAAGGTTCGAATTACAAACGAACAACGATTGGAACAGATATCAACCTTTCTAAAATCCTTAGGACTAAACTTAGTTGAAATGACTCCTGAAGAACACGATAAACAGGCTGCTTATACTCAAGCATTTGCTTTTTTGATAGGTAAAATAGGCATAAAACTTAATGTTAGAGCTAATCAAATAACTACAAAAGGTTTTAATGGAATATTGTATAATCAACTTAGCGTTGAAAACGATACTAGTACGCTTTTTAGAGATATGCAGATATATAATCCTTATTCTTTAGAAATGCGGAATAAGTTTTTAAAAGCTTTAACTGAAATAGAAGAAAGCTTAAAATTAAATTAATTTAAATTAATAATATGAACAACTTAACAATTGAAGAACGAATAGCATTGATTAAATCTATAGCAGAAAATGGAGGTGAAATAATTGGTGCAGACGAGCTTAAAAAAATATTAGAGTCCAACGAACCTTTATTTACTTACGATGGATTTGAACCATCAGGCCAAATGCATATTGCGCAAGGAATAATTAGAGCCATCAATACAAATAAAATGATTGATGCTGGGTTTACTTTTAAAATGTGGGTTGCTGATTGGTTTGGATACTTAAACAATAAAATGGGTGGTGATTTAGAAAAGATTAAGGTGGTAGGTCAGTACTTTATTGAAATATGGAAAGCCAGCGGAATGAATTTAGATAAAACAGAGTTTTTGTGGACTTCAGATTTTGTAAGTCAGCGATGGTACTGGGAGTTAGTTATGAAAGTTGCTAAGTCTGTAACTCTAAAAAGAGCTTTAAGGACAACAGAAATAATGGGAAGAAGTGAAAACGATGAATTATCTGCTGCACAAATACTCTACCCTTGTATGCAAATTGCAGATATTTTTGGAGTAATGAAATGTCAAGTGACTCAACTAGGTTTAGACCAAAGGAAAGTAAATATCGTCGCAAGAGAAATAGGCGAAGATATTGGATTCTGGAAGCCAGTAATTGTAAGTCATGGAATGTTGCAAGGATTACAAAAACCCCTAGACAAAAAAAGAGTTGTGATTCAATTACAGAATGGTAGTGAATCTGTTCTCTACTCTGCATCAAAAGCTAATATAGTTTTGAAAAATTTAGCAGATGATCATGTAGAAATAGAATTTGTTGCTAAAAACGGTGATGATAAAAGAAATGTAGTATTGCATAAAGGAGAAAAGGCTAAATTCTTTGATATGGATGTATCTTTTTTGGTTGATGGAGTTCTAGAAGTATTAGAAAGTACTCCTGAAAGATTAATTTCTATGAAAATGAGTAAATCAAAACCAGATACAGCTATCTTTATGACTGATTCTGCAGATGAAGTTAAATCTAAGATTATGAAAGCTTATTGTCCTGAAGGAATAATAGAAGATAATCCTATCTTAGATTATTGTAAACAAATCATATTCCAAGCAAATTACTTAAAAAGGAAAACTCCTTTACTAGTAAATGGAAAGTTTTTAGTAGAAAGAGAAGATAGATTTGGTGGAGATGTTGAATATTCAAACTTTGAAGAATTAGAAACAGCATTTAAAAATAAGGAACTATTCCCGCTAGACTTAAAGTTGGCTGTAATTAAATACTTAAATGAGTTATTACAACCTGTAAGAGATCATTTTGAAAATGATGCTAATGCAAAATCTATTTTAGAACAAGTAAAAAGCTTTCAAGTTACAAGGTAATTGATTTTCTTGTAGAATAGGAGAAGTTAATTACATTTGTTTGGCAGTACAACGCTTAGAAACACAAACTGATTTAGAAATAGCATTTATACAATACAATAGACTTGTATATAAATATGTATATGTCTTCTTTAACTCTAAAGAAATTGCAGAAGATTTAACTCAAGATACCTTTATACGGGCTTGGAAATATAAACACACCTTTAATCCCCAAAAAGCCTCTCTTAAGACTTGGCTTGTTTCTATTGCGCGATCATTATGTTTTGATTACTCAAAAAAAAGATCAATATCTACTCCACTCACTCAAGATTTTGATAATTTAATTAATAATGATGAGAATGTTGAAAAGTCTGTTACCAATCAGGTTCTGATTGAGTATATATATAGTAGGCTAAGTCTTTTATCAGAAAATGATAGGGATTTAATTATTTTAAGATTTTATAATGAATTAACAATAGAAGAAGTTTCGCAATTGATTAATAAAAGCTACGATGCAACAAAAGTTGCAATTAATAGAGCTTTTACTAAATTAAAAGAAATAATAAATAATGAAAATAAGTGACGATCAATTACAAAATTTAATAAAACAAAGTAATGCAGAACCTACAAATGAGTGGCAGCAGTCTACTTTAGAAAACTTGAAAAACTTTTCAAGAAATTCTGTTACCGATTTTTCAGCAAAAAGTAATATTAATAGTAATTTAATTTTTATACAGTTCTTTATGTTAAAAAGAAAAGTAGCTGTATTGAGTGCACTTGCAGTAGCTGTTTTAGCTGTTGTACTCACTACGGCGTTTGTACTTACAAGACTAAGTACTCAATCTTCTAATAACTCTTTCGATCAAAAGAGTATCCTACAGAAGATCGCAATGAATAATCCAAATCTTGGACAATATAGTGCAGGTTCTTCTGCAGAAAATGCTGCAGCACTTGCAACAAGGGATATGGCTTCCTCTAAGATGATTGCTCCTGCTCCAGGATATATGTATCAGCCGGCTTCTAGCTATTACTATTCAAAATCTACTACTGAAAGAGGTCCTGCATTTAACAGCTGTACTTATGGGGTAGATCAAACAAATGTAGTATTTGTACCTGTTTACGAAAGCTTTAATTATAATGGAGATTCAAACTACTATTCTAAGTATGTAGGCTACAATGAAGATGGTACTGTCAATACATATAATTTATCTAAATCAACTTCTACATCTACAACATATAGATACGAGAACATTACTTACTATGGAGGAAGTTATGCTGTAAGAACTGTAAGTGAAACTCAGGTAGACCCTGCACCAGTACAAGTTGATCCAATGCCAGTAGATTTAGTAGAACCTTCTTTACCAGAAAGACCTGTTGAAGCACCTGCTGAAGGTGTGGGAGCTGCTCCAGAAGTGGATTACACAACATATTTTGGCCCTGAAGCTCAGGTGTTAAGAACAGAGAATATTAATGGGAAAGAATATTATGTAATTCAATATTCTTACGATGTTAATTGTGCTGGATTTGTAAATCTAAATAGATGGCAAAGTGAAGATGTAGAAGATTTAAGAAAAATGTTCTACTTATCTTATGCAGATACAGAAACATATCAAATCTTAAGAACTGAGACTTATTTAGACAGTGTGAGTGCTAATAATTTAGTTGAAAGATCAGAAACAATTGTAGAGAACGCAGATTTAGACTTTGCCTCAGTTTCAGGTAATTTTGATTTTGAATATAATGTAGAAGTAAAAGATATTGATTTAAATACTACTCCTACAGATATACCAGAATATAACCCAGATGCAGAAATTCAGAAGGCATTAGATTTTGCTAGAAATGAGAATATTACAGTAGTAGTTCCATCTTCTGTTGTAGAAAATCAATATATCTATTTTAACTCCTACATAAATGATGAACCTACAGTAGATAATACTACTTCTTACTATACAGATAGGAATTTTTACCCTGCAGGAGCAAATGGAGATAAAATGTATAATTCCTACGCTGGAGTTGGTACATATTTAGCAGGTAATACACCTATGTCTTTAGGTATGACTTCTTACTCAAGAAATAGTGTATCTTACAATCTATCCTTTTATTCTAATGAGTACAGTAATTTAGATATATTAAACAGTCTGCTTTGGAATAAAATCTCTGATAAAAAAGAAGAAACAGTAGCAATTAATATTAATGGCGAATCTGTAAATGCAACTCTTTACAGCTTTGTTTCAGAGAACTCAAGCATTATGCCATTAGCAATGGAAAGGTCTGCTCTACTTCCTGTTGACTCTGCTAATTGTGAAAATAATGAATGCAGAACTAAAAACTATATATTAGTTTTTGAATATGGAAATAATAAATTTACTTTACAAGAGTATAATTATTCCGTAGGTTTTGCAGATTCAGAATTTACAGCAGATGACGCAATGTTCTTATCTTTATCTGCTCAAAATTCAGAAGATTATGTTGAGTTGCAAAGATTAGTAAATAATTCTGTTAAAGGTACTTATGGTTCAGGAAGTAGTTCTTCGGAACCAAAACCAGCTATCTAATCTATAAAGAAACTTTTTTAAGCGGGCCTTAGGCCCGCTTTCTTATGCTTTTTTAAATCTTTTAACGATAACCTTACTGTATAAAAATACATAAATCATTATTACTAAACCTGCACCAGAAATTGCTAATACAGCCATTAGGTTCACTAAACGATTATTTATTTCATCAAAAGAAGGGTTTATTGTGTAGCTTACACCTTCTTGTGTATTCTGAGTTTTTAATCCAGGAATTATTGCAGATAATATATCTGCCAATGTTGGAGCTGGTGAGTAAGAGATTGGAACTGTATTTAATATAGGTAAGTTTGTAGGAATTGTAACTGTAGGTGTTGGTTCTTGTGAATTACCTTCGGGACTTTGAGGAAGAGTATTTCCCGTTGGGTTATTGATACTTGAACAGCTCTGCTCTAAACTTTTTTTCTCCTCTCCAGGACAATTAGTTTCTGTTAATTGTGTAATAAATCTTTTTTGTATTCCATTTATACAAGCACCCCAGTTAGAGTAAGTATATTTGTAGCAAACAGTACAGGATTGAGACAAAACAGGACTTCCTCCAGTACATCCAGGAGGATTACTACCTGTTAAAGTTCTTGTTTGTGTACCATCTATGCATTTACTCCATTCTGAATAAGAGAATATGGAACATTCAAGTGGTCCTGGATTAGAAGAGTAATTAACAAAAGCAATTGATTCTTGAGGATTTAATATATAGTACCACCAGTCTTTTTTTATACTTACTGCCTGATTGTTTGTATTGTATATAACAGCATTTCCACTAGATGAAGGTATGTAAGAAAACCAAAACCTCTCCCATCCAGGGTCATCACATCCCCAGCTATTGCAGCCCACATTTATTGTTGCTCCATTATAATTAGGAAAGTTTTTCCAGTCAGGGCAATTAAAAGATGCTGGGCTTGGATTGGAATAATCGTAGTCATATCTATAATTTCTTGGGAAATGTGTATTACCACATCCTAGCGGTTGACCTCCAAATCCGGAAAACCTTCTCCAGTGGGTATTTTTATCTTCATCTTTAATATTTGTAAATATATATTCAATCGTAGATTCTATTCTGTGTCCAAAGTTATGAAGTAAATTTTCGGGACGGTCATAAGTAGGGCCCATAACTGGATAAAGTTTATTGCAGTTACTATTAACCTCTGCTACTCCATTAATCCAAAACCCCTCATAAGGACCAACTAATAAACTCTCCCACTTGCCAATATAGGGAGGTGTTAAAATCCAAATTTCATCTACGTTTTCTTGATTTGCTATTGAGCATATATTGAAATCATCAAAGAATTTAGAATAACTGAATTGCCATTTGCTATTGTCGCAGTTTTGAATGTCCTGTGCTGTTCCTCCACCAACACACTTTGAATAAGAATTCATATTAAATACTCGATTACCATTAGGTAAAAGCGGAAACTCAGAAATATTAATATGCCTTGCTATTGTATAGTTTATTCCAATTTGATTAAGTCTGCTTATTGCTCCATTGAAGGTTGAGTTTTCTATATTAGAAGAATTACCAAAAAACTTTTCTACCAAACTTTCTCCGTTTTCAACTGGGTTTACTCCTATTGTTAATACTCTTTTGTAGTGAGTTTCTGCGCTTAGGTTTAATTGAAAAAAGGTGCTAGTAGATACTAGTATTAATACAAAAACGAACCCTTTAATTAATTTATTATTCATTAATCTTATCTATAAACTCTTTTCTAAATTTAGAAACTTTTGGATCTATAACTATCTTACAGTATGGATAGTCTCTATTATTATCATAAAAGTTTTGATGATACTTTTCTGCAGAATAAAACTTTTTTAATTCCGATATTTCAGTAACTATAGGGTCTGAATACACTTTCTTTTCTTCTATTTCTTTCTTTACTTCCTCTGCTATGCTTTTTTGCTCTTCACTATTAAAAAAAACTGCAGATCTATATTGTGACCCTATATCAGCGCCTTGTTTATTTAAAGTTGTAGGATCGTGAGTTAAAAAGAAAATATTTACCAAATCTCTAAAACTTACAATGCTGTCGTCAAATTCAATTTGAGTTGCTTCTGCATGGCCCGTCTTACCTGTACTAACTTGTTCGTATGTAGGATTGTCCATAAATCCTCCAGTGTAGCCAGAAACTACTTTACTAACGCCTTTTACTCTTTCAAAAATAGCTTCTACACACCAAAAACATCCTGCTGCAAAAGTTGCTGTTTGAATTGCCATATTTATATTTAATATCTATTTAATCTATTATACCTATCTGATTAATAAGTGGAAGGGTATATTTACAATAATATAGAACTGTTATATAATGTTATCAGTTGTTGGCAACGGAGGTGTGCATGGAAGTTCGCTTCTCGCGTCTGGTGATTTTGAACACACCGGACAATACAACCATTCTTCTGGCTGAGGAATGGAAGGCGGCTGCTAAGCAGGATGAAGCAAGAGTTTTTGCGTTCTTGCTGCAAGAGCCGGAAAGCGTGACTGAGGGAAGTCGCGAAGTGGGTACAAAGTATAAACTGCGTGCCGCACCTGAACTTCCGCTCCCCGAGATCGTGACGGGGCGCTTAATGCATGTAGTTGGTGCAAGGAAGCCTGATAGACCGGAAGTCAGTTTGAATTCTGTGTCGCCAGTGTTTCCAAGCATCACAATAGGGCAACACAAGGTGATTCTAACCCTACTGCCCTATTCCGTGAAGACGAAAGACCCGGTACAGGAGTACCCTGAACTGGGTGAAGTTATTCAAGTTCTTGAAATCGACGACCATATGGTTGTCGAAGTCCGCTAAACGAATCAGGGGGTGAAGTAAATGGCCAACAGCTCTTCACCCTCTACACTTTCCTAAACTCAACATTTCGTAGTAAACTCCTTTGGTTAAAACACTTATATGGCTTTTGAATGGGATGACTCAAATCTTAATCAAGATGTAGATCTATACTTAGTTAAATCTGAGAACAAAATAAAAGATGTCATTAATAAATTAAAATCCATAAAAAGTTTAGGCAGACATCAAGTTGCTGAACTAAAAAGACTTTTAAATGAAGAAAATATTGTAGGATTTATTTTATACCTTAGATTAGAAATTGAAGTAGAAGAAGAACAGGTGAATCAAATACTAAGCATGCTTGGAGAATCTCCGGACTTATATGCATTGGTGTTATCGACAGATGCTGGATTTGAAGAAATGCTTAACTTTGTTCAAAATCAGTTAGGAGCAACAGACGAGGAGTTAATAGCACTTAGAGAAATTGAATTTTTATCTATACCCGATCGTATAGCAGACAAACCAGTTGAATTGTTAAAAGAATATATATCAGTATTTAGAAAGTACTCTTCTTTGCGGAAGTTTCCAGCAAAACTTCATAGGATGTTAATGGAAAACGCCTTTGCAATAGAAGAATATATTCAAGCAATGGAGCCAGATAAATCATTAGTTATGACGGTTGAAACTACTGAAGAACGATATTTGGCCAATGGTAGAGTTACTAGAGAAAAAGTTATTAAAAGGATAGGTAAAGGTGATTTTAAAGATTTAAAAAACGGAGATATTTTAAATGTTGGCCTACAAAGATATTTAGTTAGAAATGGAGAATTAATACCACTCTCCGCTAAATCAAAACTAGATCCAGAGGCTTAGTAAAGCTTGTTTTTACCAGTCTTTCTATACTCTCTATGCGCCTTTCCATGGTCACCACCGATTTTAAACTTCTCTTCTAATTTGGGAAGTTTTTTATCGAAGTATTCTTCAATATCAATTCCGCTATTGTAGGCAAGTCTAAACATATAAAAGATTACATCTACAAATTCAAAGCCTATTTCTGTTTTTTTACTTTCATCTATATCTTTAAATTTACTAAAGTCATTTTTCCACTGATAGTGCTCTGTTAGTTCACCTAACTCTACATAAATAGCATTTAATAGGTGGGATGGATTCTCGTTCTTCCATCCTCTTGCTTCTGCAAAGTCTACAATAATTTTAGTAATTTCCTGAATTGATTTGCTCATAAGAAAATAGGATAAATGTAATATAATATTATTCAGTTATAAATTTAATTTTAAATATCGTATACCAATTTTAATCAATCTTTTTATGGAAAAAACAATCTTTGAAAAAATCGCAGATAAAGAAATACCGGCATATATTATTAGGGAAGATGAAGAGTTTATGGCATTTTTAGATGCATTTCCTTCATCGTATGCTCAAACTTTAGTAATTCCTAAAAAGCAAAGAGATTCTTATGTTTTTAAGCAGGATTCAGAATTTATGAATAAATATTGGGATTTTGTAAAGGAAACTGCTCTACTTTTAGATTCAAAACTTAATACCTTAAGAACTGTTTTAATCTTTGAGGGATTTGAAGTTAATCACTTACATGCAAAACTATATCCTTTTAGAAGTATGGAAGAAGCTGAGAGTTTTAACCCACGAACAAAAGGACAGCTAGACAAAGAAGTAGCAAAAGAAATAATGAGTAAATTAAATTCCTAACAAACTCTTTAAGCAGGGGTATTTCACCCTGCTTATTTGTGCAGACCCTAGAGCCTAAAACCCCATTGTCTTAAGACGCAGGAGCAGGAGCAAAACTGCTACTGTAAACGGCCCGAGAGCCACTAGCAGAGCTGCTAGAGTCAGCCTTCTAAACCTAGGCCGCGTTTTCCTCATTTCCCGTACATAGCTTTTTGTAAGGCTTGCCCTTACAAGGAGCACGAAGACTGCCCAAACTAAGCACAGTACACTGATTACAACCAACGCTAGGGTTAAAGGATCTTGCAGCATTATTAACTTCATATACCCTCCTGGTATTAGTCTGCACGTGAAGATTATAGCACCAAGAATAATTAGTGTTTCCGGGAATTGGTAATTATATCGGAGCGACAGGACGCGTTACGAACTTTTTTCCAAAGTATTGCAGTTTGTTTCCGAGCTACAAAATCGTTGGAAATTCCTTGCTTATTACTCCGAAGTTAATTTAAACTTGTAATTATTATGATGTATAAAAGAGGAAAAGGAAAGAGAATCTACAAGAATAGTGGGTTTGGAAGTTTTGGGTGTATTGGAATCTTATTTTGGCTACCATTTTATTTTTTACGGATAGTATTGAACAAAATTATTAAAAGATAGTTACTCTAATCCCAACTTTTTAAAGAAAATTCTATTCCTTAATTCTGAATCCTTGACCAGTTTATCAAAGCTTATGACTTCAAAGTATATTTTGTAAGAAGAGTGATAGCCATAATACGCTTGTTCATCAGAACTTTGGGTTAATTGAGCATCTCTGCAAAATGCTCTCACTTTGGGCGTTAAATCGCATATTATAAAACCATATGCAGGAGTATTAGCATTTGCAATTACAGTTCGTCCACTTTTAGTTTTAAAATTACCCGCTCTTATCTGTTCAACATATCGATTAATTTGTTTTATAGGATCATCACCCTCTGAATACTCTTCTCGCTGTGGTCTTTTAAACTCAAAAATATAAAGGGGGTTTGAAAGTTCATTATCATTCCTTACCAATACTTTCTTGTCAAAAATCAAGATATCAGGTCTGTCGTTAGTTTCTTTCAATGGTTCATCTGAAGAGACATATTCATGGAAACTCAATCTCTCATCAATTAACCATAGGTTATGGTCTTTATACTCCGTATTGGTACTATTAGATTTTAATGGGAATATTATTTGGTGTACTGCTTTTTCTAAGTCATATGTATCATTCGGCTGTATCTCTAAGGATTTTTTAAACAAATCTAAAACATTTTTTCTAAGTACAACATAATGAGCAAGATCCGTTTTGCTTACATCATTAAGTTGACTAACAACTTCATCTACACTCTTAACAAAATCATCATTGTTTTTTAAGATGTTTGAAATATCCTGTTTTACCTTTACTTCGTGAGCGATTCTCTCCTTATGAAGAATAGTTTCGATTTCTACATCAGAAGCATCGTAAGGTATTGAGTTAAAATCAATTTTATCCAAATAGACTTTATTCCATGGAGCTTCTGTATTAACATACTTTTCAACTCTTTCTTTTTTCTTCAACTGGCGAGAAAGAACATCCTCACTAAATTGGGATTTAGTTATCTCCACCGCAAGTAGTTCAATTTCTTCTTGAGAGATTGAGTTCAATAAGGCATCGTCATTTTTCTTCCTTGGAATTTCAAATCGAGACCTTTCAAGCGAGACATTCTCATCTAGATATTTTCCAATAACATAAGTTCTTATAATAAAATTCTTTTTTATATCATCTTCAGAATCTCCTTTTACATTTTCGAAGAACTCATCTTTAAATTCTGGAACATAGTTATGTAAAGGAGAAGAAGTAACTTCTCGATTGTGACCGCAAAGTATTATGTTACTACTTTGATTATGTGCAGAATAAATTTTGAAAACTTTTACATCAAATGAATATGTTTTTCCTGACCTATCAATTTCAAAACTGCCATCTTTGACTCTTTTAATCGACTCTTCACTTTTAACAAAATCATTAAGAATAATTGAATCATTACTATTATCTTCGATAAGTATGATTTCTGGGCATTTAAAATCAGGGGAAATAAAATAAATCAATAAACTATCTACTAATCTTTTTGCAACAGTCTCAATTTTTTTATCAAATTTTTCAAGATGTTCATCAAATAAATTACTTAAATAAAGAGTTGTTTTTGTATCATCTGCCAAAGTTTCAACAACTGTTTAGTTCTCAACTATATTTTCTTTAGTCCCAAACTTAAAACATCTTTTTAAGTAAGCATTATCTACTTTATAAATACTTTCAATTTTGACATCAGAAAAGAATTTTAAAAAAGTAAACCTTCCAAATCCTTTACCACCTGTTGTTAGCTTATACTCAGTATACAATGTATCAAATGATTTCAAATTTTCATCTGTAAAGCCTACGCCATTATCTGTGATTTCAAATGATCTAATATAAGGAATACTGTCATCTTCTCCACCAAATCTAGATTGGGTATCTCTAACTATTTTTATAGTTATTCTTCCATCATCACGCTTACTTTGAATTATTGACTCAATCGAGTTTACAATAGCCTCAATAATAGGCGTATAAATGCCTATCTGTCTAATATTTTTAATAACTCCTGCAATGTTTACTGCCATATTTTTACTTTCAAGTAGTTAACCTATTCTAGCAGTTCAGTAAAATTTAATAAATCTTAGTTAGAAGTTTATGTAAATCTTCATCTCTTTCATAACCATTATCATATCCGACAACAAATAAACTGTGCTTATTCATTAATTGTAATATTTTGGGATCATTAGAAATCGAATATATCTCTTTTTCGACATTGAATAGGTGAGTATTTGATATAAGTGTCCTTTCTGTTGTGAGTGGTTTACTATCATTCAATTTTATAAAATAGATTTTCCTTCTCAAGTTTCTAGCAAATTTAATTTGTAGAATTATGTATTTCATAAAGTAAATAGCTATCGGGATTAATACAATAATTATTCCAATAAGCCAATGAATCAATGAAATGTTTTCTAAAAAATCTATCATATTTAGTCTAATAAAAATTAATGAACTTTATCCTTTGGAGGATTTGGATCTTTTGCGGGTTTAACTGTATCGGAATCCAAAATATTTCCTTTTACTCCATGTAATTTAACTTCGCCACCACCCTGATTGGAAACTATCGCTTTAGCCTTCAATTCAGCCTGTTTTTTAGTCTCGGTCTTGAATGTTGCCTTTTGGCTCCCTTCCTTTTTGCCTTGCCACCCACCTTCGGGATGCTTCATTACATGATAATTAGTTTTCTTCATATTATTAATTTAATAATTTAGGTTTAATTACATCTACTGCAACACCTTGTATTGAAAGATTATCAAATATTAAAATTGGTTTATGTTTAGGATTATTAGACTTTGGCTTTAAAACATAAGCTCCAAGATTTGTATCTTTACTGAAAATCTTAATTGTAGCTTCGTCACCAACTAGAGCTACAACTGGTTGTCCTAAGTCTGCATTACTTTGTTGATGTATTAAAACGAAATCCCCATCGTGAATTGGTTTGTTTTTAATACAATAATCGTTCATACTGTCACCAATAGCTCTGAGAAAAAATAGTTCCGAAACTGAATACTTTGTATCCTGTTTAGGGTATGGAATATAAGCTTCAATATTTTCTTCAGCATGGATAGGAATTCCACAGGCAATATTACCAACAAGTGGAATGTTAATTAAATCAATATTACTGCTGATAACTTCAAAGCTTCTAGACTTATTTTCTTGATTTCTTAAATACCCTTTTTTAATTAATGGCTCAATGTGCCTTTGTACTGAACTGGTATTACTATAATTAAGATACTGGCGAATTTCCTCAAGAGTTGGTGAAACAGAATTAATCCTGAACAAATGCTCAATTGCAAGGAGAACATTTCTTTGTTTTGGTGTTAAGTCGCTTTTATACATGCGTTAATTTTACCGCATATAGCGTAAACCGTCAAGAAAGCAAATTGTTATTAATTCCGCTAAAAAAATCAATTTATGGTTGTGTATTGTTCACGGAGAATACTTATATTAGTATAACTTTCTATCATGTTACTATCGTTTATTATTTTCCTTAGATTATTATATCCTTCCTTTTGCAATCGTATTACTCTGTTAGAATTATCAATTTCTAACATATCTCCAAATAAACTAAGGTGATTTCTAAAGTAAATAAACTGATTATTGATAGTAGTCTTCTTTTCCCATAAATCTGTTATAGAAAAATTCGTTTCAAATAGATTATTTAGCTCTACAATAAGTTTCTCTCGATTTGAAATATTAGATTGTTCAATATTAGGGAATCTACTTCTAAGTGTATTAATTCTATTTATTGACTGATAGACAAAATCACTTTCACTATTGTTAAGCGAGTAAATCCCAAATACGAAGTCGGTAAAACTTATAAAGTCTTTTTCTAAGAGGACTTTTAGTGTCGTTCTGTATGGAAAAATTATCATCTCCTTTCCATCCAATTCTTCTTTACTAAAATAATAAAGCATTTGTCTCTTAAACAGATCTATAAACTTTATTTGCCCTCTAAAATAAGCCTTACCCAACGGAGTCAGTGAGGCATATTTATTTTCTCTAATCAATAAGCCAAGTCGTTCGGTATGGGATAAATTATTATTGTTTATTACTAATTTAGCTGTTTCAACAATTTCATCAACATTTTTAAATCTTGCTAATGTTGGATCAACAAGATTCTTTTGAAAGGAATCGTAAGAAATATCACCTATTGTTTTAAATACTCTTTTAAATTGACTTTTTCTTTCATTTTTACCGTAACTCTTTGTCTTTAAAAAAGTAATTGGGTTTTTGTTTACATCTGCGATTCGGATTAACAAATTTCGAGAAAAGTCATCTATATTGATAGATTTTGGAAGAATTATTGAAATTGGTGAAGTTTTACCACTTGAAAATTTTGACACCTTTCCTTTTACAAGATGATCGTTTAAGGTATCTATCCATTCTGCCATTCTACTATCTTGGTCCCTTAACGCCTGAATTACATTAAAAACCATCTCAAATTCTTCACTATTAACTCCTGCATTATTATTTTCACTAACAATGACAGGTATGATGAAATAAGCAGTTTTATTCGAATCGTTATTGTTTTTTCTTAATGCTCTTCCGCATGCTTGCACTATGTCAATAATTGAGGTCTTTGGATTAACAAAATATATACTATCGATGAGTGGTACATCAACACCTTCAGTTAAACAACGTGCATTAGAAACAATACCATACTCAGAAATTTCAAAATTATGCATTATTTCTTTTCGTTTCCCTGAAGACATGCTTCCATTTACATGATCCAAGAAAAAACTATTGTTGAAATTACCGAGACTTTTCACTAAATCAGCAAAAGTAAGTTCATTTGAATTTACACCATTGATAAACTCTTTTGCCTTTAAAACATTTGAATGGAAAGTTATTGTCTTTTTAATTGGTAATTCCTGAAAAGATTTTAACAACAGTAATTGTTTAAAAAGATTTTGAGCGTTTGTTAAACTGTTATTTTTATTAATAACTTCGAGAATATTGTTTTTATTTAGCATTTCCAAAAGGGACTTTTCATCTGTAGAGGCGACAACTACTCGATAGTCTGAAATTACACTTTCTTTAATCGCTTCGCCAAAAGAAAATCTATGAAATACTGGACCATAGAGGTTCTCATCATCCATAGAAAATAATATACGTTCGTTTTCTTCAGCTTTTTTCTTAATCCAAGGTTTGATAAGTCTTTCGGTAGCAGTCATAAATAATCTTTTATGAATATTTATGAAATCATTGTTTAATCCCAAAGAGAATAAACTTGAATCTTTTGAACCTGCTGTTCTATGTGCCTCGTCAAATATCGCTAGATCATAAGAATAACTCTTTAGTTCTAGACTTGCATTACTTACAACATCAAGTGACTGATATGTGGAAAATACAACTTTTAATTTTTCGGGGGCCTTAGGTGAACTTAAGAACTTTATTAATTCATTCTTATCTGTTGTTACTGGCACACCAATTTCACTTGCCAAAATATCTCCTTCATCCTCGTTTACTACTGTTTTATCGCTACAAACACAGATATAATCAATAGGAACTATGGAATTCTGCATCCATTTCTCAAGTGTCTGTTTTATTAAAGCCAAGCTGGGAGCAATGAAAAGAACGCTACTTGCCTTAATCTTTTCTGCAACCCAAAGTGATGTCAATGTTTTACCAGTTCCACAGGCTGCGATTAATTTACCTCTATCATTCTTTTTGAAGCCTTCTAAAATGTCATTTATCATCCTAATTTGGAAAGGGTAAGGTCTTAGAATGTTTCTTTCTTTTACAACCTGAGAATTCGCTAGTGAATGAAATTCAGCAAAAAAGTCATCAGTTAGTGAATCGAAAGTATCCACTAAAATAGCTAAATGCTTTGGATTCTTGAGGGCTAGTTCAGTAAGATAATAACAATTAGCAACGATATAATTATAGTCTGTATATTGAGATTCAACCCAGAACTTAGCTAATTCGTCATATGATGGGACTTTTCTATCTACTCTGAATTTTACTTGATATCCAGCAACCTTGCCATCTTCAAAAACGATAAACCCGTCAACACCACTATCTTTTTTTTCTATACGGTATTTTTCTAAAAATGTAAGAGGAATATCTTTAGACCTATATAACTCTTTTATTTGATATTGCGATTTATTTAATGATAAATACGCAAATACGAATTGCTCGAAGGCTTCCCCCTTTTCATATGTTGTAGGTAATGCTTCGATTATAGATTCAACTTCTTTCCACGAATTAAATCTTCTTTTTAAAATTTCTAGATATTTCATTATTTTTCTAAAACAATTATACTCTCCCGCATCAATTTATTGTACCCGTTCTTTAAGATATTCATTTGTTGCGAGGAAGAACGAATATCTCTAGTATGGAAAATATTAACAATTTTAAATCCATAATTTGATGCAATCTTAGCAAGTAATAAATCTGTAGGCACTAGTATTCCACGATAGCCAGAATTCGCAACTACAATGTAACATCTTTTACCCTTTTTCAATTGTTTATAATTAAGTTCTAGTGTTGTAGACATATCATCAAAATATCCCATTATCATATCAGGAATATTTTTATTCCAAACATTAGTAGTTCGAATGAGATCAGAAATAAGCTTAATCTCAGCATAATTATTAGTAAAATCATGAGAAAATTTAGCATTGACATGAGACCTCATAGCTAAATTTCTGTATGCCTCAAAGTCACTATACTTACTTATAAATCCTGCAACCCACATTTCTAGTTTATACACTTCAAAGTAGTCGAAGCAGTTAGCGTATGGAGGGGAATATATAATTAAATCATATAAATCATTATTATCTTCATGCTTATAGTATGATCCTTCGTTTATTGAAACAGGAACATCTAAGTTTATTTCTTCAATATCCTTATAGAATTGCATAGCAGTATTGAAATAAAACTCAAAAGTATTTTCAACTACTTTTTTTGTTTTAGAGAGCTTTATTCCATTTCCATCTTTCACTCTACAAGACGATGGATCTACTGTTGAAATTAAAACCAATTTAAAAAAGTCTCTTGTCTTTATTTCTTCAATTTGCTCAGTCCATTTTAAGATTCTAAATAGGTTTTCTAGAATCTCATGACTAAAAGAGCTGATTAAGACCTTGGCTTCAGGGATCTCAGGTCTTTTAATATCATTTATTTCAATTTTAAATTTATTGATCTTTTCTAAGATATCTCCTAATTCTTGTTTTGTATAGAAAGTTGTCTTCGTTTTTGCAATTAACAAGGCAATTGGATTGATATCATAACCAACAGAACTGTAACCTAAAATTTGCGATTCTAAATTTGTAGTTCCAACTCCACAAAACGGATCCAGAATGACAGAATTTTCAACTAGATTTTTTTTCTCCCATTCAATTATCTGTTTAACGAGTCTGCTTGCATATCCTTGTTTATAATTGAACCAATTGTGCTTTGGAACTTTTAAGTTACTTTTAAAATTCACCAATTTCCCAAGTTCATAGTTTTCAGTAACTATGAATCTTTTTGATAAAGAATCGATTACATTGTAATAGTCATTTACTAGAGAATTATATTTTTCAATATCCAGTATGTTAATTGTGTTGCTAATTCTTTTTATCATAGAGTTTGTCTATATATTTTTTATTTAATATTTCATATAAACTGTGATCTTCTTTGTGTTTATCAAATGTTTTAACAAGTTGAGAAACTAATGGAACGAGATTATTAAATAACCTTATAAGATTTTGATTTAATTCCTCAGTACCTTCAATCTCTATATTTTCATACTCCTCAAAAAGTTTGTGGAATCTATCAACAAATTCACTTTGCGTAATTTCCTTAGTTTTGAGTTGTTTTGTATTTTTAACAAAGACATATATGAAGTCTCCAAACGGAGAACCTTTAGACTTTGTATGTGATGTTTGCCGATAGTTTTTAACTCCATCTTGGAAGTAGATACCATTCTCTGCTAATTCAAAACCAGATTTAAAAATAGCAATTAATATTGCAAGCCATGCTCCAATATCCTTATTGTTAAATGTTAGCGTCATGAATCGTTCATTTTTCAGGACTCTATAACATTCTTTAAATACTGATTCTAAGTTTGTTTCGTACTGTTTAATGTCCTTATAGCCATCAAAATTTTTCTTTCTATTGAATATGGCTTCTTTAGAAAACTCAGGGTTAGAGTTTTTGTATAAATCGTAGTTCCAAATATGCCAAAAATGTGAAAGTTCTAAATACTGTACATTGCTTCCGTAGGGAGGATCAGTAATAATTGCATCAATTACACAATCGGGGATTTCATTTGAAATTGAAGTGTTGTAAAGGAGTACATTTGATTCGCCTTTTAACTCATCAAATGTATTTACCTTTCTTCCATTTACTTTATGACTATTGTTAAACTCTATTGATGCAACCATCCTTTGAAAAGCATTCTTAAATGCTTCTATAATTGATGTCTCACAAAATTGATTCGGAATCCAATAAGCATGCTTTGACCATGAAGTTGGGTTACCTCCTTGCCAAGAGTCAACTGTGAAAGACATAATATTTGTATCTTTTAACGAACTACTAAATATTAACCTAAAAATATCTCTTTCTGTTTCACTTAGTTCCGAATCAATTCTCTCTTTTAATAAAAGATTTATATATAAATTCCGCTCAGTGAAGAAATCTTTGAAATATAGTATTCCTTTTTTACTTAACGTGTCTTCGAATTGACGATCCCAATTCATCGGAATAATTTCCTGTGGTATTGTTATACCTGCATCGCTTACTTGTTTTTTTAACCATTGAACATGTTTTTGGAATGCTTTTTCTCGATGTATATCAAACGGAACAACCTTCTTTTTACTTGATTCTTTGTATACAGTTAGTAGATATTTCCTTCCAATTCTTTTAGCTTTGTTAGCTTGAAAATAATTTACATTTGAATTATGAGAAGGGCAATTATCATTTTGACACTTGTAAAAGCCATTTTTAACTTTTTGACTATTAAGTAACTGAGTTGATTTACCACAAACGGGGCAAGATACGATAAAGGTTAATTCATTCCATAACTCAAGAGAATTTCTTTCTCCAAATAAATCTTTTTCTCCTATTTGAAATTCTTTTAGGTTTTCGTATAAACTCATTAAATATTTATTTAATGAGTTATAAATATCTTTGATTTTGGCAATATCATCATACCCCTTTATCATGTTTTCCACTATGAATATTGATAAAGGATTTAAATCAAAGCCTATTACTTTTCTATTATTTTTAATACCTTCGTATATAGTTACTCCACCACCGCAAAATGGATCTAATACTATCTCATTTTCCTTAGCAAACTCGCATACCAACTGTTCGAAAACATTCCATGGTCTTCGTGCAAAATACTTATGTATTTTGTATGGTGGTGTATGTGGTTCTGCTATAACTGGTTTATATTTGTACATGTTTTACCAAATCCTCTATATTAACTTCTAACGCTTTTGCAATTTTTTTAAGTGTTTTGACTGTTGGGTTCAATACAAATCCATTTTCAATCTTCGATAATGTAGTGTATGGAATTGTAGCTTTTATAGCCAATTGTTCCTGTGTCAGGGATAATTCAATACGTCTAGTTCTGATTTTCTCTGCAAGAGTGACCATCAATCTATTATATGCAAAATATTATTATCAAATAATATACTATTCTTCTATCGATGTAAAAGCAAAAGCCAACTTTCTTTGCTTACTTTCTTATTTCGGCTAGAGATAAAGAAAGTAAGTTTCAACTGCTCAAATTTTGAGGGTTTTACCTTCTAACCCTCAAAGGTTTGCAAAATTAATCTATTAGATGAATTTGCCAGTCTTCAACATCTTCCTCATAATCAACTAAATCCATTAATTCATCATAATTTTCAATTTGAGCAAGTTCGCCATCTTCGGGAGTTGTACTTAACTCCTGCCATAGTTCACCGCCTTTTTCTAAGTGTTCAATACATTCAATCAATGTTTTTGCTATTGGGTATTTTATATAGTCCATTTTGTTATTTAATAAATTTATAATTAATAGTTTTATAAGGGCGGAAGCTTTTGACCTCCGCCCTTAACCTGTTATACTTGTATATAGCACTCCTCTGCGATAAGCTGTTCAGCCTTTCCAAGTTTGAATTTTGCTTTTGCTCTGTTGAGTGCTTCTTTTTCATCTCTTACACCTTCAATCAGTCCGATAAATGTTTTTTCGTTTATTTCCCTGATGAATTTATACAAGCGATTTAGAATTAAGTAGTTTTTCATTTTATAGGTAGAAATAATTATTTATATAAGTAAGTAACTCGGTTCTTTTCTTTTTCCCGATTACATATTCAACATAATCTTGAGGCTCATTTTTGATATATTTTGCATAATCAAATTCAATTGTTCCTGTTAGCTTGTATTGTGTGTAAATAACTGTTGCTGTTAAATCCATTCCACAACCCGACAATGCACAGAAAATCAATCCATCAACATCAACTGGTATCATTCCGCAATTTCTGACTTTCTTTGCGTTTTCCTCTGACCATTCGCAATCGTTAAAATTCCATAATGTATTCCACATTATTTCTTCACCTTCCTCTAAATTTTCATAGTAGTAAGGGTTTATTTTTTCAATCCATCTAAGGGGTAAAGTAGTTATCATTTTGTTTTTTGTAATAATTTAAAATTGCGAGGGTTTAACCTTGCAACCCTCTAAGGTTTTTGTATTCAGTCCATTAGTTCTCTAAGAGTTTTAGGCTTGAAATACATATCTCTTTCGATTGGTAAACCTAAAGCACCTTTTACGCTTTGAAGTTCTGATAGTCTGAAATATCCGATTTCCTTTTCAAAACCATCAACCAATCCGAAAAATAAATCATCTCCGTCAAATTCTGTTGCGTACCAAGTCCAGTTACTATCAGGAGTAAAAAATTTAACTATTGCAACTGCATCAAGTCCTTTTTCTTCCTGTGTGTAAAGTTTTGGTAACTTCCCAAGAATTTCTTTTGTAAGTAATTTCATTTTGATAATGTAAAAAATTATTTATTCCTCCCAAGTTGTCCACCTCACTAGTCAATACATAGCGGTTACTAGCTTTCAACTCAGGCTATTCAATTGTTAAAGAGCTTTTGTTTTAAGTAAGGAAGTTTTTCCCTTTCTTAAGAGAGAAAAAGCGAGCCGAAACGACCAAAGGAAGTGAAGGCAGTATAAAAAGGCGGATTTGACAAGGAGGAATTTGAGCAAAGCGAAAAGCAAATCCTTGCAAACCTGAAAGGTAGCAAGTGAAAGCGATAGCTGAAACGCCAGCTATCTTAGAATTTTTATGCTAGACTTTTACTAGAAAGGGAAATAATGAATGTTTTAATGTTGCGAAGCAAACCTTATTGTATTAACTGTTTCTTTTTTGCAAAGCTTTTATCATTGCAGAGCTATCAAAGAAAAAAGCGAATTAATATTTTGTCGCTTTATTAAAGCGATGCCATACATACGAAGGTTTTCAACCCTTTTGTTAAAAGGGTGTGTGTTCAAACCCGTTTTGTTTGAACAAAGATCCGATGGTTACTGTTAAAAAACTTACAAGTGTATAAAACTAAGTCTTCGGTAATAGGGGGATTGTTAGTATCATCTATTAAATCTGTAACTTCGTATTGATATCTTTCACCATTCCAAATCAGATACACTTTGTCGCCACCTTTAAGTTTTTGAACATGGTATAAAGTTTGCTTTATTTTTTGTTCAGGAAAAATATTGTCCCAACCAAACCTATGAATTGCGATAAGATTAGGTTCATTTTCTTTATTTGATGATTGTACCCAACCTCCAAAATCAAGAAATCGTTTTTCTGAACCAATCTGCATATCAACACCAATTGCAGGAATGATTAGTCTGTTTACAGACAAATCTTCGGTAGTTTCAACCGAAGTCATTACTTCCTGCACATCAGGTTTATCCAGTTGATAAGCTACTTCAGGTGAAGTTGTTTGGTATAAAACGAAAATACCAAAACCAGTCAAAACAAACCCAATTATTATGATAATTTTTCTAATAATTGTTTTGCCCATAAATCTTTTTTTTTCATGAATATTATTTGAGTCTTTAGAAAAGATGTTATTTCGGCAAAAGTGTAACTTTTGAGGTTATCGGAATAACCGATACCTTTGTAAATAACATTATCTGAATCAGTGAACTGATTCCTATTTACTAAAGCCTGTTCAAGATTAAATTCATCTTGAACTACAAGTTTTAATATTTCATTTTCAGAACGCTCAGTTATGAAAAGTATTGATGGAAAGGATTGGAAAGTACTTTTCCAATCTCCATATATGAAATATTCAAAATATCGCATAAACTTTCGTGCAAGTTGGTCTCGATCCATTTGCCCTGTATCGTATTCAAGAAAGAATTGTATGATTTCTTGATTTTTAATGAATTTGATATACGAGTCAGGAGAAAGGTTGCGTTTTTGATTTCTTCCAGAATCATAAATGCGAATAGTGTATTGGTAAAAACACTTTTGATCACCTTGCCAATCAGCTAGTTTTAAATTGGGATAGTTAGGTATTTGATCTACCAACTGTTCGTATAGTTCAGCTATGCTCACAGTATGCTCAAGTGTAGCAAATTGAAGCTTACCAGTTTGATTAGGAATAGACAGGTCTTTTGCCAATATTCCTTTTGTTTGAGTGAGTAGATCCCCACCCAATTTAGTTATATACAAAACCTTCCAGTTATTACCATAGTAAAAAGATTTAATATAACCTCGATTTTCAAGCTTTAATATCGTTCTTCCTAAAGTAAATCTATCAGAATAGAATCCATGCTTCTTTGCAATCTTTACTAAAACCTTAAGAGGTAAGTACCTGAATGAATGTATAGTATCTAGTAGTTCTATTTGATTGTATGTAATTCTAATATTCTTCATAATTATTTATATTTATGTTCCGTACCGCCAAGTTCAATCCATCGGATTAGATTAAGGGTACACACACCATTAATCGTAGTCGAGGGAGTGATTGGGTGGAGTCCGAAGGAGTCCACCCAATCACTCAACACCGAGACTGAATTTGGCGGTAGGAACACATTTTTCATAAATTAAATAATTTAGTAAACCTTAACTCCACTGGTTACTTGACTGAGTTCACCAAGTGTCCAAGTGGTTACATCTAGTTCACAGCCCTTTAGTATCCAATTTCTTCTGTTAGTTATCTCGGAATCAATCATATTCTTGCTCTTACCAAGAGTTTTATAATTAACATCGATTAAATCCTTAACATCGATTTCATTAATTGATGCCTCTCGTTCTCTTGGGACATAAACAGAAAACACATCTTCTCCTGCTTTAATGTTTGCGTGAAATTCAGGTATTTCCATTACTTCTTGTTCTAGCACTTTGCCTTGTAAGTCTTTTGAGACAATGAGCGAATCCTCTAAACCGCATCTGTAATAAACTTTATTCTTAACATTACCCATAACTGCATGAAAAACATCATCAGGAAGTTGCTGAAAGAATTGATGGGCGAGTATCAATTCCAGTTTGAATTTTCTTGCTTCAGATAATGCTTGTGAGAAATCTGAACTAGCAAAGTTTTGAAACTCATCAGCATAAACTACAAATGGTTTTCTATCTTCTTCAGCAATCCTTTTCGATTCAAACCATATTTTCGATATTAATAGCGAACCAAGTAAACTCATTCCTTCTTCTCCGATATTTTTTGAGGATAGATTTACCAGTAATATCTTTGACTTGCGTATTATCTCCGAAATATTTACTGAGCTTTTTGATTGTCCAAATGTATACATCAAAATACCAGTAAGCACTTGTGATAATTTATTATCAAATCCTTGCTGTATTTCAGCCCAATTTTGTGATTTACGATAATTAGGTAGGGTTACATTCCAAAATGTTCTAAGCCCTTCATAATTATCAAGAGTGATAAAACTTCGTATGACTTCGGAGAATTTTTCATCAAACAATAAAGTCCGTACATCGAGTAATGTTGGTGCAAGACTACTCATCATCTTAATAGCTTCATCTGTTCCGTTATGTCTTGCAACCCACTCATTCTGAAATACCATCAATGTTTTCATTGCATTAAGTAGCATAGGCTTACCTGTCATACCCATTCCAACATCAGGGTTAGATCTTTTTACTATCTTTTCAATAAGCTTAAAGTTTGAATCAATCGTTAAGTCTATTTCTCTTTCAGTCATTCCAACTGCATAAATTGGATTAAACCCGAAATACAATTCTTCATTTTGTGTATCCCAAACAATTAGCTTTTTACTATCTTTATAGTTCTCTGGGAGTCGTTTCAATAAATCCATAAAGAAGTCCTCATGAGGATCCATTAGTATTAATCCTCTTTTGTCACCCTTTAAAAGATTGTTATCAATGTCCTGCAATATAAAGTTTTTAAGAATTGTCGATTTTCCTGTACCTGTTTGACCTGTTACCACTAGATGCCTCTTTCTATTTTCAGTAGGTAAAAATATGTTGTATTGCCTTTCATGAGTATTATTAATGCCAAGCTTTAAATCTGAAATTTGTTGTTTAGAGCGGTAATCTTTTTTAACTGGAATATCAGGAGTGACAAAATGTTCTATTACTGGATCAAGTATTTTGTTTGGTAAATGGTAAATCATTGAGATCTCCCTTGAAGATAATGCACCTTGTGAAGTAAATAGCTCACGATAAAACGGAAATATTTTACTTTCAGGATAAATAAACCTCTGCTGAATATCTGTAAAACTCCTTGATGATTTGCGAACTAATCTATTCTGAGTCTCACTTTTCATCGATTCCAAAGCTTGTTCAATCCCATTTAATTTCTCTTCCTTTTGGTTTCCTTCCGCAATAACTCGAATGTATGTGGTAAAAGATGTTTTGTATTTTTCGTCCATTAGACTGAAAAAATTTTGCAAGGAATCTTTATCGACAAGAATTTTTCTTGGATCTTGGTCGGCAAGTAAAACCATAGGATCAATATTTTCAGGTCTCGATGAAAAAGATCTTGAAACTTCTGACAGTGCTTTGAATACAAGGAAAGGTAGCAGGGGGACAAAGTACAAAAGATAAACTTCAAAATGGTTTAGAAATACTGAGAACCATGTGATTTCAGACCTCAAGAGTCTAAAGTTTTCCTTAGCCATTCTCAAAGCCTCTTTATCAATTCTTGAAGGGCTTAAAACTAATTGAAATAGCATTTTGTTACCTGATTCTATATTAGTCATTGATGTGAGAATATCCGTTACAGGATCCATGCTTTCAAAATCACGAACATCCATAAGCATATAAACATCATGCTTAAGGCTTTTATACTCATCAAGTAAGGATTCTTTAGGGTTAAAGCTTTTTAATGGATCTTTATTGAGTGTTTTGATCTTTACTCGTTCTTTGTATGTGCTATAGAGGTTTAATTTAATTAAATCCTGAATCTTTTTTGTTGGAGTCCAAACGAGAAACTTTATTCCGTCACTATCAGCATAGATTTCAAATGATATTCTGTTATTTTTAGCAGAAGCAGTAAGGTTATCTACAAATCTTTGTAACGCAAATCTTTCTCCTTGTTTTGTTTTAACATCATTAGATGAATATTTCGGAGGTATAACCTGCATAATAAAACCTTCTTGTCTAGAATATTTCCTTCGAAGAATGAATAATTCGATAAGGTACCAAACCATTAACCCGATTGAAATCATGATTGATGTCGCCACGACTATAACTACTAATTTGTTTTCTATTAGTTGCTCCAACATAGATTGTTTTTTAATATTATTTGGTTCTGAAGTGCTAAAAAATCGTTATTTAGTAGGTTCAATTTAGGTTTGGCGAAATGAACAACAACAATCTTGTCAGTTGAATCGTCTAAGAATGAAGATTCAATCACAGCAATACCAATTTCTGAGTATTTATCGTTCATTATGTTTGCTTTATGAGTTGGGCTATCAAGCCAAGCTTTTATCAAAACATCAGGATCAGTGAAGCCATGAGCAAGATTCTCTCCTGCGATTTCATATTCATATCCAACATCGTTAAAATCCCCCCAAGGAGAATCAGGACAGTAATGAGACCAACATTTTTGAAACTTCATCGTAACAGCTTTTAGGTAAGCACTTTTGGTTAGTTCTTCATTAAGAATGAATTCGGGAAGACTCTTTTCTTTTCTAATTTGGTTATGTGCTTCAAACACGCTATCAATCGTGATATCTATATTTTCAGAAGCATAAACAGGTATATTAATATTTAAACCGACAAGTAAAAGTGAGGCTATAAATACAATAATCCTTAAGATAAAGGAATTGTGGAACTTTTCTAACATTGATTCTACTTTCTCTTTTTGTTCTTTTTCCTTCCGCTTTTGAGTGAGTTTTTGTAAAGTAGAAACAAACCAACTAGCAGGATTTCTAAGAAATCGTTTTCCATCTACTTGATCAGTTCTGACCATTCGTCTTGTATCATCAAGTGCAGAAACAATATCTTCATCAGCAATTTCACCTTTTTTCTTTTGATTAACAATCTTTTGGTAAAATTTTATGCTTTTTTCATCATTGAGTTCCTTTGCGATAACTAAAGCTTCGGTGTCAAAAGTATTAAGATTTAATTGTTCGTTGGCGTTGCTTAACGATAACGGCTTTTTATATTCTTTCTTCTTATATTCATCTTCTTCTAATTTATGCACAGTTGTTTGGGCAACTGTATGCACATTATCTTGTGATTCTTGATGCACTCGTGCTTGTGCATCAGGTAAGTTTTGAATGAGATGATTTATAGGTAAAATGTAATAAATGTTCGTTTGTTTTAAGCCTCGTCTTACCCACTTAATAAGCTTAAAGGTTCGTAATTCAATCAGATATTTCTGAATAGTATTCCTATGAACTCCTAAGTCTGTAGCAAGTCTATCTTGCCCTGGAAAGCATTGATCTTTTTGCCAAGCATAATCAAGTAACAAAGCATAAAGCGTTTTAGACTGTATACTTAAGTTTTTAGCTTTAAGTACAGTTCTGGGTATTTGCGAAAACCCATGCTTAAGCGTTGTATCTAGTATTTCAATTGTGTTTTTCTCAATTGTTTCCATTATTACTGATTGGAAATAAAAATGGGGTCGGATCAATATTGTTCCAACCTCCTAAACCATTCTTCTCATAAACTCCTACATGCGTGTGGACACCTGTAGAGAACCCTGTACTGCCCATAAAACAAATCGGATCTCCATATCTAACATTCGATCCATCTTGAGCAATAAATGCATCACAATGACAGTACATAACTCGATAGAACATATTTGTAATGTATGAACACAATGCACCCTTACCATCTTTGAAATTTGAGACTGTACCTGAAATAATCGCTCTATTAACTGCATCAGTTGAGCCTTTCCCTTGATTTTCTTTGTACCATTGAGATGAAGGTACAAAATCAACTCCTTTGTGAACATGTCTATATCCATCAATTACTCTGACGATGTTGTAACCCGAAGTAACTGTTATTAAATCCGGTCTATTTAAGCCGACTGGATTACCATAAGGAATAAGCATTAATCCAACATACATTTGGTATTGCTCGTATACTTCATCTTTCTTAGGGTATGAATATGCGTAAATCTTTTCTTTAGAATCTCCTGAGTTTTGTGAAAGTAGATTTGCAAGTGTAAAATAGTTATCACACAGTTCATCAGCTGAGACCTCATTATTACCGCTACCATCAGTCTTTGCCTTATCCCAATCAGACTGAGTTATTTCTAATAACCCAATACCTGAGCCTTTGTGAGTACTATCAAAATCGGCAATTACTTTTCCGTATGAAGCAACAAGTTCAAATTCTAAATCGTACTTTCGGCTTGATTTTTCAATACATTCTTTATGATCCTTTGGAATTTCATTAATGATTCCTCTATAACCTGCAAGTACCTGATACGCTATCGATTCAAGTACAAAGACACCAAAGCAAAGAAATACAATCCCAAACAGTAGAATGTTCCATTTATTCTTCCACAAAATGTTTACGACTAATGGGCCAACTACAGGAGCAACTTTATTTGAAGCTAAACCTAATGTATCACCAATAAGGCTATCTCCAATCTCTATCGCATTTTTAGTTGCTTGTAGTGGCTTATTTTCTTCCATTTATTGCACTATGATTGAAAAATTAGATGTAACAGTTAATCCATCTTTGGATATTCGAACACTTACTGAAATAGTTCCTTTATTATTTGCAGGAACAACAAAACTAATTTTCATAGATCCATTTTGTGAGTTTGGGAATGAAATGGTTTGAACTCCTGATTGCCAATTTATTGATGCCGTGCCATTAGCTCCATTGATTAGCATTGAGTTCTGATCTTTGACTGTGCAATCAAGAGATACAGTTTGGTCAACTTTTGGTTGTGTATTTGTAATAGAACAATTCAACTTTAATGCTGTTATTATTGGCGTTGGTTGAGGTTCAGGATTCGGTTTAATGGTAGGTATCGGTTCAACTTTTGGAACAGGTGTATTTACAATTGGTTTCTCGACCTTTGGTTCTTCTTTTGGCTTTTCAGTTGGGATAGGATCTGATTCCCTCGTAACACTTATCTTTTTTAATGATTTTTGATTATTAGAATTTTCCGCCTCAATGACAATTTCGTTTGAGCCAACAATAAGTTCAATTTCACTTTCAAAAAGTCCTTCAGGATTAACTGTTATTTCCTTTGAATTAATCCATGCTTTATTTCCTAAGTCAGTTTTCGCAACAATTATGATTTTATTTTCTTTTGTCTTAAAACCTTCTGTTATATTTTGAAATTCAAGAAAGATACCTGAATTATCTTTTGCATCTGTATCAACTAATTCTTCGATATTTAAGTTATCAGTATTCGCTGATGAAAAATTAAACTTAAATCCTCCCTTAAGATATATTTCAATAGAAAGAGATGTAGCAAAAATAACCAACACGATTATTGATAAAAATAAGTACCCATGCTTTAAATTTTTTCTTATCTCTTTATTTTCCATTATTTCTTGTCATTTTTAGCTAAATCCTCAGCACTCGATGAATAAAGTTGCCTTTCATGAGGAGTAGCGTAAATATAAATATGAGAATGAGTATTTCCTTTGATAAACAAGGCTTGACCTTTGGTCAGTCTTGTTATGTAGTCTTTTTCAATATCTGATAGATCAAACGCTTTAGCTAAGTTAGGTATTGATTGTTTCTTTTGAGCAAGAATTAGTGCTGTATCGGCATTCTTCGCAATAACGCTTCCTTGTGGTGAATTTAGAAAATCATCAACATCTTGAGAAATACAAATAACGCCAAGATTGTATTTTCTTCCACGTCTAACAAGGTTTTCAATAAAGTTCGCTGAAGACTCGTCTTTTAGTAGTAAATGAGCTTCATCAATTATCAAAATTTTTCTTTTCCTATTGGATAAAACTTTTTGCCATATGAAATTTGATAAGTAGAAAATTGAGGCTTGTTTCTCTTGGTCAGGTACTTTCTGAATATTAAATACAACCATTGGAGAGTTGAAATTAACATCACTTGTTGAGGCGTTATCGTAGAGATCTCCGAGTTCGCCTTTTTTGGAGTATTCAAGAAGTTCTACTGCAATATGTTTTCCGTCAGTTCCTTCTTTCTCAAAACTTGTGATTAAATCTGATACAGTAGGTGGTTCTTTTGAGTAGGTTGAAGGATCTTCAAGAATGATACCTTTTGAAGCATAAGCATTATTTACTGCTTTACTGATTATTCCTCGGTTGTAAGTTTTACTTGATAACCAAATTTTCAAAAGTCCTTTTACAACACCTAAATGTGTTCGCATGACTTCTTTAGAATCAACACTACTTGAGAAAAATTGTAGTGGGTTTACTTTAGTTGGGCTTTCAGGATTGATATCAATGTTTGTACCACCGACTGCACTGCATAAGGTTTTAAATTCTCCTTCAGGATCAATGACATAAACATTAATACCCCTAAACAAGCTCCTGTATGCCTCTAATTTGGCTGAGAAGCTCTTTCCTGCACCTGAAGTAGCAAAGATAATTCCATTAAAATTTTTGGAAGTTTTAGAGAATCTGTCGAAACGAATCTTTTCGCCACCTATTGTTATTCCATAAAATATTCCGTCAGGATCATTGAGTGTTGCAGTAGTAAATGGTAGCGATGACGAAACATTGGAACTAGTGAGGTAGAACTCTTCACCGACTTTATCAACACCTTTTGGTAGGAATGATTCAATACCTTCTGCTTGTTTGTAAATTAGTTGATGTAGCTCTACTTGTTTTGCATAAGTTAGATCTTTTAGACTTTTATCACTTTTACTCAGCAGTTTTTCATTTGAAGAATCGAGCTTTATATACATTGTCATGGAATAAAGCTTTTCAACACCACGGACAATTGCATCTTCAATACTTCGTGCATCTGCAATTGCTTGTTCTAAATCTGAAGTATGAACTTTTCCTTTTTCTGCTCGTTCATAATATTGAGCTGAAAGATTAGTTATTCTATTTCTCAGTCCTGCAAGTGCTTTTTGCGGATCTATTGGCTTTATAAACTGTGATAAAACAATTGGTTCGCTGTAATTAGTTAAATCGTAAAGCCAATTAGGATAAATAATCTGAGGAAATTCAGAAATCATGTAGGTTTGAATGATCCCATTCCCAAGATCGATAAACTTTCCTTTATTGATAAATTCGTAAACCAATGAATCGTCAGGAGATAGCTTTGCAATTTCCTGCTTAATAATTCCATCACGAATATATTCACGACCTTTTGACTCGATTTTAAAATTCAAGTCTTGCCATGCCCATTTTGATTGTGTTGCAAAATACTTAATAGGGTTCATTCTTCAGCTTTTAATAAAATATGATTAGACAAAATCAGTATTTCTTGAGTTGATAAAGGGATAAGTCTCACTTTGGTTTGCTCCAATAACTTTCCAAATGAATTCTCTTGATCCTCAAGCTTAAGTTTTGCATCGTCTAAACCCTTAGCATAAGTTGTTAGGACAAGATAGAAGCTTCTCTCCATTGTTAGAGTCAAATCTTGGTAAGCTAACAAATATGATTTACATTCATCTTGAAGTTTTCCTTTGAGGTTTTTATATCTGCCGATTTCTGTCTCTAATGCTTTGTCATGTGTTGAGTGCTTTTGTATTGTGATAATTTGAATTTGATGTTTAAGGGCAAATAGAGCTTGTTGTAAGTATTTCTTAAAGGCGTAAATATCTTCTTCGCTACTCATAGATAGGTTAATTGGTTCTATTTGAAAAACTCTTGAGTACTGATAATCGTTAACAATAATGATTCCTTCTGAAATATCTTTACCAAGCACTATTCTTTGTTTCTTTTTTGAAAATGTATGTTTCATACCATCAGTAAGGTAGATATGGAGAGGTCTTCCATAAGCATCAAACATAAAAGGGACAAGCAGTCCACCTAAGACTAATTCTGCAAATATCTTTTGATCAACAGTTTTAAGAATATCTGTTGACCAAATAGTGAAAGATAGCAATACAGCAACTAGAACAAGGAAGTTTCTTCTATTCAATACAATTGAAAGAATACCTGTTTCTCTATTTAGTTTTGGAGGTACGATTTCCTGCATTATTCCCTTGAGTTAATTTATTATTTATTTGGTAATATTTTGAAACTGGTTTTTGACCTTGTACTTGATCAACTACTTTAACTGTTTGAATACCTTGCGATTGAAAGTAACCTTCATTTGTAGCTTTAGATAATATTCCCATTCTGTTTTCAGGATTTTGTACATATTTCTCAACCACACTAGGTTTTGCACCTGTTAGTAATTCATTTTTTGTATACCAATCTGTTATGTGCCCCCAATGTTTTTGATTTGTTGTGTCGAAAGTCCTTCCCTGATTGATTTCAGTTGGTATTGACTGAACTGCTTCGTTTATATACTGTGAAGTATTTGGATTTGAATATGAGATTTGTGACAAATCCATTATTTGATTTATATTTGCGGGTTCTTCAACTAGAGCTGAACTGTTGAATACAGATGAAAATGTTGATTGTTTCAGACCATTGTTTAGCAGAGTGCTGTCTTTTACTGATAAATCTTGAATCTTTTCTGTATTAGGCGAGAGCGAATATAAAGTTTTACTTCCCACATCTTTTAATGCCCGACTATCAAGTGGTTTCATTCCGAGTGTAGCAAATGCTTTTTTGGAACTTTCACCTGAAGTAACTGCATTTTTGAATGTTCCTGCAACTCCTTTTGTCTTTGCAATACCGTTTTGAATTGCTAAACCAGTATCAGCAACTTTACTTGCTGTATTTCCCATTGGTAGTTTAGAAACAATAGATTCCCCGAGTGCTTTACTTGCCCATGACCTTACAGAGTTAGATTTTCCTTCTGACATTCCAGAAACTATACCTTCCTTCGCTTTTCTTGCTTGATCGATTGTTGCTCCTGCAACAATACCTCCTGCAATTCTTCCTCCAACTCCCCATAAGATACCTGAGAAGCGATTTACAATAGCAGGTATTAAGTTTAGAAATGCAAGTGAACCAAGCCCAAGTATGACTTTTGGAATTGGTTCATTAACACCTTTAATAATTTCAAGTGCTATACCAATACCCACTAAAAATATTGGTTGCATAAACAAAGCTCTTAATGTTTCCTCAATGTATGACTTGAAAAACTGTTCACCACTTGGAAGAAGTCCAATAATAAAAACAATTGGAAACATAATCATGTGTAAAAGCACATGAAAGAATCGGATAATAAACTGAAATAATAATGTTGTTAGTAAAAAGAACAGTCCAATCCATAAAATGATTTCGGAGAAGACATTCATAACCGAAGTAACTGAAAACTCTAGCTTTTGATCAGTTATCTGCATTCCTAAAGACACTAATAGGGATTCAGACAATGTACCTGAGGAGCTAGTAGCTACTAGTCTTGCTAACACAAATCGATCTAGTGCGTTTGTAAGGTCAATAGCTGTAACAAATATAAATCGCATTGCAACCATTCCAATAACAAAAAGTATTGTCTTCTTAGCGATTTCTTGTAGCAAATAAATACCTTTAACCGAACCTTCAAGTACGAGATATGTTCCTGTCATTACAATTACTAAAGGAAGCAATAACCAAGCGACACTTTGTGTAGCGTTATAAAACTTGTCTACTTTTATCGGGATATTGTTTCCTCTAGCATCTACTATCTGCCCATCATTTTTCGCAATATTGGGGGTAAAGGCAACATAATCATCAAACAACTCTAGTCCTTGCATTACAATTTCAGATATTGAATCAACTACAGACTCTTGAAAACTTGAGAAAGGATTAAATAGATCAAATGGATTAGATATAGATTGACCTTTTGCTTCTTCAGGTATATCAAGAATTCCTGTACCATCAGGTAAAGGTGTTTCCTCAATTTGTTGCTCTATCTGTTGAACAGGTGCAGGTAAATTATTGTTCTGATTTAAAAACAAAAATACTAGTTGGATTGCCCCAATGATTAGCATCAGGGCAATCCCAATCACAAATATTTTATTAATTAATCTTCTTTGATCTTCAGAAGCATTTTGAATTTTGCTCTTAAACTTAGTAGCTTCATCATGTATTGGTTTGTAGTGTTTGAAGAAATTAAACATATTTAGACATTAGCTATGAATTTAATTGCATCTAAAATGAAGTCAGGCTTGAATAGGAATAGTGCCGCAATCAGAAAAAGGATTATGTCTCTTGCTAATACACCACGATATTGAGGATTATCCTTGTTGTTCAACATATCAAAGGCATCTTTGATAATGAAAAGGATAAAAACACCTGAACCAACTCTTGTTGCTAAGGTAACAATCCTTTCAATAATTGCTGATATTTCTGCACTTGGGTCTGATTGAGCATATACTGTTTGAAGAGCAATAAATGGATACATCAGAAAAGATGCACTTGCTAATACGAGATTCCTAATTTTCTTTATTTTGTCTTTCATTATGTTTGTTTAATAATTTAAGTTTGATTTTCTTCCTCAATAAGAGGATCTTTAGCTTTCTTATGCTTTCTGTCTTTTTTCTCCCGATAAACACCTCGAAAAAATATGAATGTGACATAGACTATAAATAAGCTAATAAAAACAACTAATGTAATCATTGCTTTTTCTTTTTTGATTTATGAATTAAATTAATTAAGGCTATTCCTGAGCCAATAAAAGCTATCCCAATTGAAAGTGGGATAAGAACCGATAAACCAGTTTGAGCAATAATCACATCTCGATAAATCCCTGCGTTGAAAAAATTGCTACAGCCTGAAGCAGTTAAATATCTGACTCCATCTTTCACATAATCTTCAATTACACCATCTTCTGTAGGAGGCAATAACACAAGTTTGAATTCAGAAGGGGTTGTAATATTGTCATAGCCTTGTGGTTTAAAAACTCGTATAGTTAAGACAGTAAAATATGGAAGTCCGTTATACTCATAATGTCCATTTTCCGAAGTGGAAATATCAACATTATGTTCAGGAAGATATTCTGTTGCTTCCCAACTAATATTAATCCTAACATTTGATATTCCTTTTTCATCTTCATCGTAAATAGCGTTACTGTTTTCATCTTCCCAAATAAATCCCCCCATACAACATGAACTCGCAGTTGCAGTAATAACTTCACTTTCTACTTCATCACTTACAGGATTAGTAATAATTGCAGTATTTTTTATTTCTGTTCCATCAGGAGTAGGAATATCTATTACAACTCTGAAAGAAACTGACCCCCTTTGATTTGATTCAAGTTTACCCAAATCCCAACTAACACTATGATTTGCTTCATCGTATACACCTGTAAAGCCATCATCAGAAGGTAAAAATTCAACAAATGCTACATGTTCAGGTAAATTGTCCGTAAGAATAGTATTCGGAGAATATCCAGTTCCAACATTTCTAAAGTTGATTATGTAAACAATCGGTTGTGCAGGAGCAATATATTCAGGGAGTGTTTGTTCTTTAACTAACTCAAGAATAGGAGCATGTATAGTGATATCAATATCATCGTCAACATCAGGTCTATTATTTGAATTGTCGTCTTTATATTTATAAACAGCTTTATTATTGAAGACTTCCAAATCAGTAACTGGAATATCTATACTTGCAGTTATAGAAATTTCAATCGATTGATTAGGATCTAAATCTACACTAAAACTTAAATCCCTACCATTAACTTGTGTTTTATCTGAAGCATAGTTTGTACTTTTGAAAGATAAACCTTCGGGGAGTGAATCACTAACAATACCTGAAGCTTTCGCATTACCAATATTTGATATCGTAATTGTGTAAATTACTTCTTCATCGCTTTGATATTCAATCTTATCCGAAGTCTTTTCAATCGTTGCATTAGGTTGGTTTACTCGAACAATTGCATTATCAGTATCAATTCTTACAAGTTCGTTTTTTGAACCAATTTCAGAAATATTATTGATTAATCTTTGGGTATCTTCAGATGATAATGTCGTAGTCGAATCTGAATTTAATTTTATTCGGAATGATTTTGTATTCCATTCATTTCCAACTTGTAATTCAACAATATCCCAAACAATATCAAATCCATCTTCTGTTCCAGTAATTACAAATCCTTTAGAAGCATCGTGTATATCGTTTAGTAAAACTATCTGAAATCTGTTTCCGTTGCTATCAGTAATATATTTTGGCAAATGATCAGATATGTAAGTATTAGGACTATGAGCGTTTCCTGTATTTCTATAGACTAAAGTGTACCTTAAAATATCTCCTGCAAGGGCATGAACATCTTTTTCATTTCCAAAGACTGAATCTGCATCTGCACCAAATTCTGTACTATCTACATTATTACCACTAAAACTTCTGTTATTTGCGACAGAGGTTTCATTAATAACATACTTTTCAATATCATTATTAGGATAGGCTTCAACTGGCAGAATATGTTCTGCTTGATCAGGTGGATAGAAAGAAGTTTCTGTAATGGCAATATTTGTAAGATTAGTCGTTCCAATAGGGAAAATAGCATCTAACTTTGCATTAAAGGTAAGAGTTTTGTTTGAACCCCATGTACTCCTTGAATCAGGCTGATATGAACCATTAAGGATATATTGTGGCTCTGTGGTACTCCAAGCAACTCTTCGAGTGTTTCCGTCCCATGCACCATCATCAGAAATATCTGATACTGTCATTCTTTCAGGTACAATATCATATACCTCAACATTGTAGGCATTTCCTGTACCTGTATTTCTAACAGTTATTACCCAATGAATAGTATCTGAAGGATCTGCATTTTCGACACCATCGTCTTTTGTAATTTCGAGGATTGGTGAATGAATAGTTGTGAGAGTAGTGTCACTTACAGGTGGAACTTCATTAGTTCTAACTTCAGCAATGTTTTGAATTTGAGTGTTATCTTCAATACCTGCGTTAAACTGAACTGTGAATTGAACTTCTCGAGTTTCGGTTTGTGGTAAATCTCCAATATTCCAAACGATTTGACCTGTTAATTGACCATTTCCATTCATTTGAGTAGTTAAGACACCATTATCAGAAATAGTGAGAATTCTTCCATTTCTTAAGATTGGAGTTACATCATCATGAATTACTGTATTGTGAGCATCTGCATCACCAGTATTAGAAATTCGTACTCTATATGTGACTTGTCTTTCAGTATTAATGGGATTTCCACCTTGAATATGATTTGAACCACTCGGTGCTTCATCACTATCTGAAACTGTTTTATCAATTTCCATTCTAACCTCCGCTGTAATAGTTGTTCTCGTAGAATCATCTATTGGTGTAGTTTCATCACTATCAACTGTTACGAGGTTAGGAGCATTGTATGAGCCATGTGCTAAAGGCGAGGTAGTCCTTGCCTGAATTTGAAATGTTCTAGTTTCATCATGTTGCAAGACTGGAATGTTCCAAGTAATCGTATTTCCATTATCAACTCCTCCTCCTGAGTTAGTAATTGATATTAGATTTTGATCGTAGTCATCAACGACAACGACATTATTTGCGTGTCCACCAGTATTTCTAACAGTAATGTTGTATGTAATATCATCATTAGGTCTAGAGTTGTTTGTTTCAACATTGGTTTCATCTTCATCAGTTACAGTTTTAGTTACTGATAGAATAGGAGGCACTTCAAGTTGAACCTGTCCAGAGTTAAACCAATAAGGAACTAATGCTACTATAATTGGTGGGCGTTCAATTTGTCCCCAAACAGGTTGACCTGCATTCCAATTCGAAGGAGCACCAAGATCATCTCTCATTACAACTCCTGGTCTAATTGTCGGATCGTCAAAAGTCATTACGGAAGGTTGAGTTCCTGATTGTGTCTCTTCATGCCAGTTATTGTCCCAAATAGTAGCAGGATCATTTACAATTGTATTTGGGTAATTTGTTCCCCAATTTTCATCATATGTTATTGTTAGGTTTTGTCCTGAGTTAATACAATTTGTCTGATCATAAACTGCACCTGATGGCATAACATCTCTAAATCTAATATTGCAAAGGTTATATGCTGAGATATTTCTAATAACTGCGGTATACCTAACAGTTAAATTCGCACCATTCCAAATAGGAGTAGCAGTAAAACTTTGCAATTGAATCGGTTGAATAGTTTCAAAGGAGTAAATTACTTGACCATAAGATGAAACTCTATCGGGGAAATAACCTAATGAACCTGTTGTTATGTATTTTCCGCTTCTATCAGGAAAACCATTCATATTGACAGTACCATAAGACCCACCTGCACCAAGTCTTGTTAAGTCTCCATCAGCAGGATTACTTCTTGAGGTAAATAGGTGAATTGCATCAATATTCACTCCATGGTCAGCGTAGCTGTATGTCCAAGATCCAATTTCAACTCTAGTATTAGGTGGTACAGCAACACGATCAGCGATATATGGATATCTGTGAGCATCAGGATAAGTAATATCAGCAACTTGGGTAAAGTGATGAGATTGAATCCAGTTACCATTCACCCCATCTATATCTGAAGAGTTCCAGTTTACACCATTACCTCCAATACTGTTGTATTGAACACCTACAACTGTCGCTACATGACAACCACCAACATTTCCTGAAGGATAGAAAGAGTCTGCATGAACAGAGGTAATAGTTAATAAATTTGTTATACCTGTAGTCGAAAGAATTAGGAATAATAATAGTATCTTTTTTGCAACTATCTTGAAAAAATTTATTATTTTCATTCTAATATTTAATAATTAAATTAATTTTTAGATTTCTTAAGACAGGGCTATCCCTCGTATTTGAGAAAACTGCTCAAATAAATAGCCCTGTCCCAAACTATCTAAATTGTTCTTATTCGGTACAATTCACCACCCACATGTTCAATATCGAGTATTCCTTGTTGACTAAGTCTTTTTAAGCTTTCAAGAATCAATTGTTCAGTAAGTTCTAAGTTGTTTATAAGTTTGAAATTTTTATATTCAGAGGGGTTGTAAATAATTTGATCAACAATGTCATAAAGATATATATCTAAATAGTCAGCTTCCTTTTCAAAACTAAGGAGTAGTAACAATAAACCACCGATGCGAATATCAATCTCCTTAATGTATGGATTTTTGTTTAGTAATAGAAGTAATAGAACCTCTATTGGTTTATTTAACAATTTGTTTATCATTTCCAATAAAAACAACTGAATTATTTATATGCACCACTATCTTTGATCTATCTTGATATTTTTTTATATGAACCTCTTGAATATGAATTTTGTACTGTCCTTTATACAAATCTGACG
>CAYPVU010000030.1:0-8370 GCA_964414295.1 uncultured Candidatus Saccharibacteria bacterium | reverse complement strand
GAAGACACAACAGCACCAATCTTTGTAACAAAAGATGTAACAAGAGATGAAGGTGAATCATTCCCTTCATTAAATGAATTTGTATTAAACAATCCTGAAAACTTAGAAGTATTCTGTTCTAATGTAGATGCTTCCGAAATGTTTGTAAGTCAGCCAGCAAGTAATAAATTAATTCCTGTAACTTGTTATGTAGAAGATGCTGCAGGTAATAGAACTACTTCTACGTCAAACTTAATTGTTAATAATGTACAGCCTAAAGTTGTTATTATTGCAAATCCGTCCGTAGTTGTTACAGAAGGAACTACTGTAAACTTAATAGCTAATATACTGAATGGAAATTCTGGATTTACATATAATTGGTATGGAAGCTGTTCAGGTAATGGTACAAATCCATCAGTTGGTTTAACTAACTTTTCAAATGTTCCATCTAATACAGGTTCTTATTTATGTGGAATTAACGTTACAGATGCAGATGGAGATGTAGCTTCTGCTTCTGTTAGAGTAGATGTTTTAGCTCAAGGTGCAAATAGCAGTACACCTTCTAACCCAACAACTGATTCAAATACAGAAAATACAAATACTACAGATAATACAGACAGTAACGATTCAGAAGTGCAGGGAGTTTCAACAGAAAATCCAGTAAGTGCTCCTGTAGAAGAAGAAAATACAGGTTCTACAAATACTAATACTGGTGCAGTAAACTCAGTAGTAACTACTTCTCCACTTGTAATTATTTGTTTAGTAGCAGGTGCAATTTTAATAATTGGATTACTATTATTCTTATTCTTTAGAGGAGATGATGAAATAAGGGATGACAATAAGTAGGTTTGTAAATATGTGATTATTAATGTATAATCCGATGTGATTATTAATGTATAATCCGAAACTACTAATAGGTAAATATTTATAGATATATTATATACGTCTTATGTATGATACTAGTAATGGGCAAATATTAGGTGCAATGGCCGCAGGAGGTGCAGGTTTATCACTACTTGGGGTTCCAGTAGAATATTCATTCATCTTGGTTCTATTCGTACTTGTATTATTAACTGTTCTGTACCTGTTTTCGAAAAGGCAAAAGATTAAAAAATGGATATTACGCAAATTTTAGGAATTTACCTTTTATTTTCTTTTTTAAGATCAATAATAGTTATAGCTATAGGATTTCTTTATTCTAGTGCTAAACTAAAAGTACAATGTGACTATGCTCCATTAGTATCTGTAGTTATTCCAGCTTGGAATGAAGAGATTGGAATAAAGAAAACAGTTCAATCTGTGTTTGATAGTACTTATTCCAATTTAGAAATTATAGTCGTTGATGACGGTTCAACAGACAAAACTCTAGAATTACTAAAGGTTTTGTCCACTGAATATCCTAAACTAAGATTTATTCATCAAGAAAATAAAGGTAAGGCTAATGCTTTAAATACTGGAATTAACAACTCTAAGGGGGAAATAATTATTACAATTGATGCAGACTCCTATATAGATGAAAATGCAATACAGCGATTGATTGAGGTTTTATCCAATAATAATTATGATGCGGCAATAGGATCAGTTACGGTTGCAAACGAAAACAACTTTCTCGCTTCAATACAATACTTTGAGTATAGATTTGGGTTTCATTTGAAGAAGACCCAAAGTATTTTTAACTCTATATACATTCTTCCAGGTGCTCTAACAGCTGTGCGTAAATCTATAGCATTACAGGTGAATCTATTTGAAGACTATTCTAAAACTGAAGACTTTGATTTTTCACTAAAACTAAAATCCATAGGATCTAAGATTGTTTACATAGAGGACGCTATTTGTTATACAGAGGGAGCTTCTACAATAAACGGATTAATAAATCAAAGAACGAGATGGAGACATGGGTTCTTACAATGTATATTAAAAAGGAAGAACTTTATTTTAAATAGGAAAAAAGGGATATATCTAACTTATATTGAATTTCCACTAGCACTCTGGGGTATAATCGATATTTTATTATACCCACTATTTTTAAGTCTTATTCTAATAGCCTCTTTCAACTCTGGATCCTTGATTAATATTTTTTTGTTTTACATAGTTATGCCATATGCTTTCTTCCTGATTTCTGAGCCTGGTAAGGAACCAGAGAAATTTAAGAAAAAGAATCAATATATCCAAATGTTTATGATACCAATAATGTTTACTGTAGTTAATATTATTGAATTCATAGCTTTGATGAAAGCGTTATATAGATTGTTTACTAGAAGGGAAACAAGTTGGACAAATTGGACTAGAGTGGGAATCTAACTTCATAGCCCTTTACCCTTTTCTAATTAACTAGCTTTTCCCTTAACCTAGCTATAAACTCAGCCTGCTTAACATTAATTCTTTTAACAGCTTCGACTTCTGCAAAAAACTCTCCTCTATCTACTTCTGGTATTTCCATTTTTCTTCCGCTTTTAGGAGGCCATTCTATGGTTGTTGTATTAGAAGAAACTTTTATATCGTCTATGTACTCTATTGCCCAAGCAAAAACTTCTTTCCTGTTTTTTTGTATTATAGAACCTAATTCAACAAACTCATTTATTCGAGTCGATAAATCTACACCTGTCTCTTCTTTAAATTCTCTAACTGCAGCATTTATTAATGATTCATTTTTATCTATTTCACCTTTAGAAATACCCCAGTATCCAATATCCTTTTTAGAGTTAAATGGTCCCCCAGGATGAACTAAAAATACTTCTAATTGATTGTTTTTAATCCTATAGGGCATTATCCCGCTGCTTATTTTCATAAATTTTGCTTGACCGGTTTTTAACTAAATGTTTATACTTTAACTTGTGAACTTTCATTTGGCAATATTTATGGTTATTAAGGAATTAGTTTGAAATTTACTAGGTATTATCCTAGTTTCCTGACCCCTAAAAATCCTATTAAATTAAATAAACCTAAGCACATTCTATTTATTACAGTTAGTCTGTATGAGTAGAAAAATAAAGGTTTCCCCCGATCAAAAAGCTATTTTTAACATTGATGATAATGGAAATGTTACTTATTTAGTAAATGGATTCCCTCAAACTTATGATGAGTTATTAACTTATAGTCCTGATTATGAAGACTTTAATCTTGAGGACTTAGACCCATATACTCTAATAGGTTATGAATCAGAAACAGCAAATCAAATTTTAGAAGGGAAGGTTGAAAAGGAAGATAATAGAACAATCCAATTAAGTATTTCTGATTTAGAAAAAATAAAAAGAATACTTACTGCTATTCCACAATTCAAAGATATGGCTGCAGCCTTAGAACTTGATATTAATAATATAGAAGGACTTGCAGAAGTTTTAGATAAAGTAGATTTAATGTCTTTACCTCATTTTGAGGTTGATATGTCTATATTTAATATTTTCCCTCAAAATAATCCTGAATACAGAAGGTGGCTTTTTTGTACGATTCTAGAAATCATACATAATATTGGTTTAACTAATAAGTTTCCTTCTAGAAGATATTTAAAAACTCTTCTTCCTGATTTTAACGATGATCAAGTTGAAGTAATTTACTGTTTAATAAAAAGATTGTTATCGACATTAAATGCATGGGGGGGAATTCAAATTCACTACTTTGAACAATTAATAAGAGATTGGTTATATATAACCTACGAAAAAGGAAATGATTTAACTTATGATCAAATAAGCGAATATTTAAGAGCTAAATACCCTTGTAAGTCAGATTACGAAGTTAAGCTTTTAACTAATCTGTTAGCAAATGCTAATTCTTTTGCACCATCTATTGATGATTTTATAGGAGAATACTTTAGATTTATATCTACTTTTACCCCTGAATTCAATATGTTTTTAACAGAAGAAGAAGTTTATTTATTATGGACAAGTGATTTTTTAAAGTTAAGAATTTTAAAACAAGCAGATAAATGGAGGCAAAGAATTTATGAATCACAAATTATAGAGCCCGATAATGAACTTGATGAGTTTTTTGGGGTAAGAAGACGTTTGTCCCAGAGAAGTATGGAAGGTTGTTTACCTGAAGAAGTAGCAGCTGCAGATAGTATTAATGAGGTATTAATTAAACTCAAGCTATACTTTCCCGAAGGACATAGGACTTTAATAGAGGCAAGAATTGATAGATTTACTAGAACTAATGGTAATGTAGCGATATTTGATTGGAAAACTCGCAAAAAAACATTAGAAGAAATGAATGACTTTGAAAAACTACAGATTATTTTGCAATGTATTGCAGTACAAAATTTAACATATACTGTAAAAGCAGGTCGTACCTATACTCCAATGACAAGCGGTGATTATAGATTCTTTTTAACTCAAACAAATACTGCTTTTCTTAGACCTAATACCTTACCGGATTTTTACCATATTCCAGAAAATTCAGAAGAAACTTTTGACTACGTGGCCTTAGGTATTTCAATGGAGGAAGTTAATAGAATCCTTTCTGCATTTAACAAAATAGTTAGCTTTTTAATTGCAAATAAAAAAGTTATGAGCAGATTAAAAAACTATTTAAAGCAATTAGATGGATATATCCCTACACCGCAACTAGTAGAACCTACTTTATCTCTTGTTGAGCAGGATTTAGTATTAGTAGAGGCTTAATCTTCATTTTCTTCGAACAATTTGCAATAACTGCAGTCTTTACAGTTAGGATATTCTTCACTTCCAAATTCTAAATTTCTAACTCTGGTCATTACATCTTTAATTTCGTCTTTTAACTTATAAATATCTTCATCTGTAATAGTAAAGCTTTTTTTTACGAACGTTTTTTTGTTCTTATCTGGTTTTAAAAAGTCAACTTGTACTTCATCTACTCTATACTTATTAATTTTATTAACAGGCCTAAAGTTTTTATCTAAGTCTGTTAATAATTTATAAAATGTTAATTGTCTAAAAATGCTTCCATTCGAACTTTTAGTTGTTCCTTTAATATCTCCATCTGTTTTAGGATCAGATGTTTTGTAATCAACTAATCTAACTGCATTATCTGCTTTATTAATCCACTCTATTTTATCTATTTTTCCTGTTAGTTCGATTGGGTCCATTTCTGGAATTTCTAAATATATTCCTTTATTAAAAAAGCCGTATTCTACATCTGCAGGGATTTCTAACTTATCTTTGTAATAATTGTAATAAGATTCTAAAACAGCTAGACCTTCATCCTTTACATTTTTATAATCTTCATCATTTAAAAGCTGCTTATCTAAATGGGTAATGAATAAAGCTCTTAAGTAGTCTAAATCCTTTATGTCACCCTTAATTAAATTCCTATAAAAGTATTCAAATGCATAGTGAATAGCTGTTCCTAAACTAGTGTGTATATTTAGTGGTTTTGGTGCTTTTAATAAACAGTCGAATTTAAATTTTAATGGACATTCAATATATTCATTTAGTGCGGATGCACTCAACTTAAAGTCCTTTACTAATTTTTTTAAGTAATCTTGTTCATCAATAGTGTAAGGACTAAGCAAGTTAGCAGAAAGCTTTGTAATATTAATTGCTTCCTCTTTTTCTTCTACTACTATTGGATGGTTAAAATCTGTAAGTTTAGAATTTAGTTCAGAAATAAAAATACTAGGTGATACTTCCTTTGTAGAGTTGCCTGATGGATATATTTTTGCATGAGTTATATACAGTTTTTCTTTTGCTCTTGTTAAGGCTACAAAAAACAATCTTCTTTCATCCTCCATTTCATCAGCTTTAATCTTTTCTGTATCTATTTCTTCTGTTAAGTTAAATATATCTGGAACTAACTTTAATTTATCGCTAACTCTATTATTCCCCCAATTTTTATCGTAGCACTTAATAATAAATACATACTTAAATTCTAATCCTTTAGATTTGTGAGCTGTCATTAAATTGACTCCATCCTTTTGTATTTCTACGCCAGATTCTTCTATAGATAAATTATTAGCTTCTAGTAATACAATATCTTCCAATAAGTCTTCTAAAGTTAAATTTTTATTTTGTAAATTAACGTTTTTTACATAGTTAAAAAATGCTTTTATTGAATTTACTGTTTCTACATTTCCATTTTTAATATAAAAATCCATATAGTTACATGAGCAAGCTACATCTACTAAAAAGTTATAGACCATATAGTTTGCCGATTCAGCCTTCCAATTTACAATCTGTTCGCCTAGTGCAAAAACTTTATCTATCTCCTCTACTCCTAATTCTAATAAAATATCTTTATTTAAAATAATATCTAGAATCTCCAGCCTTCGATCATTTGCTGCTCTTGTAATTTTAAAGACATCTAATCTTTTAAATTCAAAAAAGTTATAGAATAAAACATTAAATAAAAGCTTATTTCTATCCTTATCTGTAAAGTTAATTACTTTTAGCAGATTAATTAACTGAATAATAGGTGTTTGTTCCAACGCATTTCTTCCAGCGGCGAGAATTATAGGTATATCTTTACTTACAAGTTCTAATGCTAGATCTGCGCCATCTGAATGCTTTCTAAAGAATACAGCTATATCTGAATATTTAACCCCATTGGCATGTAATTCCTGTATCTTTTCTGCCACAAAAGCATTTTCCTGCTCATAATTCTCAAAATCGTAAACCTCTGCAACATTATTAGGAATATCAAAATATGCTTTTAACTTTTTATCTAAACCTTTTATTATTTTATTTAGTCTAGCTTGATTATTATCAATTACCCCACTTGCTAAATCTAAAATATATTGTGAAGATCTATAATTAGTTGTTAAGGAAATAGTTTTTACATTTTCAAATTGTTTTTCAAAGAATAAAAGATTTTCTACATTTGCTCCTTGGAATCTGTAAATAGCTTGATCGTCATCCCCGACTGCAAAGATATTAGGGCTTGCATCAAATGAACCTAGCAGTCTTAATAGTTCGTTTTGAGATCCATTAGTATCTTGGTATTCATCTACTAAAATATATAAGTACTTTTCTTGAAGATTTCCTAAGATTTCATCATCTTCTCTAAGTTTATTAATTACAAAAAGAACCATGTCTTCGTAATCATAAAATCCTGTTTCTAAAAGCTCTTGATTATATTTTTTATAAACTTGAGCAAGTTCAAGATTCTTTTCGTAAAGCTTAATCTTATTATTATATTCCGCGGTAGGCTTTTTAGTTCTTTTACCTATCTCTGGATTTGCTCTTAATGTTTCAAGACTTTCAAGGCACATTTTTTCTAAATCCTCTGGATTTACGCCCTCATGTTTTAATACCCTTATATTATCAAGTATATTACGTTGATAAGCATATTTATCGTAAAAAGGTATTATGCTGAATTTATTTTCTTCTGCTAATTCATCTATTATTTTTCTTATTACTTTTATTTTATTTAAGTCATCTAGCTGTACTAATTCCTTGGCAAATGCAAAGCTTTCTGGATGTGATTGAATTACATCATTACAAAAACTATGAAAAGTATGGATCTTTACATAAAGTGCTTCTTTTCCTATAACCTTTAATAATCTCCTTCTCATTTCACCTACTCCAGTTTCTGTAAATGTTAGACATAGGATATTGTTAGGAGAAGCATCAGTTTTACTTAATATATTTGCAATTCTGTAAGAAAGTACTTGTGTTTTACCTGTTCCAGGACCCGCCACTACTAATACTGGGCCATCAATAGTATTAACTGCTTCTGCCTGGGAAGGATTAAGCTTTTTTATTTCTTCTTCTAAGTTTAAGTTCATATTTAATAGATTAGCATCAGTATACCTTACAGCACAATAATCAGTATTTAATAGTGATTATTGTTTCTATACTACTTAAGTTAATAAATTGCTAAAATAAATTTATGAAAGATTTTTTATTTGGCAGAGAGTTGAGAGTATTTTCCTTTGTATTTATAATAATGCTCTTTATTGCCTTTATTAATGGAACTCCTTTTTTGTTCGGTGATTCTTACGGTTACTATCATGTTGCAAAAACAGTAGTCACTCAAGCAACTTATCCTACACCTATTCAACCTGAGTATTACGAATATAGCGGTCATGGAGTTAATATATTAGGTAGTAATTACATTACTCCTTATAGTTCCGGACAGTCAATTCTGCTATTCCCTTTTATAGCAATATCGTCATTATTTAGTAATGGAACTACATTTAATGATTATTACAAAGCTTTTAATGGTCATTCGCTTTACGATGGTATAGCGGTTTTAAGTGCGGCAGTTATTTATGGATTTTTGGGTATTATATTTACTTATTTATTTTTAAAGGAATTAGGCTTTAGTAAAAAACTCTCCTTTTTTAGTTCAATAGCAGTATTTATTTCTCTACACTTAGTTTCTTACACTTTTGAACAGCCTGGATATAGCCATGTATACGAATTCTTTGCTTATTCAGCCTTTTTATACTTCTTTACAAAATTCTTTATTGCAAAACAT
>CAYPVU010000029.1:0-3398 GCA_964414295.1 uncultured Candidatus Saccharibacteria bacterium | reverse complement strand
CAATGCTATCTCAAATTATAAAAATGGTTGATTCTGCTCAAGGATCAAAAGCACCTATCCAAGGTTTAGCAGATAAAATTTCCGAAGTCTTTGTACCAGCCGTTTTAGTAATTGCAGTAATAACACTTATAGCTTGGTTAACAATAGGAGCTGTATTTTTGCCATTCAACCAAGCCTTATCCTTAGGAATACTTTGCTTTACTGGAGTACTAGTTATTGCATGTCCATGTGCATTAGGTTTGGCTACTCCTACTGCAATAATAGTGGCAACCGGAAAAGGTGCACAAAATGGAATTTTAATAAAAGATGCAGAAAGTTTAGAAAAACTTTATAAGGTAAATGTTGTAGTTACAGATAAAACTGGTACTTTAACTAAAGGGAAACCTGAGGTTACAGATATTAAGAATATAGGTTTAGATAATGAAAAGACATTACTTCAAATACTTACATCTTTAGAAAAAAAATCTGAACATCCCTTAGCAGAAGCAATAATAAATAAAGCGAATGAATTAAATATTAACACTCTACCTGTTGAAAACTTTAAGATTATTGAAGGAAAAGGGTTACAAGGAACAATAAACGCAACTTTATATTACGCCGGAAATATAGCTTTATTAAAAGATTTAAATATTGACTTTAATATAAATGTAATAGATGAACTAACCAATATAGGTAAAACACCAGTATTTTTAAGCACTAAAGATAAATTACTAGGAATTATAGGGATTGCTGATACTATAAAAGAAAATGCAAAAGAGACTGTAAGTAAATTAAATAAACTTGGAATAAAAGTAGTCATGTTAACAGGCGATAACCAGAATACAGCCAATTACATTGCAAAACAGCTAGGAATTACAGAAGTGATTGCAGAAGTTTTACCACAAGATAAATCTAAAAAAATAAAAGAATTACAGCAAGCAGGTAAGATTGTAGCAATGGTAGGTGATGGCATTAATGATGCTCCTGCGCTTGCACAAGCTGATGTTGGAATAGCAATGGCTACCGGGACTGATATTGCAATAGAATCAGCTTCAATTACTTTATTAAAAGGCGACTTTTCTAAAGTATTGCATGCAATAAAATTATCTAAGTTTACACTGAATGCAATAAAACAAAACCTATTTTGGGCATTTGCCTACAACATCATTGGAATTCCTTTAGCAGCAGGATTACTCTATCCCTTTTTAGGGATTTTACTAAACCCAATATTTGCTGGGTTAGCAATGGCCTTAAGCAGTGTTTCTGTTGTTACAAATTCCTTAAGATTGAAGTATAAAAAATTATGATTGTTTATACATTTAAAGTAAATAAAATTTGGAAGGATTTAGAACAAAGATGCTCAAATAAAAGTATTAACTTCCTATTATTAGAAAAGAATAATGATGTATTAAAAATAGATGTAACTGAAGATAAAGTATTAGGAATTGCAATGGTAAAGGGACAGTCCTCTAGGGTAGAAGCTAAAACCAATATTAAGTTTAATAATCATATTATTGCTAAAGAATATAAATTAAATACTAAAGGATATGATTTACCTAAAGGAAAGCTAAGTAATAGCTTTTGTAACTTATCTGTAGTTAAGTTGATTAATAAGGGAATTAGCGCAGATAAAATATCATTTATACATTTAAATTATAAAGACTATCAAACATTAATTGATAATATATTAGATACAAAATATGAATAAAAAGTTAGAGTTTAAAATGGAAGGGATGCATTGTGCTGCTTGTGAACTTTTAGTAGAAAAAAAAGTTTCTAAATTAAATAATGTAAAAAAAGTTGATGCAAAGCTAGATACCCAAAGTGTTTATATAGAGGTAGACAATAATACAAATGAGGAGGAATTAAAACTTAAAATTAATGAATCTTTAAAAAATGATGGATACAAAATATCAGAAAATAATATTTCTAAGTTTAATCTACCATCACTATTAAAACCCTTGATAATTGCTATTTTTATATTAGCGACATTTCTACTTTTACAAAAAAGCGGTTTAACTGAAGTTTATCCTAGCGGTGACATTAATATAGCATTTGTACTCTTTATGGGATTTATAGCTTCGATTTCTAGCTGCATGGCTGTTGTGGGTAGCCTAGTATTATCAATCTCTTCTCAATTTACTAAAGAGAATAACAACAAAGCTTTAATAATATTTCATTTAAGTAGAATAATTTCCTTTTTTATACTGGGGGGAGTAATTGGACTAATTGGATCTGCATTTACATTAACGATTCAAACAACATTAATAATAAATATAATATTGTTTATAGTCTTATTACTAATGGGCTTAAATTTACTCGGAATCAAAACTGCATCTAAGTTTATGCCTAGAATGCCTAAACAAATCTTTAAATCTCAGTTAAAAGATAGCTACTCTATTAACTTACTAACTCCTCTATTACTAGGCGCAGTTACGTTCTTTTTGCCATGCGGATTTACCCAAAGTATGCAAATTTATTCACTTACTACAGGTAGCTTTATACAAGGAGCCCTAACAATGTTAGTATTTGCAATTGGAACATTCCCTGTTTTGGCACTTATTAGCATTGCATCTGTTAGACTTTCTAAATTAACTAAGTCTACTCTATTTTTTAATACTGCTGGATTCATAGTAATTCTATTTGCGATTTATAATCTATATAACAGTTTAGTTGCTTCCGGATTTATTAAGTTTTAAAAAATCGAGTATAATTCAAAGCAATTAATTTATGCAGACGTGGCGGAATTGGTATACGCGCAACGTTGAGGTCGTTGTCCTAATTATTTGGGGTGCAGGTTCGAGTCCTGTCGTCTGCAGTTAAAAGCTAGACTTCTTCAGCTAACTCTTTAATCTTTTCTAAGGCCTTAGGATAGTTAACATTAAAATATTCTTCCAATTCTAAAGGGACATTAAATTCTACATTTAAGGTTGTTATTGTACCATTATCTAGTAATCTATAGCTTTCTTCTCCACCGGTCCACTCTTTTTCTCGCTCTTCTTTCCCACTTTCTTTTGTATCTGCTAAGTGTTTTAGAAGCAGATATTCATTAGGAATTAACTTTTCAACAAAACTTGTTACGCCATATCCTTCTGCAGAAATAAATTGAACTTCATTTCCTTGTTTTAATTCACCAACTATATAAGTCCCTGGATCAATAATTCCTGCCCATTCTCTAAAAGTTTTATCTTGCCATAAAGTATTCCAAACTTTTTCTTTATCTGCATTTATTTCAATTGTGAACTGTAGTTTTTTCATATTTTATTTTCTTAAAATCCTTTCCATAGGTCTGCCCTTGGCTAATTCGTCTATAAGCTTATCTAGATATCTAATAGACTGCATTGTAGGTTCTTTTATTTCTTCTACTCTCATTCCGCAAATTATTCCTGTAATTAATTCTCTTTTAGGATTCATTTTAG
>CAYPVU010000028.1:0-2807 GCA_964414295.1 uncultured Candidatus Saccharibacteria bacterium | reverse complement strand
AAAATCTCATGTATAGTATCCATATAGTAAAAATAACTTAATTTATTCTAGCACTAATTATTGTTAAGAAAATGCAGGTTTTTTGCTATACTTCTTATGCTTAATAAATTACGGTGTTGTGGCCAAGTGGTAAGGCGGCAGTCTGCAAAACTGCTATTCGCGGGTTCGATTCCCGCCAACACCTTTTGGAGAGGTCGCATAGCCCCAAAGGGGAGCCTTTGGCTTTGGTCTAGTGTAGTAAATATGTATTATGTATATTTTTTAAAAAGTAAAATAAAAGAGCTATATTACATTGGTGTAACAAAAAATATAGATAAGAGATTAGAAGAACACAATAAAGGAAGAGTCAACTTTACCAATAAATATAAACCTTGGGATATAAAATATACTGAAACCTTTACAGATAAGAAAGAAGCTTATAAAAGGGAATACTATTTAAAACACCCAGAAGGCTATCTAGAAAAAATTAAGATCATAAAAAAGATAAATGGAGAGGTCGCATAGTTGGTCTAGTGCGCAGTCCTGGAAAGACTGTTTCCTGGAAACGGGAACGCAGGTTCGAATCCTGTCCTCTCCGTTTTTGAAATCAACATTACCTAGGAATGGTGGTTTCAAAATTGTTTAGAACTGAAATGAGAACCGACGGTTCGACTCTGATTTTCTATTTGAGTTTACGAAAATTAAGAAAATCGAGATCCTTTTTCAATCAAATCTTGTTGAAGAATGAAAGATTAGATTTATTGAAATAAGGAAATCCTGTCCTCTCCGTTGTGAATTTAGCATTCGATAACAATATTGTTTTCTTCTGAATTATTTAACCCAACTACTACTAATAGCTATTCTGACAAAGATTTATTAAAATTATTTAATAATTAAAACAACAACTATGGCAACAATAAATCCCTACATTAACTTTAATGGTAACGCAGAAGAAGCTTTTACTTTCTACAAGTCAGTTTTTGGTGGTGAATTTACTAACATTACCCGTTTTAAAGATATAGCAAGTGCTGAATTTACAGTACCAGAACACGAAGCTAATAAAATAATGCGGATTGCTTTACCTATAGGAAATAATATTTTAATTGCAAATGATGTTCCAGAGAGTATGGGGAAAGTAAACGAAAACGAAAATAGATCAAAGATTGCAGTTACTGCAGAAAGCAAGGAAGAAGCAGAGAGAATATTTAATGGTCTTTCTGTGGGAGGAACAGTTGAAATGCCAATGGAAGAAAGTCCGTGGGGTAGTTACTTTGCAATGTTTAGAGATAAGTACGGTATTGAGTGGACAGTAGAATTTAATCCACAGCAGAAAAGTAACTAAAAAAATAAGGTGTCTAGATCATTAATTAGTATGTTAAATTTATATTTTGTATAATTAATATTAACTTCTAATACTTTATTAAATAAATTATGAACCCAGTTAAAGTAAAAGCTTACGGTTTAATAGGACTTACAAAAAAACAGTATATTATTATTCAATCATTTGTATTTATCTTTATAGTATTGTGGTTCGTTTGTGCGCTTTTTATAGACTTTAGCAGTCTTAGCATAAATAATTTTAGAATCTTTAGATATACAGCAGTTTTCCTAGATAGTTTTATTGTAATAGGTGTAATTGCATTACTTGAAGCAGCAGAGACATTCTTTATGTTAAGGGCATTTAATAAAAAAGAAAAAAGCCTGACTAAGTAATGAATTTATACTTACTTCTTTCTATTGTAGCTTCACATTTTTTCAAGTAAAATCCCAACAAGCAAGCTTTAGGAGGTTTTATGGATAGAGCAAAGGTCCGTGACATACTCACAGAGTATGACGTCCAGCTTAATATCGTACACGACGATACTAAGATCGATGATGTTGCAGGTAAACTTGGCGGTCTGGCAGAACAATTGTCAGTGCCTATGCTCCCGTTGATGGGAATGATGAGAGATACTTTTGCCAGAATGGGGGTTAAAACTTCTAAGAATGGCAGCCGTACCTACTCAGATTCTTACAAAAGGGTAGTGGCAGCTTTAGCCTTATCTGTAAACAGAAACCGGATGGATCTACAGCAAATGCTTGATGTAGATTCAGGAGCCTATTTTGAAGTTGCTATTCCTGCAAGCGTTGCTTCAGGAGAAGGCACATTTAAGATCTTTATTGTTGATGGAGAGTCGATTCAGGTAAATGCAGAGATTGAGATTCCAGGACAATTACAGTCTTGGGGTAAAGGAACTGCATTGGTTGACAACCTCTTTAAGGGAATCGACGACTATCTAAAGATCATTAAACGGTAATCCTTCAATTCTTAGGTGGCACGTTAAGTGTCACCGCAACTTTATATACTAATTAAATAAAGCTATAATCCAATTAATAATTCTTTAGTTAAGTTTATGAAGAAAAAACTGTTAGGTATAGTTTTAGCTGTTCTACTAGCACTTGTAGCTTCAATTCCATGGATAGTTTTAGGTTATTTAGGATGGATAGCTTCCTTGGCGGGATATCTAATTGGATTAGCTGCATATACCGGTTATACAAAGGTAAATACAAGTTTTGACAAAGTAGGGAAAGTTACAGTAGCACTTATAATTTTAGTTTTAATACCATTTGCAGAAATGGTTAATTTATTTATTGCTGGTTTGCAATATGTAAGTTTTATAGATTCATTAAGACTTACTCCAGTAATATTTTTTGAATCTATTAATGAATACATTTCTACTATATTAGTAGGATATTTAATGGCAGGTTTAGGTACTTATCATTTTTTTCTACAATCTTCTAACAATACTCAAGATAATAGTGCAGAAAACGCTCCAAAAAGAAAGAAA
>CAYPVU010000027.1:0-2512 GCA_964414295.1 uncultured Candidatus Saccharibacteria bacterium | reverse complement strand
GCAAAGAAGTGCTCTATCCATTGAGCTACAAGTGCTAATAAGTAGGATTATATCGTGAAATTGAATAGAGTAGATTACTTTTTATCTTCAGAACTTCTCTTGGCCTCTTCTATAAGTTCCTCTAAATTTTCCTCTAGTGGTTTTACCATAAACTCTTCTAAATCAACGTATTTACCGTAAATTAATTCAGTAAATAGATTGATTCCAACATCTTCAAATTCTCCGTATTCAAGATAGGTAAATAGTATTTCAAATAAATGATCTCTATCCTTTGCATCTATTATTAAGCAGATTCTTCTTCTAAAAAGTGAATCAGGATTATCTTCGTTTATTAAGTCTAAGTTTAGAATTACTGCATCCTTTTTTGTAGAAAACCAAAAGCATTTAATGTCTGCCCACTTATAAAGTTTATTAAATGTTTTAACACCTACACTAGAAATTACATGTTCAACAATTTGGGGTTCTACTGAACCTTGAACAAACCATAAAAATGCAAATCCAAGTACTGCAATAATTAAAACCCATTCGCCAATTAATGCTAATAAAGCTACGATAGCTGTAAAGATAAAGGAATAAATTACATACCAAGCTTTATCCTTTTCTTGCCAAATACGCTCCGGTGATTTCCAAGAGTAAATATATTCGATTGGATTTTTTGCTTCAATTTGTGTAAATAGTTTCATTTGTTGTTTTTACAATTCTTTTTCTTCGAGTGAATAAACTAACTGCTATAACTAATGCAATTAATAATATTATACATATAATCTTTACAGCAAAATATAATGCTTGAGGAATTCCTATAGAATCCAGAACATTATTTATAGCTGTATTCATTGAAGCAAACAATAATGCTGCTCCGGTTAGTATACTTTCTAAAATATTATCTGTACCTTCTTTTTTAGGGTATTTTGTTAAAAGCTCTTCTTGGGTTGTACTTTCGGTTGATGGCCTTCCATTCACAGCAGCAACTTCTATATTTCTATCTTTAAAACTTCCACCTCTTCCATAAAGAATAGCTTCTGTACTTGGAGGTGTTTCCGGGTCAATTGATGCTACATGAGTATAAAAGTGATTTAAATCTCCTCCAATTAATGTGTCTCCATTTTCTCCCCATGTTGTATCAACTCCTATCCAAGAATTAATAGAAGGAATATAAACTTCAGCCCATTGATGATTAACTGTATTTGAACTTGATGTTAAGCCATCTAATGCACTATATCCAGAACCAAATGCAGCTCTTGCAGGCACACCCATTGCTCTTAATATTGCAATAAATAAGTCTGAATATTCCATGCATACTGCAGCACCGCCTCTTAATGTTAGTAGTGCTCCTTGTCTTTGATTAAGACCAAACTTTTTTACTTCTGAATAATCTATTTTTCCTACAACATACTGGTATGCATTTTCTACTAATTTATATACATTAGTTTCGTTTCCTTTTAATTCGTTTGCTAGTTCTTGAATCTCGCTTGAATCAGATTCCCAATACTTAGCCGAGAATGTATTCTTTGTAATTATTTCATTAGGTATCTGGCTTAAATGTCCTGAATTTGTAAAATTTACTGCATTGTCCTGATTAAGCACAGCAAATCCTTCAACTTTAATTGTTCCTTCTTCGTTAACAGGAACTCTAAATATTGCAATTAAATTCCCATCAGTGTCTAATTCGGTAGAAAATGGTTCAGGAGTAATATTTGTAAAATAAACTTTTTGAGTAATCGGTCCGCTATTTACATCTCTTGGCAGTATTACTCTGTACTGATTGTATACAATTGGAATTGATGAAGTAGCTACATAAGGCTGTTCAATTGAAAATGTATAGTATTGCGTTTTACCAATTTGTATCCATGCAGTTGCGCCTGTAAGGCTTTCTTGAGTAAAGTTTAGTACATAATTATTACCTTCCTGATTAATATTTGTTACCGGTCTTAATATATTTATTTCTCCAAATGTATTAGGAATAACTACTTTTGTTGTAACTCTTTCTATGCTTTGGTCATCTTCAAAAACATAGGATTTAGAAAAAGCTGGAATATAAATATCTCTTAATGCACCACTCCTAATAACCAATCCGTAAGAAGAATATTTTAATGTGATTGTATAAGTTTGACCGCTATAAATTCCTGTATTTATTTTAGTCTTAACAATAAGATTTCCAGTTGGTGTAGTTTCGGAGGTAAATTGAAGTTGATTCCCAAAATTATCAGTTAATACAATAGAGGATAATGTCTGCTGAGCTTTTTCCTGAGCTTGAGGATCATCTTGTACAGGATTAAAAATTGTAAAACTTTCTTCTGCACCGCTTTGTATAAAGAAATTATTTTCAGTAGCACTAATTGCTTTAGTTTCTGTAATTTCTAAATGGTTATCTTTAAGTTCGTAAGTACGATCGTATTGTTTTTCTATTATTTTTGCACTTACTTTTGTTGTAAAAATAAAGCCTAATGCAATAACTAAACTGAGTAAAATTATTTTCTTCATAATGGTTACATTATACTTGCAGTATTTAAAG
>CAYPVU010000026.1:0-4080 GCA_964414295.1 uncultured Candidatus Saccharibacteria bacterium | reverse complement strand
AAACTTCTTTCTAAAATTGTCATATTCATCCTGAGTAATACTGCCGTCAAGCTTGTCTATGTAAGCTTGTTCAATCCTATTTTCAAGTCGTTTAATTTGTTTGTTGTATTCATCAAACATTTCAGAATTGAAGTTTATCTTTCCTTCGTGGGCATCTTTTAGTGTTTTAGTCATATTTTGCAAATCTTCTTCTGGTATTTGCATTTGTTTATAAATATCGGCAAATTGTTTTGTAAGCTCCTTTTCTTCAATCCAAGTATCTTTATGTTTACCCTTAGCACCTGTGCAGTGATAATAAATCCAGTTATGTGTATTGCCGTTCTGTTGTGTTTTGGTGTGTTTTTCTGGTGTGATACTACAGCCACATTCTTTACAAATGATTAAACCTCTATAAATACCGTGTTTAGTTGCCATTTTACCTTTGTGTTTATGCAAACCTCTTCCGTTTCTAATATCTTCGCACATATCCCAAATATCCTTAGAGATTATAGCTTCGTATTTATGAGGGTAAATTTCACCGTTAAATTCCCTTAAACCGACATAGAACAGATTCTTTAGTATCTTTTCAACTTTGCTCTTGTACATCTCTACATTAAGCTCTTTTTTGAGGTTTTGGGATATTTGAAGATATGAATAAGCACCTGATGAATACCAATCAAATATCTTTCTTACAACGCCAGCTTCAAATGGTAATGTTCTTGCAGATGCTTTGTTATTATAATCCTTGTAATTTTCGTAGCCATAAGGTGCACGTCCATACATTTCTTGATTTTTCAGTTTGCTTTGTAGCGTATTATACGAATGCTCCTGACAATTATTTATATGTTGTTTCGCTAGATATACAGCAGTATCCCAGTCTTTTATTTCTTTCCCAAAACTCTTTTTGTGCAAAACAAGTTTATCTTCAAGAAAGTGTAGTTGTTTACCATACTCTAAGCGTAAAGAATCCATTTCAACTGCATCCCTGTAGTTTCTGGTCATTCTATCAACTCGAAAAGCTATAACTTCTGTAATATCAGGGTTTTCTTTGATAAACGTTACCATTTCATCAAATTTTTTTCTTAGCTTCTGACTTGCGGTTTCTTGAAAGACAAATTCGTGTTCTGGTAATACTTCTATATCTTTGTCTTTGGCGTATTGTCGTAATAGTGGTAATTGAATTTTATCAATAGAAAGTCCTGTTTTTTGTTGTTCTGGTGTTGATACTCTAGCGAGTATAATTCCTTTTTTCATAGCTAGTAATTAGAACCATATGTTTTATTTGTTAGCTCAGCCATATTTTCAGAGGATTTAATATCTTCTAACTTGTAATATCTTGGACCATATAAAGCAAGCTGAGGCGTTTTACCTAATGTAATAGGCTTTTCCAATTCAATAATATTGCCATCGTGATAAATAATATATTTACCTGGCTTATCATTAAAAGGTTCTATTTTAACTATGTTTGCGTAATATCTTATTGCACTAATTGGTGCACCTTCATATAAAGCGACATACTTTATTTTTTCAATATTTGATTGACCAATTTTAACTGCCCACCAAGCATTCTTCTTTCTAAATGCGTTTTCTAAACCCTGACCAGTTGAAGGACAAACAATCGTATCGTAAGTCCTTATAGTAGTAGCAACTTCTTTGTTAGGAACTTTATCAACTTTCTCTAATTCAATATCTTCTTTTAGTGGCTCAAATAGGTTAAACCCAAGTGTTGATATAAGAAGTTCAACATCATCAAAAAAATCAAGTATAGTTTCTTGCTTAAATTCGTGTAGCCTATTTTTATTAGGGTTTGTTCTGTTTTGTACTTCAAATCTTCCAATTTCAACGGCTTTCATTACTGCATATGATTCTAAGAACTTTACATCAGCTTTATCTAATGTTCCATTTGAAGAAACTACTACTACAGCCCATTCCCAAAAATCTTTGTTTATCTCGTGGCTTTTAATTCTGTGAATAAAATTTTCACATTCTCCGATATATACGCTAGTTCTTTCATCATCAAAAAGCATATACAAAGCTGGTGTGTTTAAGTCCTGTCTAGTATTTACAAATCCAATATCTTTTCTCGGTATAACATAAACCTTTGCCGTACTTACTGATAATTCAGCTATTTTAATTCCGTTAGGGTCAGAATCTTTTAAGAATATTTGTATTGTTTTTGAGCGTTTCATAATATTCATCATAGTTATTACTCTTTCATTTTTCTAAATACTCCAAAGCCTTTTCTTCATCTTGCTCTATAAATATTTCAACTGCACGTTTAGCTTTTTCAAGTAGATGTTTGGCTTCATTTCTCTTTTGAAGTGATTGAATAACCATATTACCTAATTCAGCTTGTCTGTCTGGCGATAGTATAGGGATATTGATTTGCATAGCACTTTCTGGTTTAAGATGAGCAATTATTGCACCACCTGACATTCGCTCAATTTGATATTTACAATACAAAGAATTAAGCACAAGTGCTAGATAGTGAATGTTAATATTTGTTTTTGGTTGAAGTCTTAAAAATGCACCACTTAAAATACCTTTTATATCTTCATCTAATGCGTAAGATAAACCGATAGTACCGTCTTTTGTGAACAAAACTTCACCTTTCTTTGGTTGATAATTCTTTTTGAGATTATCATATAATTCATTTGATATTTTCTTTTCTACACCTTCAATTCCATAAATACTAAAATCTGAAACCCTTATAAAATTTTCACCTTCTTCTTGATATGCTTCACTTCCAACTTCCACACCTTTTTTATGGCTTACTATTTGACCAAGTTTACTTTGGGGTACTTTAGCAACTCGCTTTTGCATTTCATCATACTTAGGCATCCAGTATTCAGCATCAAAGCGGTCATCTTGTAGGCATTCAAACAAATCACGAATTGAAGTATTTGCTTCGTTTGGTATGTAATCAGCAAGTCCTAGTTCGGTTAGTAGGAGTTGTTCCGCTTGTTTGTGTAGATTCTCAGCACTTTGCCTTTTAATCAAAGCATCTTGCACCGTCTTAGCAATTGAAATTTGAAACCTAACTGAAGCTTTTAATATCTTTATTTTTCTGATCTTCTCAATAAATAGATTTAGCTGTACATTACCAGTACTTTCTCTTAAAGTCTGGAAACGACCATATTTAGAGAGTAAAAAGGTTGATATAAAGTGAGGTAAATAATTATCTTTCACCCTAACTATACCCACATGTCTATCACTATTTGATGGTAATATAGTTTCGTCTACAACTGCACAATTGCCGATAGTTCCTACGGTTGAAATGATTACATCATCCTTTCTTAACTGTGTTCTAGGATTACTTGCATTTTGTTTTTCACTTATCGTCTTGTTTTTACTTATATCAAAGTAGTTATCTTTAGGTGACATTGCTGAAATTAGATTTACTCTGCTGTTTTCATTAAAGTCTATTGATGTATGAATACCATCCGTTATGGTTGCAAAACTTTCAATCAGCTCATAGCCAACCACATCTAACTTTTTATCAAACAATAAATACTCAGGTTGATAATATTCAGCATCCAATCTGTTGTTTTGTTGGACTTTAGAAAGACTTACTTCTGATATACTTAAATTTTTTAGTTTTACTATCTCTTGCCAGTTCATACGTCTTTTAAGAAACTTAAACCTTGCTCTTTACCCCACGCTACGAATGCCTCTGCAATTTCATCAAGGTCAGATAAATATTTAGGATTACCATCTGCATCAAGTACCAAATTACCTTCGCTGTCTTTTTCAAAAATATAATCACCGCTATTATCTTTGAAAGATTGCTTTTGAGTTGCAAAGAAAATAGGGTAATCTTTTACCGTTGGGTTACCACCTTCATCAAGCTCATCTTCACGCCATTTTTGCAAGAAAATAATTGATGTTTTAGTACCCGTATGTGGCTTAAATGAATTACCGTGTAAACCTACCACTGCAAGTATTCTAGCTTTTTTCATAATATACTTACGCACATACTCTTGACTGGTATTATTGAAAACACCTTGTGGCAAAACAATTGCTAAACGACCACCTGCTTTTACAAAATCCAAATTACGCTCAATAAATAGTAAATGTCTTTCAACTTTACTTTGTAATTTA
>CAYPVU010000025.1:0-7665 GCA_964414295.1 uncultured Candidatus Saccharibacteria bacterium | reverse complement strand
AAATCTCTTTTTATAATTGGATCTGAAGATAAAGGGCTATCTAAACCAGTAATAGAAAAGTGTGATGGGCTATTAGAAATACCTCAATTTGGAAAAGTAAATTCATTAAATATGAGTGTTGCCTCTGCTATTGTTATTTATAACTATTTAAGAGAAAATTTTAAAGAAATTAAGAAATAAATTATGAATAAGCAAGATAAGAATACAAGTTTGTATTTGGTAGGAATCATTATAATGTTTGGAATACTAATAGTTGTTTCTGGTCAATTTATAACACCTCTTTTCCAGAGAAATAGACCAGTAAATATCGCTTTAAATCTTGCAAAGCCAAGCTTAACAATAGATACAAATAAAAACTACACAGCAAAATTAACTACAAATCAAGGAGAGATTGATATATTACTATGTCCTAAATGTGCTCCAAATAATGTTAATAATTTTGTTTATCTATCACAAAAAGAATATTACAAAGGAACTAAATTCCATAGAGTTGTTAAAGATTTACTTTTTCAAGGTGGAGATAGAAATACACTAGGAACAGATGTTACCAGCTATGGGAAAGGTAAAACTACATATTTAATTGAAGATGAAGTCAATTGGGATGCGCTATCACTTAGTCAAGAAAAAAGAGATTATTTAACTTCTAATGGATATAGTAGTACACCGAACCTACCCTCTAAGCCAATTGCAAAATATGTTTTAGCAATGGCAAACGATGGACCAAACACCAACAGCTCTCAATTTTTTATTGTAACTGCTGATAATACAGATTCAAGATTAAATGATTTTAATGGTGTATTTACTGTTATTGGAGAAGTTGTATCAGGATTTGATACTATAAATAAAATAAACTCTACCGCAGTTACTAATACAGACAGTTACATACCTTCTTCTGATATTACAATTGAAAAGATAGAAATAATTCAACAGTAATAAGTTTGTAATAAAAACAAGCTAAGATTTTAAGATACTTATAATCTTAGCTAACATGTCTTTTATAAAATTTAAGACTTTACTCCTATTAATACTAAACTCAATTTTAATAACTACTCTATTTATATTTAATAGTAATGCTTCCGTTAACCTTGAATTTTTAAATGAAGTCCCTCTTAAGTTAGAAAGAGAATATAAGCCAATCCTAGTAAGAGGAGCCATAACTAAAGAAGGCTACTATAACTTAAAAGAAGATCTTTCTATAGAATTATTATTAAAGCAGCTACCATTATCTAAAGATGTAGATATTGAAAGAACTCTAAAATTATATAAGAATCTAAATGTAGAGCATATATCTTATCTATTCTTACCTTCTAATAACCCTAATTATTTATATATCAACTTTGCAGATAATAAAGAGATATCAGATTATCTAAATACTTCTTTAGATAATGCAATTAAAATAAAAAAAGAGATACCTTACTTCTCTGTTGGAATACTTAATCAGAAACTAAAAAGTTTAAATATTGAAACAGACAAGAGTAATAATATTATTTTATGATATTTATTCCTCTATTATTTCTAAACTTAATCCCAACTCTCCCCTTAAATATATCAGCGATAGTTATTGGATTCATTATTTTTATTTTTTTAAAGCAAAGAAAAGTCAGGAAGTTGCTTTTGCTGTACATAGTTACTATCTTGATACGCTATACACTTAACCTAACTTACTTACAAAGCCTTATAGAGACAATAACACACTTACTTAAAGAGAACTTTATAATCATGCTCAGTGAACATGTAAGAGGAGATAAGCTTTCTTTTATAGTATCTATTACTATAGGAAGTACTTCATTAAAACTCAGCTCACGAACCTATTCATTATTTCAAAAACTTAATTTAATTCATGTAATCAGCATATCAGGGGCAAACTTTTCTATGATTTATGAAGGCATTAAATTCCTCAATAAATTTTTTAATAAAAAAAGAATACTCCTTATCTATAGTGTATTATCTACTTTTTATATTTTACTTATTGGTTTAAACAACTTGGCTGCATTCAGAGCGTATATCTTCACAGGCATAAATACTTATTCAGGCTTAGCTGGTAGACCTATTAAATTTATAGATAAACTTTTACTATCGTTAGTTTTCATTACCCTTATTGATATACATTCAATTACTGATAGATCCTTAATACTAAGTTATGGATTTAGTATCTTTTATTCAGCATTAGGAAGTAAATATCTAAGTAGAATATTTAATAATGAAGTAAAAAAAATATCGCTTACTTTTATTGCAAGCTGCTTAATCTTTAACTCCAAAAACCCTGACTTTATAGCTAACTTAACTTTTGCAATACTTTACCCTATTCTATTTATACTAACTACAACCTTATATATAAGCTCAAACTTTAATATAGATACCCATATATTTAGTGAATTAATAAATATTTTAATAAAAGTACTTCTAGATCAATTAAACCTTTTAACAGCCGGAGAATTGATAGCAATTCAATCGATAGTATTTTTAGCTATATTAATTACTTTATTAAAAAAGAACTTAAGAATAAACTTCTATGAATATAAAAATCATCATCAATAACTTACTAATCTTATTATGTTTATTATTTCTACCTTTAAATATTAGTAATTTTATAAATATAACGCCCAATAGTTTTCTAGTATTTCTGAATATAGGACAAGGAGATTCTACTTTAATATGCACAGCCCAGAAAAAGTGTGGACTAATTGATACTGGTAAACAATCAGAAGTTATAGATAAAATTAGGAAATATACAAATTATCCCTTAGAGTTTTTAATTCTGACGCATTCTGATTTAGACCATATAGATGAATCAATATTAATATTAAAAGAGATAGGTAGTAAAAGAGTATTTTTTAACTATACTAATAAATCAGAGAGTAAGATAAAGGAGATATTAAGCATTTTAGATGATGTATACTTACTAAATGATTTAAATGACTTTAGATTTCATGATTACGTTTTTGATGTGATTTGGCCGGACCAATTAACCAACTTAAATCTTTATCCTAGCAATGAGACCTCAATCTCGTTATTAATAAAAGTTAAAAATTATAATATTTTTATGGCTGGAGATTTAGGGAAGAATTTAGAAGAGTTTTTACAGCAAAAAGAAAGAATTAAAGATATTTCAATTGCTAAAATTAGTCATCATGGCAGCAAGAACTCTACCAGTAGTAACTTTATAGATAATGCCAGTCCTAAATTAAGCATCATTTCAACAGGAAAGAATTCATATGGACACCCCTCTTCAAGTGTCTTAGACCTATTAGAAAAGAAAGGGTTAGAATATTTAAGAACCGATAAAGAGGGGGATATCAAAATTGGGCTCAATCATGATAAACTAGAAATTACTACTGAAATTAGCAAAAAATCATATATAATATTGAATTAAAACTAACAACAGTTTATAATTACCGAGCTTTATTGTTACCTTTCTAAATGACCTTCAGCAAGGTATACAGTTAAGAATTTACATTAATTAAAGAGTATCTATGGCTGCTACAAAAAAGAAAAAGCAAAATGTATATAGATTTTATAACAGCGAAACAGGTGAACATTACACTATTAGATTAGGCAAAGATGCTTATGACAAGTTAGCAGACAAGCCAATTAGAAAGTATAGTAGAAAGCTAAAAAAGCACGTTGAATTTAAATTAACAAAGAAAGTTAAATAAACTAATTTGTAAGCTGGGAGGGTTTGGAGTAAAATCCGGTAATGAATGGTATGCGGGCGTCGGTTAATTGGTAAACCACCGGTCTCCAAAACCGGAACTCTCAGTTCGAGTCTGAGCGCTCGTGTTAAATTAAAAAGATAAAATGTTGAAAAAAGTATTAAATTTACCTAAAAGATTAGTTACATTTGTAAAAAGCACATTTGCTGAATTAAAAAATGTAAAATGGATAAAAGGCAAAGATGTATTAAAGTACACTATTTTTTTAATGCTTTTTTTAATATTTGGATCAATTGGAATTTTATTAATTGATAGAATATTATTATTAATTAGAAGTTTAATAATACCAGTTTAATGGAAGAAAATAACAGTCAAACACAAACAGAAACAAAGCAGGCTAATAACCTTAGGTGGTATATTGTAGCTAGCTCTTCAGGCAAAGAAAATAAAACTGCAGAGTTAATTAAGCAAAGAATAAAAGCTAACAATTACGAAGAAAAGATAACAGAAGTTGTTGTACCTACTCAAGAAAAGATTGTTATAAAAAGAGGAAAAAAGCAGACTGTTGAAGAAAGAATTTTCCCAGGATACATTTTAGTACAAATGACACCTGATGAAGATACTTTTCACTTAATTAGAAATACTGAGGGAGTTACTGGCTTTGTAGGAACAACTGCAAAATCAAAGAACCCTACTCCATTAAACTCTAAAGAAGTAGAAGGAATATTGGCATTCACTAAAGTAAAGCAATCTCCTGTATTTGATAATAAATTTCAATTAGGAGAAGCAGTAAAAGTAGTAGAAGGACCATTTAAGGACATTGTAGGAACTGTTAGAGAAATCAACGAAGCAAAAGGACAAGTAACAGTATTATTATCAATGTTTGGACAAGATGTTCCTGTTCAACTTGACTTTTTACAAGTATCTAAAATATCAAATTAATTAATTAAAGATTATGGCAAAAGAAATAGTAAGCGTAATAAAACTTGAAATCCCAGCAGGAAAAGCTAATCCAGCTCCTCCTATTGGTCCTATCTTAGGTCAAAATGGAATTCCAATTGGTCCATTCTGTACTGAATTCAACGCAAAGACAGCTAGCATGGGTAACGAAGTAATCCCAATTATTGTAACCGTATTTAAAGATAGAACATATAAAATTGCATACAAACAACCTACAGTTGCAGGTATGATTAAAAGTAAATTTAAATTAGCTAAAGGATCTGCTACTCCTAATAAATCCAAAGTAGCTAAAATTAAAAGAGCTGATTTAAAAGATATCGCAGAAAGAAAACTACCAGACCTAAATACAAAAAAGAAAGAATCTGCACTAAAAATTGTAGAAGGTGTGGCTAAAAGCTTAGGAGCAGAAATTATAGATTAATAGAATTAATTAAAAGATATGAAGAATAAAATCGAAATAAATACAAACAGAACATATACTCTAGAAGAAGCAGCAAAGCTACTTCCAGAAGTAAGTACAAGCAAATTTGTTGGATCTGTAGATATTGATATAGTATTAAATCTAAAAGAAAAACAAAAAAAAGAAATTATTAGAGGAAGTGTTACTCTACCCCACTCTATGGGTGATGAAAAAAAAGTTGCAGTAATTTGCGAAGAAAAAGATGAAAAAGCAGCTAAAGAAGCAGGTGCAGAAATGGCTGGATTAAGTGTTGTAGACGAAATCTTAAAAGGGAATTTAAATTTTGATGTTTTAATTGCTACACCTAATGTAATGGGACAAATGGTAAAGATCGGTAAAATCTTAGGTCCAAAAGGTTTAATGCCTAACCCTAAGAATGGTACTGTTACAACAGATGTAGAAAAAGCTGTAAAAAGTTTTAAATCTGGAAGATTAAATTTTAAATCTGTTGCTGACCAAGGAACAATTAGACTAAAAGTAGCTAAAGTAGACATGTCTACAGAAAGCATTCAAGAAAATATTACAGCTTTATTAAAAGCAGTATTTAATGAAAGTAAAAAATTATCAGCTAATCCATTTAAAAGAATAACAGTTTCCCCTACTATGGGAGCTGGATTAAAGTTGGATGTTAATGATATAATCAAATACCTTTAAAATAAAGGACGTTAAAGACAGTAGGTAGTAAAAATAAAATTACGTAAAACCCACCGAGACGCCAAATTTTAAATAGATAAGACCTATTTACTATAAAGCGCCCCGTTGGAGGCGTTTTTTTATTTCTAATTTATTTTAATTAATTTTTGCAAAATGGCCAAAACTAGAAAAGAAAAGGTGGCTTTAAAGGAAAAATATGTAGGTGATATCAAAAAGGCAAAAGCATTAATTGTTGTTAAGCCTTCTAAACTTACACCTAATGAAGCCAACGAATTCAGAATGAACCTTTTTGACTTCGATGCAAATTTCAATATTGTAAAAAATACAATATTTAAAATTGCGCTTGAAGAGGCTAATTATCCTGCAGTTAAGGAATTAGAAAATGGCGAACACGCTGTTCTATTCTTAAGTGAAGATATAGTTAATCCAAGCAAGTCATTAAAGAAATTCATCGATGCTACAACAAGCAAAGATGGATCTACAAAGATAGAGATAGTGTCAGGAATTATGGACGGAGTTCTTTTAACAAAAGAACAGGTGTCTGAACTAGCTGACATGCCTGACTTTAATGGAAGCATTTCATTGATATTAGGTATTCTTGATAATGCAATGTCTGGAGTAGTAAATGTACTAGAAGATCCTACAAGATCTTTTGCTACTATTCTTGATCAAGCATTTAAAGAATAATTAATAATTTTTATATTTTATTTACAATACAATGGCTGTAAGCGACAAAGTACAAAAAATTGTTGATAGCATCAAAGAGTTAACAGTAGTTGAAGCTTTTGAATTAAAAAAAGCTTTAGAAGAAACATTTGATGTTAAAGCAAGCGCACCAATGGCAATGGCTATGCCTATGGCCGGTGCAGCACCAGCAGAAGCAGCAGAAGAAAAAACAGAATTTGATGTTATTCTTACTGATGCAGGAGCAAACAAGATTGGCGTAATCAAAGTTGTAAAGAACATCACAGGATTAGGCTTAAAAGAAGCAAAAGATCTTGTAGATAGTGTTGCAGCAGGAGCAAAACCAATTAAGGAAGGTGCTAAAAAAGAAGAAGCTGAAGATATCAAAAAACAACTAGAAGCAGAAGGTGCTAAAGTTGAAGTTAAATAATTTAGTAATTCTTTTGTAAATACAAGCAGGTTAGTTTATATTAAATTAAACAACCTGCTTTTTTAAATTAAAAACTATGGACATAATTTGGAATTTACTAATACAAAGAGGAGTACCTTTAACCGAAGTAGAACTATATAAAGAGGTATTTGTAATACTAATACTTCTTCCTGTGGTTACTACAATTATTGGAATTGCTAGATATGTAATAGGGGTAAAAAGTCTAGGTATATTTACGCCTGTAATTATTACATTTCTACTCTACGAATTCGGCAACAATAACGGAGAACAGGATATTCTTAAAGCTATAAAATATGGATTATTATTTTATATTGTAACTCTAATTGCTAGTTGGATAGCTTATCGATTATTAAAGTTCGTAAGAATGAACTATATTCCTAAACTAACATTAGTTACAGTGGCTGTTGTAGTTGCAATATTTATTGCAATTTTAATTGCAGGTTTAACTGGGTTTAATGGTCCTGTCTTTATTAATAAATTTACACTAATAATCTTAGCTATTTTAGTGGAGCCATTTGTTTCTGCCTTTGCTAGAAAGAGTTTTAGATATGGTTTTAGTGCAGCAATAGATACATTTGTAATCTCTTTGTTTTGTTACATAATCATATCAGTAGGAAGAATTCAGGACTTTGTAGAAACAAATTTATTGATCATTCCAATATTAGTAATAATCAATATATACCTAGGTAGATTCACTGGTCTAAGACTTACAGAGTACTGGAGGTTTAGAAGCATTTTATTTGGGGATAACAAAACAAGCAATGATCAGCCTAAGTAAAGTAATAGAAAATAGAAAATTAGTA
>CAYPVU010000024.1:0-16745 GCA_964414295.1 uncultured Candidatus Saccharibacteria bacterium | reverse complement strand
AAGATAAACTTCAATTCTGAAATGTTTGATGAATACAACAAACAAATTAAACGACTTGAAAATAGGATTGAACAAGCTTACATAGACAAGCTTGACGGCAGTATTACTCAGGATGAATATGACAATTTTAGAAAGAAGTTTAGAAGTGAACAACAGGATTACAAAGACAAATTGGCTAGGCTAGAACAAGCAGATGAAGCGTACTATATCACGGCTTCTTTGTTACTAGACTTAGCATCCAGAAGTTACGAATTATTTATCGGTTCTGAACCAGATGATAAAAGAGAAATTATCCAATTGACACTTCAGAACCTATCGCTAAATCACGGAAAGCTTGAATACACCTTGCAAAAACCGTTTGATAGTATCTTCTATTCGGCTAAAGGTCTAAAATGGGGTAGATTATGGCGAGATATAAGAAACGCATTTATGAACCATTATCTTGGTTTAGCATTTAATTAGTTAGGTTTAATTCATCTGCTATTTTTTTCATCTCTTCATGTCTTGAGTTTAAATCATCCTCAATGTTCAGATTAAATTGTTTATTTAACCACATTAGAATTTTAAGCAAACATTCAAAATTTCCTATTAAACTTTCATTTGTATAGCTAATTGAGCCATAAGTTTGAAAATCTAACTCTCCCTCTTCACCAACTTTAATATATTCAGTAATTGAGCGAGAGTTTGAATGAACAAATTGAGAACCTAGTTCATATAAACTTTTATAAGTCTCATCTAATTTTGTCTCCATTGCCATTTTAAATATACTCTTCTTTGCCCAATTATAAGGATTTTCGCCTTTCTTATAGGTTTTTTTGTGGCTTTCTGCTTTTGATTTAATATCATCTAAATCTACTCCTGAATCTTTTAACCTCTTATACAATAACTCTGTAGTTTTTTCATTGTTCAGAGCATTGGTGAGCATTCTATCTCTGAGTATCCAGTCAAATTGATTGAAAAGCTCTAATTTCTCATCTGTATCATTTATAAAAATATATTCTGTGTTCAGCATTAGCTCAAATAATGTCCTAACAAGAATAAATGCATCTTGACCATTTCCATGTTTACATAAAATCATTACAGAATTTGCAGTTTTATAGGATTTTATAAGTGCAAATACTATGTACCATTGAGCTACTGACCAATACTCATAATGAGGCAAACCTTGCTCTAAAAGGTCTCCCACCAAATCTATTAGTCCTTTATTTAACTTGATTAAGTCATTATTCATAGAATTATTTTACTCCACAATGTATTATAATGTTAAACAAACATAAGAAATGTTTATGAACCAAGAGGAATTTTATACAATTAAGGAAGTTTCAGAGTTATTTAAAGTTGCTTATCTCACAGTTTATAGATGGATTAAAGACGGAAAGCTAGAATCTTATAAATTAGGTAAACAATATAAAATCAAAAAGGCAGATATTGATAAATTTATACAAGAATCTAAAGTAAATATAAATAAATATAAGAATAATAAAAATGAATCTGATAAATAAAAAATTGCTTCAACAAAGACTCCACTCTTTTGAATTTCCTAATCCTGAGAAACTAACACAATCTAAACAACTTCTGGAAAGATGGGTAAAAGCTCTTAAAGATAGTGATTTAGAAGGAACAAAAGAAAAAAGTGTACAAGGTAAATTTTTAAGTACATTCTTTGAGGATATTTTAGGTTACTCTGATGTAACTACTGGAAATGAAGAATGGACTCTTATACAGCATCCTAGAATTGAAAATGACAGCAAAGAACCTGATGGAAGTTTAGGTTGGTTTACTAAAGATAGAAAAGTAACAAGAGCAGTTATTGAGTTAAAAGATGCAAAAGCTCAATTAGATAGAAAGCAAAATAGGGGCAGTGAAAAATTAACACCAATTGAACAGGCTTATTTATACGCAACAAAATATGAAGGTTGCAATTGGATTATAGTTTCAAACTTTAAAGAAATTAGACTCTACAACAAACATAGGACACAAGAGTATTATGAGAAATTTGATGTTATTGATTTAGTCCAAGATGCGGAACTTAAAAGATTCTATTTCTTACTCTCAAAAGAGAATCTTATCTCTAAAGAAAAAGAAAGTGTAATAGATATTCTTGCAAAAGATACAACAGAAGCAGAACAAGATATTACTAAAAAGTTCTATTCAGAATTTAGAGAGGTAAGGTTAAAGCTACTAGGACACTTATCAGATAACAATCCTCAGTTTGAAAAAGAAATATTGTTAGAAAAAACTCAAAAGCTCTTAGACCGTTTTATCTTCACTTTATTTTGTGAGGATACAAGCACACTACTCCCATTAAATTTGGTAAAGAACACATATGAGCGAGCAATTAACTCACTTTCTCCAAGTGATGAAAGAGTCTGGACAGAATTTAAAGGATTATTCCTTGCTATTGATAAAGGTAATGATAGGGTAAAGCCTCCTATAAATGCCTATAATGGAGGTCTTTTTGCATTTGATGAGATATTAGATACCTTATCAATTAAAGATGACTTCTGGGCTAATTTGATGCATTTAACTGAGTATGATTTTGAAACTGATTTGAATGTAAATATTTTAGGTCATATCTTTGAGCAAAGTATTAGCGATTTGGAATCACTAAAATCCGAGCTAAGAGGGGAAGAGCAAGACAAAAAGAAGTCAAAACGGAAAAAGGATGGAATCTTTTATACACCAGAGTATATAACAAGATACATTGTTGAAAATACAGTGGGTAAATATTTAGAGGAACACCCTGACAGATTAGAAACAATTAAAATTTTAGACCCTGCTTGTGGAAGTGGTGCGTTTTTAAACCAAGCTCATTCACATCTTGTACAGGAATATACAAATAGATATGAATCAATGATAAATGAGAAACTTGAGAAAGGGGAATCCATAACATTATTTGACTATAATCCAGCGGAGAACAACCGTAACATTTTATTAAATAATCTTTATGGAGTTGACTTAAATCGGGAAAGCGTAGAAATTACTAAATTAGCCTTATGGCTTAAAACTGCCAGAGTCACAGAACCGTTACAAAATTTAGATAAAAACATTAAAGCAGGTAATTCTTTGATTGATGCCCCAGAGATAGCAGGTAAAAAGGCATTTAATTGGAATAATGAGTTTAATGAAATTATGGAGAACGGTGGATTTGATGTGATAATTGGTAATCCGCCGTATGTTGGGATAAAAGCACAGAGAAAGGAAGACAGAGACTATTTAAAGAAAAGATATGAATTATCGGGAGGTGCAGATTTGTATGTTACTTTTATTGAAAAGTCACTTTCACTCCTTAAAGATGGGGGGTACTTATCTTTTATCTGCCCTAACAAGTTCTTTGGTGCAGATTATGGTAGAAAAATAAGAAAATATTTGAATGAAAGTCCTGATTTTCAAATCCTAAGTATTTGGGATTTAAAAGATGAGAAAGTCTTTGAGGACGCTCAAATCTCCACAATAGTTATAACAATTAAGAAAACAAGCGAAAAAGTACTTCCACTGCTAAAGAAAGGTATCTTCACTGAGGAAGTTACAAGTTTTTTTGATGACAATGGAAAAATTCAAATAGAACAAAATGAACAATCTAGAAGAATTATTGAGAAAATAGAAAAAATTAAAAGATTAAATGAGATTGCGGATATTAGAACAGGAATAATGGGGTTTGAATATTGGGCTATGCAACCAATCATTACTAATCTCCAAGATGACAACTCGGTAAAGTTATTGACCAATGGTAATTTCAAAAGATACTTTGACAAATGGGACACAATAGAAATTGATATTTTCAAAACAAAAATTAAAACACCTTATATAAAGCTAGATAGTAAATTTCTAAATGAAAATACAATTAACTTATTTAGGAGACATCCAAAAATAATTGTTAAGGGAGTTAGCAAACAAGTAACGGGAATTATTGATAGGGAAGGTATGGGACTCTTAGTGGCTGTTCATTCAATCATTCCGCATGATAATAGTAATTTAGAATTTATAGTGGCTTTAATCAATTCAAATTTAATAAATTGGTATCATCTTAAATCATTTTATTCAGTTAGAATCCCACAAGGTTCATTAAAATACCCTATTAGTTTTTTCTCTAACATACCCGTTCCTAATGTGGACGATGAGGTTAAACAATTGATAGGTAATAAGGTAAGAGAAATTGAGATAATATTTAAGCAACTGGACAGAGAGAATGAAAGAGTATTGGAATTTATAGAATCACAATTAGGTTTAAAAATTAAGAATAAATCTATCTTAGATTTAGGTTGGAATGAATTAGTAGAAATTATTGAAAAATCAAAAATTAAATTAAATTTAGATAAGAAGGAAGAGCTGTTTACATGGTTCAAAATGAAGCAGTCCCAATTACAACTCTTAAAAAATAGAAGCAATTCATTTGATTTAGAAATAAACCAGATAATCTATCAACTGTTTCATTTAACAGATGAAGAAATAACAATTATTGAGGAGAAAGTATGAATTTAGCTGAACAACTAATTGAAAAAATTAAGGTAGGAGATGAGTTCAATATTTTTAATGGTGATATTAAAACTTTTCAATGGCTGAGGTCTGATGGGCAAAATATTTTAAATAAAGAGGGTTTAGGTGGGGGTAATCTAACTTTGGCACTTATTGCCTTCACACAATTAGATTTACTGGGTCAATGTTATGTAAAACTAAGTAATCAAGCAAGAGTAATAAATAAAAAAGGAGATATTGATAAAACTGATGCATTGCTGAAAATGTTGAATGCTACGGTAAGTTATTGGGGGCATTCACCTGATGATATTAGGAAATTCTGGGATAGACGGCACATGCTTATACATCAATCTTTCCCTCAAAAAGCTAGCATTCAAGTACCTCAACCAGAAAACTATAAAACTATGGCCGACCTTGAAGCATTCGCAAATACAAATAAAAATAAGCCGTTTTATATGGATGGCGATACTGTAATTGTTATCCCAGACGCGTTGCTTAAATCAATAGAAGATATAAAAGCGAAAATAATCACAATGTTAAAGTCAAATACATTTACAGATTTACAAATTGATGAAACTTTAAAATTTATTGTTGGATGACATAAAAATAAGTATGAGTAAGAAAGGTAAGAAAAAACCTTCAAGTGATTCTAACTTTGAAATAGTTCCAGCTCCTTCCGCCTTAATTCTCCCAGATTACTCTATTCTGCAATCAGAATTAAGAAATATGCTTAGTTATGCGGATTTAAGCAAATCTCTATTACATGAGACTGTAATGGCTCATCAAAGAATGATTGAAGCCTCTACACAGCCATTTAGAGACCTGATGGAAAGTATAAGGAGCGTAGCTTCATTTCAAAGAGAAATAGCAGAACAAGCACTAACTATGCAAAAGCTAGTCAGAGAATCCATTATAAATAGTGGATTACTTGAAATAACTAACTCATTTAAAAATTTTCAGATAGAAGCGTTTGCAGGTCTTACCATCAAATCAGAACTCTTGGAGACATTAAAAACCATAAATAATGGTGTAGTAGAAGTCTCAACAATAAAAGAATCCAAATTCCTAGCAGGTGGAAGAGTTAATCTTGGAATAGAAAAAACTACAAGTTCAGAAGTTTCAGCAGAGATTGTTTATACAAAAATAGAAACTATAGGAACAAGCATACAGATGCTTGATAGTAATCTAAGTTCTACCAATATCAAAGTTGAAAAACTTGAGAAAATGGTAACTGAACAGAATAATCTTTTATATTTACTACAAAATAACCCTTTTCCATATTTCAGAATAAATAAAATTGAATTTTTAAAAAGCAGTAGCCAATTTGTAATAAACGGAATGATACCAATTAGAATCCAATCTAAAACATTACATGATTACATTTGCCAGATTCTTTTTTCTGGCAGTAAAAGAAACCTAACCGACGAATGGGATTTAGATGAAATTAAGGAGCATTTAAAGATTTTAATGGGCTATGCCGAAGCAGAAGAAATAACTTGGAAGAAAGTTCAAGAAGCAGTGTATAAAATAAATTTAAAAATTGCTTCTAAAACTACCAAAGAAAATCTTATATGCTCCCCTAGAAGTGAGACTATTCAACTGAATCCAGAGTATTTTATTAGTAGTAACTAACCTCTTATCAGCCGACATCGGCTGAAACACCTCGCCTAAAATTGACTCAAGTAATCTTTTATAAAGATAAAAATGAGTCAATACAATCAATCTTTTCAAACACAAGACCTTAACCTTTCTGCTGTTTTAATTGCTAAAGGCTTTAACCTTGAATCAGTCATAAAGAATGCAGGTGGAAAATCCACTTTCTGTTTTTCTTCCGATGCCCGGATAAATGAAATAATTCAGCAATATTGGAATAATACGCTCTTGATTAACCCTCAAGAGCTTTTTCATGCGTTGAAGCTATTGAAAAACCGTATTTACAGCAATTATGAAAGTTATGGTAAGTGAAACTGGTTTAACAAAATTTAAACTTCTCTATCAGAAGGAGTATGGAATTGAACTAAGTCAGAAAGAACTTATTGAAAAGGCAAATCGCTTGCTCAATTTATACAAGGCGGTTTATACAAATAAAAAAAATATAAAAATAAGACAAAAAAATGAAAAGAAAGCACAACCTAAGAAAAATAATAAGTAAACGCAGTTATTCAACAGAAGAAATTGCTGAACTACTTGGTGTACATATTCAAACTGTAAGAATATGGCGAAAAGAAGGCTTAAATCCTATTGAGGCTAAATCATCCCCTTTCCTATTTCTAGGTTCTGAAATTCGGCAATTCCTTTCAAATGAGATGAAAAAACAAAGAGTCAAACTGCTTGAGGGAGAGTTTTATTGCTTGAGATGCAGGAAGGCTGTAAGCCCCAACACTACCAGCATAATTGATAGAAATATAACTATTGGTAAAGGAAAGCAATCGGTATTTATGGAAGGGATTTGTCCAGTATGTAAGTTAAGGTTAAGACGGTTCTCAACGCTCTCCAGTTTAAAGAAAGAGAAGAAAGATGTAGTTGAAATTAGCAAGCCACTACAGCAGTTGAAAGGTCAAATGAACTTATTTGAAAGCAATGGTGAGGACTGACATTATTATGGTTAATTCTAATCCGTCTAAACACTCACTTTACTAATTAAATTATTATTAAAAAAAGTATGAGCAAAGTTAGGTATCAAAATGAAAAAATGAAAAGAAAATATTTTGATTGGTCAAAAGGTGCATTAGGATTTTCAGATAAAACTATGAAAGTTAAAGAATCTGCTATCTGGAAATATGATGAATTTACTAAAAACCAAGACTATAAAAAATTTAATGCAGAGATTGCAAAGAACTTCAAAAAATGGCTTGAATCAACTAAAAATAAAACCACAGGTAAACCTTTAGATAAAACAACCCAATACAACATTCTAAGACATGTTAATGACTTCTTTACTTGGTTATCTATGCAATCAGGCTATAAATCCAAAATAAAAGCTGATGAAGTTGTATATCTAAGATTAAGCAAAGCAGATACTAGAATTGCTACCAGTTCTAAGATGCCTAAATATCCTAGTTTAAGCTACATTCAGAAAATGTGTAGCTTTCCTGTTGAGAATGAAATTGACCAAAGAGATAGAGCTTTAATAGCCTTCACTGCTTTATCAGGGATGAGGGATTTAGCAATTGTGAGTTTACCTTTAGGTTGTTTTAATCCCGATAAACTTTTAATTGAACAAGACCCGTCAAAAGGAGTAAAAACAAAATTTTCTAAGATTATATATACAACACTCTTTAAATTTGACTCACAGCTCATCAACTATATTTTAGATTGGTATAAATTTTTAAAAGATGAGAAGTTGTTTGATAACTCTAATCCATTATTTCCTTCAACTAAAATTGAATTAGCAAGCGAAACCGAACACTCTTTCAAGTCTACAGGTGTAGATAAATCTTTCTGGAGTGATGCTGGCTCTATGAGAAAGGTATTTAGATTCAGAGCAGAACAGATGGAGCTAGAATACTATTCTCCTCATAAATTCAGACACTTTGCAATCAGCGAAGCTAACAAACATGCAATTGGAGCCGAACAAATGAAAGCAATAAGTCAAAATGTAGGGCATGAAAGGTTGGCTACTACCTTTTATGGATATGGTGCAATTGATAATTATAGAGTCTCTGATTTAATCTCAGATATGAATTTTGAGGATAAAAGAAATTAGGTACTATAAACCTTATGAATTGAGTAAAATAAGTTAAATATAAATATGAGTAAATACATTAAAGAACACAATTTTGATAAGAATAGGTATTTTATATATGCCCGTAAATCAACAGAATCAGAAGATAGGCAGGTTGCTTCAATCTCAGCTCAAGTTGAAGTGATGAGTGATGTTGCAAAAGAATTAGGTTTAAAGGTCGTGGATGTATTGAGTGAATCTTCATCAGGCTTTCATCTAGGGAGAAAAGTATTTAATGAAATGATAGAGAGAATATCTAAAGGTGAAGCTGATGGGATTATTGTCTGGAAACTTTCAAGACTTTCAAGGAATCCCGACGATGCAGGTAAGATAATGGGAATGCTTCAAAGAAAAGAAGTTAAGCATATCCGAACAGTAGATAGAAATTGGTTACCAGAAGACAATGTAATGATGATGTATGTTGAGTTTGGAGTTACAAATCAATTTAGTAGAGATTTAAGTGATGATACCTCTAGAGGCTTAACTAAAAAGGCTGAAAGAGGCTGGAGTCCTAAGGCATCATTACCCTTAGGTTATATGCATTCACCATTTAAAAAGGTTGGTGAACATGAGATACTGCCCGACCCAGAACGCTTTGAGATAATCTCCAAAGCTCTTAAAAAGGTTGCAATAGGTGAAATGAGACCATTGGTTGCACTTGAATATGCCAATAATTTAGGATTAAGGACTAAAGAGACAAAGAAGAAAAAAAGCCAACCTGTTTCAGAAAGTGTATTTTATCGCATGCTTTCTAATCCCTTTTATTATGGCAAATTTGAATACCCAGAAGGAAGTGGTAACTGGTTTGAAGGTAAACATCAAAAAGCTATTTCAGAAGAAGAATTTGATTTAATCCAAAGATATAGAGGTCATAAAGATAGACCTAGACCTCAAAAACATCTTTTCCCTTATACTGGAATGATGAAATGTGGCGAATGCGGATGTTCAATAGTAGTTGACCCAAAAGTGAAGGTTCAGAAGAACGGAAATAAACATGAATATTATTACTATCGCTGTACAAAATCTAAAGACAACTGCTCACAAAAATATCTTGAAGTTACTAAACTAGAAAGCCAGTTAGAGGAGCTATTAGAATCTATAGAGATACCTGACGCATTCCATGAATGGGCATTAGAAGAATTAAAGATTGACACAGAAAAGGAGATTGCAGATAGGAATGAAATAAAGGAGTTATCCCAGCAAGGCTACAATGAAACAGTTGACAAAATAAATGACCTTGTAAGAGCCTACATTGATAAAAAAGTACCAGAAGATGCTTACACTACAAACCTAAAAGAACTTGAAAAACAACGCTTAAAATATAAAAAGCTAATTGATAATACTGATGAAAGAATAAGTGAGTGGATTGAAAAAACTGAAAAAGTATTTAATTTTGCTCATGATGCAAAATCTGAGTTTGAAAGAGGTGATTTATCTATTAAAAACTCAATATTGTTTAATCTTGGAACAAATATTGTAATTAAAGACTTAAAAGTCTCAATAGAAGTAGATAAACCACTTAAAATAATACAAAAATCAAAGCCTGAAATGGTGAGTATATTAGAAACCTTAGAACCTCAAGGAAAGCCTATGAGTAAAGAAGAAGCAAAGATTTTACTCTCAAAAAATGTCACATGGGGTAGCTGGTGGGGCTCGAACCCACGACACCCTGTTCCACAGACAGGTGCTCTACCACTGAGCTACAGCCACCATTTAAGAAGCTTGCTGATTATATCATTTATGTGTTCTAGTTTAAACGGGAAGGGACGGATAAATCCGTCCCTCTGTTTCTACGCCGGAATAGGGTTAAGCCAATCCAGCTGTGCTTGGCTGTAGATGTAAACATCACCAGCCCGGATCGGGGAATCCCCTTCCACTGTAAGAATCTCCACCCTCGCCCCATCAGTCAAAGGCTGATCGGGTGCAGTGGGATTGCTGTACAGTTCCGGTCCTGTTTCCAGAACCGTGAAGGAGAACTTGACCACTTGGGGCATTTTGCCGTCGGTTACTTCGACGTTAAACTTTTGCCCCACACTCATGTCGCTAATGGCTACCATGATTATCCCCTTTCTAATCGATATATAATTATCTCATATCAGGAAACTGTCATCAATAGGTGATGTCTAAGTATGCAAAAGGGCGGTTCTAAGACCGCCCTCTCTGTGCTACAGTACTTTAGCGAAGAGGTTGATGCTCTCCATACTGTAAACACACTCTTCCCCGACCTGTTTAGGCGAGGGTCCCGTAACGTGGGTAATGCGTACCTTCACGCCCGCCCGTTTGGTTGTCCCTTCGGGCTGTCCGTCCTGAGGATACAGAAAGCCCTTATTGAGGACTTGCATCCGAAGGACGATGGGTTCGCGGATGACATCATCCGGCTCCCGACGAATTTCGATCTTGTTTCCGGGTTCAATAACATCATACGTTGTTTGCATGAGACCTAACCTCACTACTTACGGGTATTATTATTATCTCATAATGGTTATAGACGTGTCAACACATCTTGATAACAAATCAAAAGACTGTTGTAATTTTTGCATCTAACCTGCATGGAGGACGTATGTCAGAAAATAATAGTACGGCAACGCATTATATTGGTGAACGTTCGGAGACTCGTGACTACTACCGATTTGACGAGGGTCAAAAAAAGTGGCAGCACTCCAAGAGTCCTGAGGGACCTTGGAGAAACACGATGGTGAATCCAACCAAACACACCCACTGCAAGCCGTACACCGGTTAGAATTTAGAGAGGGGGATATCCCCCTCTCACCGCTTTAAGATTCTTCTACCTAAATTAACTATATATGAATGATTTTCTACTAAATAAATTACAGTAGTAGCATATACAGAAGAAAGCAGATAACTAGCTATAACATCACTGCTCCAATGAACTCCAATATAAATTCTAGAAAATCCTATTGCTAAAACTGTTGTTATTGCAACAATAATTAAAGCTATTTTAAGCAGTTTGTTTTTAATAAGCTTATAAATTAAATAAAACAAAACTCCCCAAAAACAAACTGCTATAAAGGCATGTGCGCTAGGGAAACTGAATCCTCTTTCTGAAATTAAAGATAGTTCTGGCCTAGCCCTTTGAACAATATTCTTTATAACAAAAGTAATTACAGCACTTCCTGAGACAGATAAAAGTATTGTTGCTAAAGATTTATACTTTTTATAAAAGTAAAAAAAGGCAATTGAAATTAAAAAAGCAAAAGTTAAAGGTTTTAAATCTCCTAGTTTAGTTATTAAAAGAAATAAATCATTTAAAAAAGGATCTCTTATTTGAGTAATCCACTCTGCGGTTTTAACATCAAATGCTATAACATCTGGGTCACTTTCGTATACATCTTCAAGTATTGAAGAAAATAATCCTAAAAAAACAGCTGCAACAAAGGAAGAAGCTACTAAGGTATGGTGCTTTAATATCCATTTTTTAAAAGAAGGAACCATTAAAGAATAGTTAAGAAATTATTGTAAGCTTTCTGCAGGTATGCAGTTTAAAAGCATTGCTTCTGCTTCTTCAAAGCTAAAGTTTAAGTTTTCTAATAGGATTTGTGTAGCTTCTAATTTAGTTTTATTAGTAAAGCTAGCAACTGGCGAAGAGATAGCAGAATCACTCTGCATTGTAACTTCTTGATATGTTTTTAATCTATTTGTTCCAGGAAGAATTGAATAAACAGTTTGTCCGTTAGATTGATAACAATAAACTTCAATACCTTTCATGTATACAGTAGAAGTATTATCCGTATTATCAACATTACATGCCATTTCTGTACAAGAGACTGTTCCTCCGCTGCAAGTACATGTATTACAACCATCAATGCTCATAAAATTTTCTCCAGATTCATAAAGTGCTCCATTGTACAAACACTGCATTTTTTGATTATAGTAATTAATTGTTAGTACAGAAGTTATACATGCAAATAAAAACACTACAATTGATGCTAGTACTAAAAAGATTTTTAAATTTTTATTTCTCATAAATTTAATTATAACTTCTTTAAATTTATTAATGTAGATTAAATTTACTATTTATATTCAATGGATTATCCTCTAAATCTAAATTCTTTTCTGCAGGATTAGGATTTGTTAAAGAATTTAATATTATTTCGGCTTTTGGAATATTAGTTTCGTGAATTTCTACTTGTGCTTCAGAGAATGCATATCCTTCCTTGGCAGCTACTACTCTATATATCCCTTCTTCTAAATTCATTTTAGCAATACCTTTTTTATTTGTTAGTGTTAAATCAATAAGTTCATTATTTAAATACATTCTTACAACAGATGTTTTTACAGGTCTGCGATTAGAATCCAATACATAAACTTTTCTTAAAAATAAACTATAAAGTGTTGGATAACTAACAATAATAAATAATAAAGAATACAAAGCAATAAGAATTATGTTTGTAATACCTGGATTACTTACCTGATTATAAATTGTAGAGATATATCCTAATATAGAACATATTACTGTTATAAATTTTAAAAACTTTATTAATAAATTTTTGTTAAATGCAAAAGCTCTTTTTAATAAACTAGATTCTTTAATCAGGTTTAAATTTATATCTAAATTACTGCTAATAGGCTTTAAGTAAGAATTGTAACCTAATGCTTTTACTTCTAATATATTTGCTTTAGATGGAACAGATTTAAATTTGAATCTACCATTATTATCTGTAAAAGTCTTTTCTAAGTAAGTAGTTTTAAATGTATTATCATCTAACTTTTCTTTTTTTAATAATGCTACTTTTGCATAGGGAATAGTTTTATCGGTTGATGTACTATATACAATCCCCCAATATTTTTTATTAAATTTTAAACTGTTAAGTAATGCAAAATTTAATACATCTAATAAACTTGCACCAGCCAACAAAAGACTAATGCAAAATAAAATTATAACTAAAGATAGTCCTAATGCTGTAAGCATTAAAGGGGCATAAGGATCAATACTTTTAGCTAATTCCGTTAGAACTCCCATTACAGAATTAAAAGAATTAGTTGGTTGTTGTACATTTGTTGTATTAGTCGTTGGAATTGGAGGAACATTTGTTTCTATAGGGACTTCGATTTCTTCATTAACTGCAACAAAAGATAAAGGGTAAGAAGTAGGTTTAGATGTTGATTTAGTTGGATTTACGTTAGTTGCAGTATATTTATTTGTATAATCTCCATAATAGTAATATTGAGAATAATTACTGTTATTCTGATTATTATTGTTGTTTCCATTGTTATTCCCATTACCTCCGTTATTACCACCATTATCTACCGTTGGTGTACCGAATGGATCTAAATATATTAATATCTTTCCTCTATTTGAATCGTATACATATAAATTATCATCATTATCAAAAGTCATTCCAAATGCCCATCCATAAAAATCTTTAAACCTTCCACTTGGAACAGTATAAGAAGGGTCTGATCTATTTGCCGAGTTAAATGTAGTAGGATTATTATAAAATTCTATAAATCTTGGACCTAAATATGGATTGTAGCCTGTTACCATTCTATTAGTAGAATCAAAAGCAACTTCAAATGTTGCATGGGAATAACTTGTATTGCCGTAAACCCCAACTCTTGGGAATTCTTTTGTTGCAGCAACATTAAATAGAACATTGGTTGGACTTGTAGGAAATAAATCAGGTGAATACATTAGTAATCTCCAATTACCTGCAGATTCAAAGAAATGATCAGATATAAACAAATTTCCAAGATTATCAATTGAAAGTGCTCCTGGAATACACAACATTGTTCTATCTGCCTGCTGATTTCCGTCTACATTTGGCGGAGCAACAATACCTTTATTACAGCTTGTTGCATTTAAAGAAGTTTGTCCAATTACAACATCTACAACAGGATTCTCTGTTAAAGGTCCTCTTATTCTAAAGACTCTATTATTATCTGGATTAGAAACCCATAAATATTCTCCATTATTAGTAGGTGCTAGTCCTCCAATAGTATTTAGTATATCTACAGTTCCTCCCCCTGCAGCATTAAAAGGAGGTGTTAATGTTTTAATAGGAGTTGAAGAGCTAGTAACAGGTGTTTCAAATACTTCTATATTTGTTCCTCTGGCAGCATACAATCTACTATTTTTATCAGGCTTTAAAATTGAATAACCAGGATTTGGGAACTCTGTTCCGGAATTTGCAGATAAAAATCCATCTGGCACTTGTCCACTAGAAGTTTGTAGTGGATTATTCCAATACATTAATCTTCCATCACTTACTAATAATTGATTAGATACCGCTACAACACCACCCCATCCCCCCTGCTCTAATCTTCTTGCTGAAGTTAGGTTATATCCTCCAGGTGGATAAAAGAAACTTTTATCTGCAGCATAACTATCGTCTTGTGAATCATATGCAAATCTTGCTACATCCTGCTGATATACATAAGCAGAAACTAAAATATTACCTAGTGTATCAATTCCTAAAGATCCCCCTCCTGGATTCCAGTTAGCAAAGTGATGACCTAAGTGAGTACCGGTCAAATCCCAATCTCTAAATCCAGCACCTGCGCCCTCATTTTCGTAAGTCCAAAAACCATTTCCGTTAGGGAACATTTCAATTGCTACTAAGCCTTGTTCAAAATCATTAGTATCTAAAACCGTAGAAAAAGCATTCATTCCACTAGAAAAGGGTGGTCTAAAAACTTGGACTCTTTCGTTACCAGCATCTGCTATATACAGGTCTCCGTTAGAAGCAAATCTTACAGAAGTAGGACTAGCTAACTGATTTGCACCATTTCCTCCATTTGTACTAGTAAAATTAGAATTTCCAATTACTATGTCAGCTGTTTTACTAACTGTATTTGTATCTGAATCAAAGGGAAACCTTAATACTCTATAATTTCCACCATCTACTACCCATAAATTACCATCACTATCAACGGCTACACCTGCACCTCCGCTAAAGGTAGAATTAAAACACATAGAAGAGGCCGTTGGAGCAGGAGTTTCATCACCCCATTTACCAGTTAAATTACAATATGTACCGGTAAAATCTGCCTGACCCCAAACATCATCTGCTATTTGATCAGTAGTAAAAGGACTAATATACTTTAGTACTCTATTGTTACCCACATCTGCTACATATAAATTGCCTTCTGAATCTACAAACATACTTGTAAAGGTCTTATGCTCTAAGGTCGTATGCGTCCATTCTGGAACTCCACATAAAGTAGATGCAGAGGCTGGGGTTGAATTAGGATAGTATTGAAAACTAGCATCCTGATTACATGAACCATAGTCATTTAAATTAGGTTGTCCTATTACAATTTCTCCAGTACATCTTTCATCATTTGCTGTTGCATAACAATCTGCCAAATTTATGCCTAATATTCTACTATTACCTGAATCCCATATATATACTCTTCCAGGACTAACAGATCTGTCTACAATAACTCCTCCAGGTGAAGATACTTTATCGGCCACAATTTCTCTTGGCATAATTTCTCCAAAATCTCTTTTTCCTAAAACTTTATCTGCCCATAGATCGTAGGACTGACCTCTTATAGCTCCATTAACATCTGCTTCTAAATAGGTTTTAAAGCTTTGATTAATAATTCCGCCAAATAAAAGAAGAAATCCTAATAGAAATGCCAAGATAGATGCACCAGCCTTACGAGGTAATTTGTTTGATTTTATTGTGCCTAACAAAGTGTATTAAATCATATTTATATAACTAGTTTACTAGATAAAAATAACCAAGGAAAGGGGACCTCCTGTCACCATTGCTCGTTGACACAGCTATATATAGGTGATATACTAAATATGTACATCTAACAATACAGGAGTCACAATAATGATCCGTGAAATTATCGCCTGTTCCGTGAAGATCGTTTTCAATGGCGAAAACGTGATTCAATCATTTATCTTCAATGGGATGGGTGGCGAACAGCTTGTGGTAATGTTTGAGGAATGGGGGGTGTATAATCCCGAAGCTCCTCAGCCTATTCGAGTTGAGGTTAATTGCGGAGGTTTTGTTTCCGGCGTTAACGAAGACGGAGAAATGACCTTCGATCACTGCTTCTTGAGTCGCCAGGAAGGTAATCTGGTCGCTATTGAAGCGGAAATCGAAGTGCAGGCGTTTGTGCTGCACAATCGATACTTGTCGGTGATTGCCTCCGATTCGGACGGTACAATCAACATCGAGTACAACACCACGCAAAAACGCAAAGGACGCGAAAGGGTGGGTGAAGTTGAACTTCCCTTCCATATTTGGGACTTTGAACATCCCATCCACCTGCTTGTCCAGAGCGCGGCGTAAACTCTCCTGTAATACAAAAGGCACCCACTGGGTGCCTTAACTTTTCCTATAAAAAAATCCCTTAATGGGATTTTCTTTTTTCTTTTAATTAGTATGCCCGGCACGATTCGAACGTGCGACCTACTGCTTAGAAGGCAGTTGCTCTATCCACTGAGCTACGGGCACATGCTTGTAATTTTAACACTTTATGCAAATTTTTAAAGTGAGCTGGGTGGGATTCGAACCCACGACCAATCGCTTAAGAGGCGACTGCTCTACCACTGAGCTACCAGCCC
>CAYPVU010000023.1:0-6769 GCA_964414295.1 uncultured Candidatus Saccharibacteria bacterium | reverse complement strand
TCTGAACCGCCTAATGCAGTTCTACCTGTAAATTTATTCCAACCTCCCTCGGAATAAATTCCATAATAACCCGCTGCACCTGTAGTATTATTATTTACATATATACCATACGTTGCAGTTGTTCCCACTGAAGATGAGTTATTTACATATAAACCATAATTTGTAGAAATATTTCCAGCGATCGAAATCGCATTTGCATATAAGGCATAATTATTAGTAATATTTCCAGCGCTCGAAATCGCATTTGCATATAAGGCATAATTATTAGTAATATTTCCACCATCTGAATTAGCAACAAAATATCCACTATACAAATTAGTAATTGTTCCAAAATCATCTCCCAGATCTGTCATCCCCGCTGCACTATAAATTCCATAAAGAGAAGCTGCTGTATTTCCAGTCCCTGGAGCTGCCTGACTATTAGAATAAATGCCATATTGATTAGAACTATTACCTGTATTAGTAGAGTATAGTTGTATTCCATACTTATTAGATAAAGATGTTACTCCATCAATAATAAGTTGTCCTTGATTAATACTTAAAGAATCTCCTGCACCTAATGAAAGCGTATTTGCAATAATTCTACTAATTTGTGTATCTCCACCTAGAGTAATTGAAGAAGAAGTATTAGGCAACAACAAACTACCCGAGTTGGTAAGAGTTAACCTAGAAGAACCTGCTACCTGTAAGTCTAATAAGTTAGGTGCTCCACTTCCATTCTCATTTACTTTTATTAAAGCATTTGAAACTGTTCCAGTTGTGGCAATATCAATCAAACTGTTTGTATTTGTACTTGTTTGTGTTGATCCTGTAGCAAAATTAACAAAACTTCCAGTTGCATTAGCCAATAGATCAATGGTTGAACTTCCAGTTCTAAAATTTAAGTTAGTTCCATTCCACCACAGATCCCCACTATTTGGTGAAGATGGATTTGTGCCCGCACTGCTGACTAATCTTAAACTTGCTTGAGATGTTGTGGCTGCACCAATATTAAATAATGCAGTATTTGTAGACGTATTAAGCGAAGTTGTCCCATCTTCTAAAATAGTCAGTATTGAACCTGATGCATTAGATCGAATTATTAAAGAGTTATTAGTATCGTCATTATTATTATCAATTCCTATAATTACTCCACCATTACTTGTAATATTAAGTAGAGAGTCTGAGGTTGAATCATAAGCATTTACTATATTAAAGCTATTGTTATTAGCTACTCTTAAAAAATAAGCATTTCCTTGAGTATTGTCGTAAGAAGAAAAGAATAATGTTTTTTCTGTATTAGAACTTACGCTTCCAATTCTTAACCCACCATGACTAGTAGTTACACTGAATATATTATCTCCCCCTTGTGCAAAATTAGCATAACTGCTTAATGAGTTAGAAACTCTAATCGTTCCAAATACATCTAAATTTGCAGATGGAGAAGCAGTATTTATTCCGACATCTCCATCAAATCTAGAAACACCAGCATCTATAAATAATGAATATGTATCTGCACCCGCCACATAGATTCCATAATCATTTGTACCAGCAGTTTGATTTACTACATACAACCCATAATTATCAGTTATTGTACCTGCAGATACTGTAGCATTGTTAACGTAAAGATTTCTTAATATACCTATATTACCTCCACCTGTTAATTGAGCATTAAGCTCTGCTCCATTTGCAGTTGTAATCCCTCCTGTACTATCAACTTTAATTTCTCCTAATACTCCTGTAGCATTGCTTAAAGTATTAGTGCCTTGGTGAATAGCTTGATTATAAATACCAACAATTCTATTAATTGTATTTGCATTCCCCGAACCTGTAAGTGCTTGATTCCAAGAAGAAATTAATGTTGCAGTACTATCACTTGCAGGATTTAATGTCATTTGATTATATTGCATACTTATAAACCCAGATGTGTTTGTATAAGTATTTCTTACATCTAATAAGGAATTTATTGCTGTACCATCACCGATTGCTAACCCACCATTATTATTAACTACAAACTTACTAGTACCGCCTACTCGCAAATCTAATAAATTAGGAGTACCTGTACCATCTTCATTTACTAATATTAGTGGATTTGTTGCACCTGTTGCTGTTGATGTTAGATTTAAAATACTATCAGTTAAGTCATTTGCAGCAACTAATCCTCTGGAATTGTAAAATCCATTTGCCCATACATCTCCATAGTTATCAACAGAAAACATACTATTGGTATCTACTCGCAAATCAATTAAAGCAGGAGTACCTGCTCCATTTTCATCTACCTTAATTAATGTATCCTCAACATTGCCAGTAGTTTCTAAATAGATTAAATTATTATTACTACTAGTTGTTTGAATTGAAGTAGGTGCAAATTGTACACAAGCTGAACAACTACCTCCTGCTAATAGATCAACAGTAGATGTCCCATTATTAAAGTTCAAACTTGTGCCGTTCCACCACAAGTCTCCGCTTATTGGAGAACTTACATTAGTTCCTGATGACGAAGTCAATCTTATACTAGAAGCAGCGTTAGTAGCTGCACCCAATACTAAGTAACTACTGTTAGAAGCTGCTACACCTAAACCTGCTTGTCCACTAGAATTAACACCCCAATTATTTGCATTAATTACAACATTACCATTTCCTCCACCAATGTTAACTGCTCCTGTCGAACTTCCAGTATTTATATTTGTTGTTTGATTATTACCTACATTTAAATGCAAACCACCAGAGCCCGACAAAAGAGTTGTAGTAGATCCTGTATTACTACTTCCTAAATTTAAAGTCTTGTTACCTGCACCATTAGCAATAGAGATAGTTTGCGTACCCGTTCCACCTATTGTTACGGTCCCTGTTGTTGTACCAGTTCCAATATTTGTAGATTGATTATTATTTACATTTAAATGTAGACCACCTGAACCTGAAAGTATAGTTGTAGTAGAAGTTGTATTATTACTTCCTAAATTTACTGTTTTACCACCAGCTCCATTACCTAAGTTAAGTGTTTGAGTAGCAGTACCCCCTAAAGTAATAGTACCGGAAGAAGTACCCGTACCTATATTAACCGCAAAGTTAGAACCTACATTTAAAGATACTGCAGCACCTGTAATTGTTAGGCCTCCTGTACCCTGAATTAAACCTGTACCGGAGTTAACTCCTACAGAAGTTAATGAACCAACTGCAGTTACATTACCAGAATTTGCTACAAGAAATCTGCTTGAACCGGCAACCTGTAAAGACAACAGATTCGGAGTTCCTGTACCATCTTCGTTTACAAGTATTAATGGATTTGTTGCACTTGTTGCTGTTGATGTTAGATTTATTAAACTGTTTGTACTGGTAGTAGTTTGGGTTGCAGCAGGGGTAAAGTTTACAAATGATCCCGCTGCATTTGCAAGTAGATCTACTGTTGAACTCCCCGTTCTAAAGTTTAAGTTTGTACCATTCCACCAAAGATTTCCACTTGTAGGTGAAGATGGATCTGTACCTGCACTACTTTCAATAAGAATAGAAGCTTGAGATGCTGTTGCTGCTGCAATGTTTAAATAGGCAGAATTAGTTATTGTACCTGCTAATACATTACCATCAAATCTATTAACTCCACTATCTGTCCATATTGCGTATGTATCTGCTCCTGCCACATAAATTCCATAATCATTAGTACCAATAGTTTGATTATCTACATATAAACCATATACGTTTGTAGCAGTTGTAGCAGGTCCGGAGAAGGTACTAATGTTTATACCTTTTAAATCCTCTACAGACTCAGACCATTTAGAAATAGCTACATCTAGACCTACAATTCTACCTACAGTACCAGATCCCGTACCGGTACTTATATAAATATTTTCCCCTGTAATATTATTTAAGTTGTATGTTCTTGACCCAGTAAAGTCTATTTGATTATAAATCCCCCTAACCTGGCCATTACTTCCTATGTTTGTAGAATTACTAACTCTATTAGACAAACCAGTAATTATAGGGGATAAACCATAAGTAGTACTACTTGTTAAACTTACAGTATTAGAAATGCCAGAAATTGAAGTAAAGGAAGTATTAGAATTTGTTGTAGTACCCAATATCAAACCATTTGCTGATGATCCAGATGAATAAGTTTTACTTATATTAAATGTAGATGCATTGCTAAGAGAAGCACTACCTGCTGCTAAGTTTCCACTGTTCCCAACACTAAAGACACTACTGCCTGCTACCTGCAGATCTAAAAGATTAGGAGTCCCTGAACCATTTTCGTTAAGTTTTAATAAGGAATTGCTTGTATTAGCAGTTGTTTCTAGATTTATTAAACTATTTGTAGAGGTTGATACTTGAGCAGCACTTGGTGCCAATTGAACAAAACCATCCGACCCAATTCCGCTTAATGTTTGTGCTACGAATGCACTTGGAACACTTTTTAAATTTGTTCTAGAAAATACTTCAGAAAAAGTACCTAAAGAACCTGAGCTATCAGCAGGTGCAAAAGAAACTTCAATCCATAGATCTGCTCTATCAAAGTTAACACCGGCATCTGAATCACTATCACTATCATCAACTACAGTACATGTACCTGTAGAAGTACCCCCAATGACTTGTACCATTTTTTGAACTTCCACAACTATTAATTATTAAATTAAAAATACCATTAGTATTTCCAATTTCTACATCTTGAAAAGTTTGAGTAAACATTAAATTTCCACTACCAGAAGTCGTACTACTACCTGTAGCATCATTCCAAATTCTAACTTGAAAGTCGCAAGTATCACTTCCACTTTTTACGCAGACTGGGCTTCCTGTAGTAATATTTAAACCAGTAGTTTTATCTACAATCTTGCTTTGAAAGTTAATTGTATTGTTAATTGCTGCATTTACTGTACTTGTTGGGTAAGCAGTAAATATGGATACAAGAACAAGGCCTAAAACAAGGCTAAGAAATTTCTTAAGTTTAAAACTTCTAAAATTATGATCCACTCTAAAAAAAGGTACAATCTAGTTACCTTACCATACTATCACAAAGGGATTACCCCCTCAAATGTCCAAAGTCCTTATACACACAATATTTACCTTAATGGAACAGGCTTATAAAAGTCCTCAAAACTTTATAAAAAAAATATTTAATCGCAGTATAATTATTGTGCTTAAATTTATTTAAATATGAACATTGTAAAAATTGATAACCCCAATCTAATTGAATTAGTATTAAACACATTAAAAAAAGGAGGAGTGATCATCTTTCCTACAGAAACAGCATATGGTGTTGGTGTAGACGCGACTAATTCAAAGGCAGTAACCAAATTACTGACCTACAAAAAAAGACCAGAAGGAAAAGCTATTTCTATTGCAGTTGCAGATGTAGAAACCGCAGAAAGATTTGTAGAGATTAATTCTTCTGCAAAAAACTTTTATAATTCTTTTATGCCCGGACCTGTAACTATTATTTCTAGAGCTAAACACGTTACAGATTTAAGACTAGAATCAGAAAAAGGAACACTTGGCATTAGAATCCCTAACTACAAACTTTTACTAGATATTCTAAAACAAGGACAAGTAGCAATAACCGCAACTTCCGCAAATATTAGTGGAGGAAAAACTCCTTATTCAATTTCTGATATTTTGGATAATATTCCCGAAAAGAATAAAGAGTTAATTGATTTAATTATTGATGCTGGAGAATTGCCTAAAAATCCACCCTCTACTGTTATTGATACAACAACTAATGAATTAACTATTTTAAGAAGTGGTAGAATAAATCCCTTAAAATCTCAATTACTACAAACCCGTACTACTAATTCTGAATCGGAAACAATTCAATACGGATATGATTTTATAAAGGAAAATTACTCTAAAGAACATCCTACTTTAATATTGCTAAGTGGAGAACTCGGTGCAGGAAAAACTCATTTTACAAAAGGAATAGCTAAATATTTAGGAATTACCCAAGTAGTAAAATCTCCAACATTTAATTATGTAAACGAGTATTACTTTAATGATAATACTATATTCCATATGGATGCTTGGAGAATAGAAAGCAAGAATGACTTAAATGCGCTTAGATTCTACGAATGGTTTAAACCAGGAAATGTAATTGTAATTGAATGGCCAAGTGTAATAATAAATTTAGATGAAGATTTCTTTAATAAACTTAACTACTTTTACGCAGAATTTACAAACAAAGACTATAATCAAAGAGAAATAAAATTATTTAATGTTAAAAATTGATTATGGTAACAAAAGCCATCATTACTGCTGCAGGTTATGGAACTAGATTCTTACCGGCTACTAAAAATGTACCCAAAGAACTACTTCCTGTAATTAATAAACCAACCATACACTATATTGTTGAAGATTGCATACAAGCTGGAATAAAAGACATTATTATTGTTACAAGGTTTGGCAATCATTCTGTAGAGGACTATTTTGATACTACTCCTGCGTTAGAAAGTTATCTTGAACAGAAAGGTAAGCACAAAGAAGCAAAGGAGATTCACGAGATTTATTCCTCAGCCAACTTTATTTTCATAAGACAGGATCCAGACTTACCTTATGGGAATGCATCTCCGCTCTATTCTGCCAAAAGTTTAATAGGGAAAGATGAATCTTTTATTTATGCATGGGGAGATGACATTATTTTAGGAGAAGGAGCAGGAATAGAAGAGATTTGTACAGATTTTAGCAATTCTTACGCAGATGTAATATTAAACTGTACCCAAGTAGATAAATCTCAATTACCAAAACTTGGTGTTGTAAAGTTTAAAGATCCTGAATCAAGAATTATTGAACAAATAATAGAAAAACCTAA
>CAYPVU010000022.1:0-3105 GCA_964414295.1 uncultured Candidatus Saccharibacteria bacterium | reverse complement strand
TAGCATTATCTCCACCAAACACAACATATATAATGTCATCATTACCGCCGTTTTCGTAACCGTGCATAATAATGTCATCAATACTATCTCCATTTACATCTCCAACTGCTATAACATTATCCCAACAAGATAAGCAGAAATATTCTCCATCACCATCAATTCTATAATCAAACTTTGATAAGTCACTTAACTTTACTCCAGGTGAAGGAATCACATTTACTACTGCAGAACCTATAATGGAAGAATTAACAGTATCAGTAACAGTTAAAGTATGGGAACCAACATTCTGCATTGATAAGTTTAAACCTGAAGCTACACCATTGTCTGCTTCAACAAAAGTATAGTCAGATGGCAATGTTGAATCTATATTATTTGATGAAAATGTAATCGATCCTACATAAAATTGATTAGTACTATTATCTGAATTTCTAGCTGTTACTGTTACTGATCCTCCTACACCATCCTGTAAGGTTAATGGATTTGGAGCTATATCAAAATGATCGGTTTGAGTCGTAACAACTTTTACAGAAATAGTATCAGTTAAATCAGAATCAGATGTATCGGTAATAGTAATTGTATGCAAACCTGGTTCATCTAGAACAAAAGCATTTGCGAATTCTTTGTATCCATAATCTTCTACCGTATAAGTATAATCGGCAGGCAAAGTAGCAGATGTTAAAGAAGAACTAAAAGTGACTGTTCCTACATATCCATTTGTAAATTGAAATCCATCCGATCCTAGTGCAGCAACATGTAGAGTAAAAGGTGTATCTTCCGCTACTACAACATTAGCATCTGCACCATATATATCTAGATCAGCAACAACAGGCGGGGTAACTTCAATTGTTGCTGTTGTAGCTGTAAGTTCTGGACGATCAGGATCGGACATAGTAATTGTAAAGCTTCCTATTTCGTTAAAAGCTGCATAGTAAGTTTTAGGAACCATAAATCCAATGCCCGGATTAAGGTAATGAGGTTTAAGTTCAAAGACTTGAGGTGCCGTCCAATTTGTAGATGTTGAGCTAGCAACAGGTGCTCCCCAATATAAAGTATCTGTAGTATTACTAGAAGTTAAAGCATCTAGTACAAAAGAAAAAGTTGACCCAGCTGGTACAGTACTTGGATAGTCTGATAATGTGAATGATTCGGTAGTATAGGTTACTGTTATAGGGTCTGCATCATCGAATTTACTAGAGTTATTATTATATTCAACTCTATAATTTTTAACACCATCGGTTCTTGAATGTATTGAAAAGGTCAACACACCATTATCAGAAAGCTGGTATACACCAGAAGTAACCGTAGAATTATCTGATAAATCAATTAAACTAATACCAATTACTCCCGCAGGATAATCACTAGTGAGAGGATTTAGATTGCCGTCTAGCAATGCGACATCTATTTCAAATAATTCATTAGCATTAACATTTGTAGGTTGAGATGTTATTGAAAAATTATAATCAATTGAAGACAAGACTCCTACTGTTTGAGTTAGTCCCGAAATTTCCCACAAATCAACACCGCCTATATTTGTAGCTGTTAGATTAGCATCTCCTGGTCTTAATAACTGTCCACCCGCACAATCTTCACTCATATTGCCGTAGTAGTTTATACCTGGACAAATAATAACTAAATCATCTTCAGGGTCTCTTACTGCGTACAAAGTATATTCACCATTAATTACACCCGGCAGAGCATGAATTCCTTGAGCATATGTAAAATTATCTACATCCGCAGCTGTATATTGAAAATTTGTCCAGCTTCTATCTGCAGTCATATCAACATTTGCCTTAAAAGAAGGGTGAGGGTACTCATCTGCCTTTTGCGCAGTTAATTCAATATTAGAAGATGTTTCTCCAAAAGAACTTGGCGAAACTAAATTATCACCATTTGGTCTTTTAACCGTATAGCCGGATTGAACAGATGTAATCTGTTGACTTGTTGTAACTCTTTGTATATAAATATCATTTCCTGTAGTTGCATTATTTCTAAGATCATCCCAGACTACATACATGCCTCCGGCTCCATCAGCCAAAGGTCTAGCATAAGTTTGATCATTTGCTACATTGTTTGTAGCAAAACCCGAGGTCTGATGTTCTCCTGTTGCTAAGTTATATGTAGAAATATATGCTTCCCAAGTACCATTACCTCCCGGATATGAATTATGTCCAGCAGTAAAGATCCTCCCATTATTTATACTTACAGTTCCATAAGTAGGTACATTAGTTGAATTCTTCCAAATAGAATTTCCATTATTATCTAACCTTTGAAATGTCCCCCAAGATACAATAAGACCATTACTACCATCACTTTTCATTTCGAACAATCTAAATGGGAAACCGAATGTAACAGTAGGATCCATCTCCTTTCCATTTGCGCCGAATAATAAAGTACCAGAAAGATTAATCTTTTTGCAGTAAAGGCGTTCCACCAGTGCTTTTAGAAGACGCCCAACCGACAAAGAAATTACCTGTTCCATCAGGAACCATTTTCATTTCTGGAGAATTATAAGTAGAATTTAAATCTAAAACGATTCCGTTTGCAGTCCATTGTGCAATACCAGATGAATTAACTCTCTGAACTCTAATATCAAAGGTATAACTACAACATGGGGTTCTGCTTGCCCAAGCAATAATTGCTCCTCCACTACCATCCGGCTGTATTTCAACATTGGAGCTGCCATCATCTTCTCCCGATGTAGTACCAATGTTAACTCCTGTTGCGCCCCATTGAATTGTTCCCGCAGAACTAACTCTTTGTATTCTTAAGTCCTCTAAGTTTGCTCCATTTGAATAAGTACATGTTGCTATAATCCCTCCGCTGCCATCCGAAGCTAAGTTATAGCAAGCACTCCCAGCACCAGTAAATAATTGTACACCATTCGAATTCCAGAGATGATTTCCATTTGAATCTACATGAAATGCATGAGATTGAGAAACAAAGAAAACTCCTCCTGAACCGTCTGCTAATATAGCATTTACTCCATGGGAGACAGGACTTAATGCTTTTCCATTAGCAGTCCATTGAGCTACTCCTGAAGAGTTAAACTTTTGTCCATAAACTTGAAAACCGCTTCTTTGATCTGTCCATACAACAATAATACCC
>CAYPVU010000021.1:0-15232 GCA_964414295.1 uncultured Candidatus Saccharibacteria bacterium | reverse complement strand
ATTACCTGCCCATCCTATTTTAAGACTTCCTGTTCTATCTACTTTTCTAAAAAACTTTTTTGAATCAAATCCATTAGGGACAAAGTACGTACGTGGATTTACTTTATTAAAAGTATTGTATAGTCTTTTTGAAACACATATCACTCCATCTGCATCACTCAAGTAAGACTTATTTACCTCTTCAGGTGTCTTAGGCCCATACGGAGGAGTATCCTCCCACCTGTGACTTGAAATTTCTTTAACAATCCTAGCACCTCTTAAGTCAAATTTTTTATAATAATCTTCCGCGTAAAAAAATACATGTAGAAGATCAAATCTATATTTATTTAAATCGGGACTATCTGCAACATAAGCTCTATTTATATCAAAGTTATTGGAAAGGTACTGAATAAAGCCACTAGCGCAGTTATCAAAAGCCCAGTTCTTTCTATCTATCAGAAGTAATATTTTTGGTTTAGATTTATGAAACATTCTATAAACAGATTTCAATTTAATATAAGACTTCCCACTCTACTGGTAAAGACACTGCGCCTTGATCCTTGTTATTCAATCTAATTCTAAATTGATACCTATTGGAATGATAATCTAAAGTTTCTTTTGTTAAAGGATCCGACACAGAGATTGTAATAGCATAATCATTATCTAATAAGAATCTATTTGGTAAGCTTAATTTAATAAATCCCTTTTCTTTAGGAGTAATAGTAATTTTACTATTACTTGTATTAGTACCTGTAATATGCAATCCATCTTGCCTATAAATACCAAACCCGAATTTAATTTCTTTGTGATCAGGCTTATTTACTTTATAAGAAATCTCAATATTTATATTACCTATTTCTTTAAATTCGTTAACTATATTATTATTATCATCCTTAATCTTAATGTCTGTAATTTCAACATCTTTATTCCCCCATCTATCTTTTTCAGTTTCGATTTTACTTTGTGGAATAGAAACATCATTAAGTCTCCTATATTCTTCAGTTACTAAATAAGGATTATCATCCATTTTTAATTCATACTTATCTATCAATAGAGCTCTATCACAATATGCTTTAACAGAGTCCATGTTATGACTTATATATAGTATAGTCTTCCCTTCCTTTTTTAACCGCTGAATGACATTTGCAGATTTTTTTTGAAAATTTTCATCACCTACTGCAAGAATTTCATCTAGTAAGTAGACATCTGCATTACTTTGAATTGCAATTGAAAAAGCTAATCTAACCATCATACCGCTTGAGTAGTTTTTTACTGGAACATCTATAAAACTTCTTAATTCTGCAAAATCTACAATCTCATCAAACTTTTTTTCTAAGAAGACTCTAGTCATTCCTAAAATTGTTCCATTTAAAAATATATTTTCTCTTCCGCTCAAGTCTGGATTAAAGCCTACTCCTAATTCTAAAAAAGGAACCATTGTTCCATTTATTTTTACTTCACTACCTTTGTCAGCATTATAAATACCAGCAAGAATCTTTAGTAAAGTACTTTTTCCACTTCCATTTCTTCCTACTATTCCTACAAATTCACCTCTTTTAATTTCAAAATTAATATCATTTAATGCTTTAAATTCTCTTGTTTTACCTTGACTAAAAAAAGAAGTAAACAAAGCCCTTAGTGTAGACTTTCTATCATCATGAATATAGAAAGTCTTATTTAAATTTTTAACTACAATAGCGTTTTCGTTCATATTAAAAGTATTCTGCAATTTGTTTTACTTTATTATTAAAATATATCCAGCCTAATGTAAAAATTCCAATACTACCCAAAAGATATAATCCCATTAATCCCAAGTCTGTTTGACCATAAATTCCAAATGCGGATCTTGCCTGATTTATTAGTATACCTAAAGGATTAGCTGCAACATAATTAGCAACACTCCCTTCTACAAAGGTTGAAGATACAGAGTAAAAGATTGGAGTTAACCACATTAATAAAAACAAACCTAATTCAAATACATTTTTTAGATCTCTTAATTTAATTGTTGCAATACTTGTAAAGAATGATACTCCTACACCAAAAAAGAATAGAATTACTGCTAAAAATAGGAAATACAATACTCCCATTAATGTAATAGTAACCCCATTAAGTGCTGCGATAATTAAAAAGAAAACAAAATTAATACCTAAATTAATTAATGCACTAATTAACGCACTAAAGATCGCAATCTGCCTTGGGAAATTTACCTTTAATATTATATGTGCTCTGTCTAACAAAGACATTTGTCCTAATACAATCAATTCATTAAAGTAGGTATATAAAATAATTCCTAATAGCAAATATAATTGATAATTAGGGATTTGAAAGTTTGTTATTCTAGTCCAAATAATATACTGTACAAGGAATTGAGAATAAGGTTTTATGAGTACCCAAAGAACTCCTAATACAGAGTTTTGATATCTCATCTTAAAACTTGTTTTAACAAGTTCAAGAAGTAAATCTATTTTATTTTGCGTTAATAATTTCATATAAATTCAAACAATTATAACTCATTCATTGAGTTTCTTCTAAAGGATAAACACACTAGCAATACAATTTAAATCAGTAATTCAATTTTGTAAATTGGTGTATATTTAGAATAACAATATTTACAGTTTTTTTACAATCGATTGTTATAATCCCTATATTTAATGTTAACTAGATGAAACAAATTTCCTTAATAGTACCTTGCTTTAATGAGCAAGACAGTATTCGCTTTTTTGTAGAAAAAGTTGAAGAAATCTTTTTACAACTTCCAAATTATAGTTACGAAATTGTATTTATAAATGATGGAAGTAAAGATAGAACAAAAGAAGTTATTTTAGATTTATCTAATATTAATAAAAAAATAAAACTTGTTGATTTAGCGAGAAACTTTGGGAAAGAAATAGCTTTAGCGGCTGGCTTGGATTATTGCAGTGGGAATGCTGTTATTCCTATGGATGTAGATATGCAGGATCCTCCTGAAGTTATAATTGATTTTATAAATAAATGGGAAGAAGGATACGATGTTGTCTATGGAATAAGGGAAGAACGAGTTGGCGATACTTTCTTAAAAAAGCTTACAGCTTTTCTTTTTTATAGAGTAATAAACTTATTAAGTGATACTAAAATTCCTAAAGATACAGGTGATTTTAGATTAATGGATAAAAAAGTTGTAGAAGTACTTAAGCAAATGAAGGAACGGCATAGATTTATGAAAGGGATTTTTGCATGGGTAGGATTTAATCAAATTGGGATCCCTTATGTAAGAAAACCGAGAGTTTCTGGACAAAGTAAATTTAACTTTATAAAACTAAGCGCATTAGCCTTAGAAGGAATTACGTCGTTTTCTGTAAGGCCCCTAAAACTGGCTTCTTTTTTTGGTTTTTTTACTTCTGTAATAGCATTTATTTACGGCAGCTACATAATAATTAGATCTTTAATTAATGGAAGCGATGTACCCGGCTACCCTTCTTTAATAGTAATAATCCTTTTCTTAGGAGGAATTCAGTTAATCTCAATTGGGTTACTTGGAGAGTACATTGGCAGAATATATAACGAGACTAAAGAAAGGCCTTTATATATAGTTAATCAAGCCTACGGATTTACTAATTAACTTACTTTATTGAATTAAAGATAATAGGTTATAATTCCACGCAACTTTTTGCACGCTAAGGAGAACCTTTAATGAAACAAATGTATTGCACCTGCTGTGGACATCAGTTTACAGGTTCACAGGTACCCTCACGGTGCCCGAACTGCGAAACTAAAAATGGAGGTGCTGCTGGTTTTTGTATAAAAACAAAACCAGATTCCAAACACTGCGGTGGAAAAAAGAAACCTTAGCTAAAAGCGGCGGGCTAAAGCCCGCCGCACTAGTATTAAAATATATCAAAGATTTCTCCTAAAATAGATTCTTTTTTTCTTTTGTGACCTGAATTGTATTTGTAATCGTCATCATCGTACTTTTTAAAATCAGGTGCATTATCAGAAGTATTAAATCTTGGAGCATTGTTGCTACTATATTTATGCTTGGCCTTATCCTCTACAACTTCTACTAATTTTTCTATTTCACCTTTATCTAACCAAACACCTCCACTAACTGGATCATATTCAATTTCTATATTTCCATAAGGAAGAATCATCTTTTGCATTTCTACATCTGGATTTATTGGACTCCTCATAATTATTAATTAATATTTAAATTTAAAAGTCTTTCTACTCTCTTTGTAGTAGGAGGGTGTGTTGAAAATAATTCAGCCGCTCCCCTTAAAATAAAAGGATTTTGAATATATAAAGACGCCATTGCTGAATTTACCTGCATTGGAGCTTGCCTTGCTATAGATTCAATTCTAACTAACGCATTAGCTAAACCTTCCGGATCTTTAGTATATTTTGCAGCAGTTTCATCTGCTAAATATTCTCTGCTTCTAGAAATTGCTAATTGTAAAATTACAGCAATAATTGGTGCAGTAATAATTAAAATTAAAGATGCAATCGGATTAGGATTATCATCATCGCTTCCACCAAAGATTGCACTAAACATTAAAAAGTCTGTAATTGAACTTATAGTACCAGCAATTACTGCTGCTATTGTAGAAACTAGAACATCTCTATTTTTTATATGTGCAAGTTCGTGTGCTAAAACTCCTCTAATTTCATCTTCTGGCAAATTAGAAAGTAATCCGCTTGTAAAACAAACTGCAGAATTTTTAGGATTTCTTCCCGTTGCAAATGCATTGGGTTGTATAGCATTTGAAATATATAGTCTTGGCATTGGAATCCCCATCCTACCTGTAAGCTCCCTAGTCAAAGCAAATATTTTCGGATATTCACTTTCCGAAATTTGGCGGGCTCCACTCATTGCAAGTGCAATCTTATCGCTAAAAAAGAATGAGACAAAATTAACTAAAAGTGAAATAAAGAGCATTATTACTAATCCTCCTCTACCCCCAATTACATATCCAAGAGTAATTAAAAGCGCTGTTAAGGCAGAGAGTAAAAGTGCTGTCTTAACATAAGAACTCATAGCTAAAAGTTAAAATATTAATAATTAGATTATATATAAGGAATATGAAGATTCTATGAATATAACAGTCTGCTAGAGGTTTTAGGATTGCTCAAACTTTTATAGTATACTTAAATCAAATTTAATAACTCATAATGAAAAGTATTTTTAAAGCTAGATCTGAAGCCTTCTTTTTTTTGTTTCTTTTGATTATTTCATTATTTGCTACAACATCTGTTTACTTATTCAGATTTAATGGACCTCCTATTAGATCAGATGGACTTGGTTATTATGTTTACTTACCTGCAACATTTATTTATAACGACATCTCATTAAATAAATTTATTGATGCCTATTCTAAACATTACCAAGATCCTGTTTCTAATACCTGGAATGGTTCTACAAAATATCAAGATACAAATAATTATTTAAATAAGTATCCAGTTGGAGTAGCTGTAATGTCAGCACCATTTTTTATTATTGCTCACACTATTACTTTAATATTAAATAATTTTATTAATTTACCGCCGGATGGATTTTCTTCTTACCTATATCATGCAGCACAATCCTTTTCTGGAACTTTTTATGCTTTATTAGGGTTATTTGTTTTAAAAAGAATTTTAGATAAGTATTTTAAACTAAAGACAGTTTATTTAACCTTAATTGCAATTACGTTAGGTACAAATTTATTTCATTACTTTACATACGATGCATCTTTTAGTCATGCTTACTCTTTCTTTTTAATTGCATTATTTTTATTATTAACAATTAAGTGGTACAAATATCCTAACGTTGCTAATTCTATTTTAATTGGTATAACTTCTGGTCTAATTACTATAGTTAGGCCAACAAATATAATATTAGTAATACTTTTTCTTTTGTGGGGAATTAGTATTAATAAATTTAAAATAGATATTAAGAATCGCATTAGTTTATATATAAAGAACTATAAAAAAATAGTTTTAATATTAATTTCGGGATTAGTTGTTGTATTTATTCAATTGTTATATTGGTACTTAATTACTGGGAAGTTTTTAGTTTATTCTTACGGAGAAGAAGGATTTAACTTTGCTAATCCCCAAATAACAAATGTATTATTTAGTATAAGAAAAGGGTTATTCTTTTGGAGTCCGATTTTATTATTAATACTTCCTGGTTTAATTTTACTTTATAAAAATCTCAAGAAAGAATTTTTGAGTGTAATAGTAGTGTTAATTATGAATCTCTGGATTGTTGCGAGCTGGTGGCATTGGCCGTACGGCGGGAGCTTTGGAATGAGAGCCCTAGTAGATATACTTCCTATTATGGCAATTCCGTTAGGACTTTCTATAAATCGGATATTAAATTTAAAAAACAAAAAACTAAAGTTTGGACTCCTTACTTTAATAATTATCTCTATTCTATTTACTATCTTTTTTATGATTCAATATTGGAGAGGATATGTTCCTATAGATGGAAGTAATTTAGAAACAATATTAAATGTTGTGCAGAACAAGAAGGGACAGGCTGCGCCTGTCCCTTAAATATTAAAAATTTATTTCCATTTGATCCCCACTCTTCATATCTTTTAAAAGATATTTACCTGCATTCAATTCATTTTCGCCTAGTATTAATGTATAGTCTGCATTTATTTTATTTGCAGATTCTAAAGCCTTACCCATTCTTTGAACTTCTAATCCAACTTTTACAATATTACTTTTACTTTCTCTTAATATAGATGCTAACTCTAATACTTTGTTAGTTAACTTTTCATCTAAAACTGGAATGTAATAAGTTTTATATTCAGAAGAAATATTTTTTAATAAATCATATTCCTCTAAAAATATTCTAGTTGTTTCGTCTCCAGGTGCAAATCCAACGGCAGGAAAAGATTGACTCCCAAAAATTCCTGCTAAACCATTGTATCTGCCGCCTCCAAATAAAGATCTGTAAGAATCTTCTGTTTTTAATAAGCCTTTTCTTTTTAAATAATCTTTTCTATCGTAAACTTCAAAAACCATTCCATCGTAATAATCAAAACCCCTAACCATCGATGGATTATATTTTATATATTCAGCTAATCCTAAAGCTTCTAGCTTATTAGAAATCGCCATTAAGTTCTTAATTCCTTCGTTTTCTTTTAAATAATTCTGATAAACATACTCAAATGCATCTTCTTCTAAACTTAAATAATCTAACAATATAGTTGGATTATCAATTTGCGCTCCTACCTCTGTTTTTAATCTAATTACTAACTCGTCATTATTAATTTTCCCAAACTTGTCTAATATCCTAGTAGCCTCGGACACCTTAGATTTTTCTACTTTTAAAAAGTCAGTTATTAAAGCCTCTATTAATCGTCTATCGTTATAATAAACAATAAACTGTTCCTTAGTTGCGCCAAATTCTTTCATTATTTCTATAGCCAGCTGTAGAATCTCTACATCTGCCATTAAAGAATCACTGCCGAAAATATCACAATTTAATTGCCAGAATTCTCTATTTCTACCTTTTTGAGGCTTTTCATTTCTTAAGAAATTAGCAATTGAAAATAACCTTAACGGCTTTGTTGAACTTTCATAAATTCTACTAACCATCCTTGTAACAGAAGGAGTCATCTCCGGTCTTATTGCGAGCTCTCTTCCTGCTCTGTCTGTCATTACCATAAGCTCCTTACCGCCTACATCTTCCCCAGACTTTGCCCTATAAACATCTGCACTTTCTATAATAGGGGTTAAATATTCTTCATAACCAAAAGAAATACAGACCTTTCTCCATGTATCAAATATATATTTTCTTTTAGTATATTCTGCTGGGAACCAATCGCTAGTTCCTTTAGGTGGTTGGTTTGATAATTGATTCATATAAATAATTTTAACAAATAAAAATATAAAAAGCCCTTTTAAGAGGGCTTTATAAATACAAAACCCTCCTAAAGGAGGGCTAAAATTCGTATAGAAATATACCCTCCATTATGGAAGGTCATGATGGTTTAATGTTGATTTAATAAAATCGATATTCATATTTAGCAATATTACCATCTAGTAAAGATTTAAGCAACTTTAGTCAGTTTTGCCATATAAAAGGCTGTAAATTCATTATTAGGAATTATTCTTTTTGTTAAAGCCATATCCTGTGTATACTTCTTTTCTCTATAAGAAGTTACTCCATCCTTAATGTTTTTTATACTTAAATCTATGTTCAATAACTTAGCATTAGAATTCTTTTTTAAAAACCAATTCACTACATCTTCATTTTCTTCTACACTATAAGTACAAGTGGAATATATTAAGGTTCCACCAGGTTTTAACATTTTAAATGCAGAATTTAATAAACCTCTTTGTAATTTAGAAATACTTTTTGCATTTTGAGGCTTCCATTCTTTTAAAGAATCTTGCTCATTTAAATCTACTTTTGATTCTGTTGTACAAGGTACATCTACAATAATTTTATTAAAGTAATTACTAAATTCAGGTTTAATAAAAATTAATCTATTTGCATCAATATTAAATACCTGTACATTTTCTACTCCATTATTTACTAAGTTTTCTTTTAATTTAAAAAATCTATTTCTACTTTTTTCTACTGCTACAACATTTGCTTTATTATCGGAAAGATTTTGAATTAAAGAAGTTTTACTTCCAGGAGATGCACACATATCTAAGATTAAATCATTCTCTTCCGGATTAATCTCATAAACAGGTAAGGAGCTAGAAGCTTCTTGAATATAAATCTGGTTGGAATTAAATTCATTTGTAAAAGAAAGTTTATTAGAGTTTTCTAAAGCAATATAGAAATTATCTAAACCCTCTATTTGCTTACATTTAATTCCTTGATTTAATAAACTTTCTAAAACTTCTTGATCTAGTTTTTGTTTTAATTTATTAATTCTAAATGTTTTATTTCTATTATAAAAATGTGTTTCAAGAATTTTTTCTGAATCATTTAAGTATATTTCAGAAACTTTATTTTTAAAAAGTTGTAATTTATCCGCAAAAGTTTTCATAATTAATTAATATCAATATAAAGTGATTATCTCTTAATTTATTTATCTATTCAATAAAGGATCAGTTTAACTTACTTGCAGAGTTTAGTTTTTAATCTATACCAAATATTGACATTCGTTTAAATTTAATTCACACTATTAATAGTATTAATTTTTTATTTATACAAAATGGCAGTAGCAAGAAAAACTGCAGCAAGAAAGACAACAAGAAAACCTGCTGCAAGAAAAACAACAGCTGCAAGAAAGACAGTTAGAAAACCAGCAGCTAGAAAGACAACAGCTGCAAAGAAGACTGTTAGAAAACCAGCAGCTAGAAAGACAACTAGAACAACTGCAAAAAGAAAAACTTCAAGAAAATAAAAAACTCTAAATAGAGTTTTTTGTATTTCAAGAAGAAACTTTTTGATAAGAAAATACCCTCCTAGGAGGGTATTTTTTATATTGTATTATTCAACTTACAAAGTAAATGTTAGTCCTTGCTTTTTAAATACTCCAACTAACCATTTATGACTTCTTTGTACATGATCAATTTTTACTACACTTAAACCAGCAGCTTTTGCTCTTGTTTCTAATTCTTCTACGCTGAATAAATGATAAAACCTTTCCAGTTCAGAATATTTTTTATGTTCCTTTTCGTAAATTTCGCCTTCTCCTTCTCTTACTATTACATAAAGAACACCATTATCAACTAAAGAATCTGATAATTTTTTAAATACATTTGTTAGCTCATCTCCTGGGATATGATGTAAAACATCTCTAGACCAAATTCCTTTATATTTATTCTTTGGAAGATCATAAGAAATAATATCTGCATTTATAATTTCTGCATTTGGATTTTCAAAAGTAGCTATATCTGCAAACTTCTTTACAATTTCAATTCCTGTTACTGAGTATTTTTCTGTTAAGAATTTTGTATCTGTACCAGGTCCGCAGCCTAAATCTAATACTTGCGCTGGTGGATTAACCATTGAAATAAACTCATCTAGTTGTTCCTGAGCAACATATTTACCTACCTGGGCAGCATGATATTCAGCAGCAACTTTTTTATAGGCATCTGCAGTAACTTTTACTTTTGGATTAATAATAAATCCAGATTCATCTCCAACCCTTGGTTTAAGATCTAGTTTCTGATACATATCTTCAAATAATTTTACAAGTGCCAAAACTTGTTCAGGAGTCGTTGCTCTTTTTAAAACAGCTAATTCTACTTCATCTATATACATAGTCTTTTGAAATGATTCAATTAAATCATCCCAAAAATCTCCATATAAGATTACAGGTTTATGACTTCCGTAATAAAGTTTGGCTAAACACCAAACCATACCAAACTCAGACACTGTTCCTGTTCCACCTTTACATACTACAAATACATCTCCTTTTTCTATTAACCCTAAAGTTCTCATTACATAATTAGAATAAGTTTCAGATTCATCTGTAAGATTTGCAGTATTTTTTCCTTCAAAGTGGGATGCTAATTTAGGTTCCCAGTAAATTGCAATTGTTTTTCCTTTAGCTTCTTGAGCTCCGCTTGTAGCAGCCTGCATAATACCAGGACCTCCGCCATCTACAATTGTAAAGCCTTCAGATGCCAGTAATTTAGAGGCAGACTTTACACTTTCATATATCGGATCTCCTTCCGGAATAGCTGAATCTCCAAAGAAGGTAATATTATTAATTAACCGCGAGGTATCTCTTTGAATTGGAGACTGCTCTGCTTCCTTTTTTAATGGTAAATCAATCATAGATTTTGAATAAAAGTTACTTATTTAATTCTTCTTCCATCATTCTATACGATTCTTTAGGATTTTTCGATTTTTGAAAATACGATCCAACACTTATTCTATTAATATCTAAATCCTTTAATTGGCTTAATGTACCAAGATTAATTCCTCCATCTAAACTAATATCTTTAGTAAATCCTAGATTTCTTAGTGTATTAACTCTGTTTTTAATAGTTGCATTAAAAGGGTTTCCCTGTACGCCTGTAACTATAGACATTAATTGAACTTCATCATATTGATTATAGAAATTTAAGTCTCTAAGGTCTGTTTCTAATTTAACGGCAACCCCTTTAATCCAATTCAAAGGCCATTTAAATTCAGATAAAAAACTTAAATCACTCTCTTGATGAAGATAGATTCTTATATATTTATTTTCAAATCCCCAATTAAATAAATTTATTAAATCTTCTTTAGGATTATCTACCATTAAATGAAATCCAATACATTGATTATCAAAATCTAAAATATCCTTAACATCTTCAATAGAAATTGTGGAATTATTTACAAAGGGGGGACGAATAATATCAATGTCTAAAGTTTCTGCAAAAGATAACTTTGGTAGTAGATCTTTAAATAGAATTAAGTCATTAGTTAATATTGCAGGTGTTATTTGCATATAAAGAATATAAAAAAGTCCTAAAGATATAATACTTTAGGACTTTTGAATTTATCAAATAGTATTATCTTACTGTTAAGTCACCATACTTTACTACTGCATCTGTATCTGCTCTATAAAGTACCATCTTATTTTCTCTTGCAAAAATTGCAACAATATCATTTTCTTTAGCATCAGCATAAAATTCTGGATTTACTCTTTGTAAATCTGCTAATTCAGTAGTAATAATTCTTAATTGTGGAGTTTCGTCATTATCTTGGGTAATAATTCCTGAATCCTTTACTTTCTTAATTAAATTAGTAACAATTGTTTGTTGGTTATTATTTAATATTTGAGCAGGAGTTGGACCTTCGTAAATTACTCTATTTTCACTATCTCTAAATACAATCATTTTATTTGAGTAAACTAATACATAGTCTCCGTCTTTTACATCTTTATATACTTGTGCTTGAATTTCATTATCCTTTCTTAGAGTTTCTGCGTTTGGAAGTAAAGTATTATCCCCTACTGTCCCAATTGCGGTTGGCAACTCGCCTGCTGGGACAACTGTAAGTTTGGATACTTTATTAATAATTTGTACAGAGTTTAATTGATTTAGAATATTGATTGGATTAATCAAGAAATAAAGAATTATTAGCTGAAAAATTACAATTAATACTGCTAAGAATTTTATAGAAGTAATTTTTCTAAAGATGTCTTTATTTAAAAATCCTAATCTTCTTTTTTGTGTATCTCCTTTAGCTAAGGATGAGAAAGTCATTGATGGTTGCATAGATTCAAATTTAAATATTTAATTGCACTATTATATTACAGCAAAAATGTAATGTAGACTAGTTATTAACAGGAAATACATTTACGATTTTATTTGTAAAAGGTCTATAAATAATAACCTTATCTTTATAGACAAGCATTAAATCACTGTTTTCTACTTGAGTATATAAAACACTATCTTGAAGTTTTAGATTTGCTGCATTAGAAACCTCAATTATAGTAGGTTCACCTTGAGATCTTATATCAATAAGTTCATTTAAACTTTTTTTTAAAGATTCATAATTAGCAGAATCAATTGATTTTAATACTCCCCAATTATTTCTATTTGAAATTACAAATAAGGTTAAAGCTAAAACAATAAAAGCTACAATACTACAAATGATCATTACTTGCTTTAAGTTAAATAGTTTTTGCTTGTCTTGAGGAAAAGATAAAACTAAGCTTTTATTTTTAGATAACATATTAATTTATTATTAAGTAATCTACATTTACTGTTTTTTCTGTAAAACCGTTTTGTAATTCAATCCAGAAACCTTGTCCAGGATTTTTTGATTTTACTCTACTAAATACAAATTGATCTGGTGTTAAGTATATTTGAGAACTTTCTGTTATTGAAGTATTTTCCACAAATATTTCTATTGTAGCAGGAGGTAATACAGCTTTACCAATACTAGAGTTTGCACCTGATTTAATCGAGATTTTTCCATTTTGATCTACCTGGAATATAGATTCGTCATTTACATTTACTACTTTGAATGAATTATTCTGAGATGAGATCTTAAATGCTAAGTCTAATCCTGTAATATTTTGATAAGTTTGAGCTTCTATTACATTCTTTACAGTTAGAACATTATTTAGTGTTAATTTAGTTTTTTGTATTTGATTTAATAAATTACTTAGATCTTTACTTACCTCTTCTGTTGTACCAGGTAATGAATTATCTGCAAGATTTGCATTCTTAGGTAACATAACACCTTCAGTAATAAATCCAATATTTACAAAGGCTAAAATTCTACCTGCACTTTTACCATCTACGTTCGAGATCTCAAAACTAGATGTAAATTGATTTATTGCATCTTCATATTTTTGTTTATCTTCTGCTTTTATAGAACCATCAGCAATAAGATTATTTAATAGGTTAATCATTTCAGTTTTATTTCTACTTAATTCTCTTTTTACTAAAGACGAATCTGGACTTACAGATAATGGGAAATCTTCTAATGCTCTACCTAAAATAATTCCATTAGCATTATCTGCTTTCATTGCATAACCTGGAATATCCGATGCAGCTAAGTAATCACCTTTTTTAATTGGTCCATTTAGATCAGTAACTTTTAATACTACTTTTCCACCTAATGTAACTGAACTATTATTACTTGTTTCTAAGATTGCAGATAATAAAGTATTAGGTTGAGTTGAAGTTACTCCCAGTACTTCTGTATCTCCTCTATTATTAATACCGCCTGCTTTAATTAAATTATTATTTAAATCAAACTTTACTACATCACCAACAGTAATTGATGAATCATTATTCAAGAAATAGTCAGACATTTCACTTCTACCTAATGCTAAAGACATGCTTTTTTCTAGAGCCTCTACAGATACACTTTCATCTACTTGTCCTGCTTCTAGAGTTGTACTAGGTTCCGTTGTTGTACCTAGGACTTGGCCATCTGTGGCACTTTGTACAATCTTAATATTTACACTTGGATTATAAGCATTGCTTACAGATAAACCTCTGGAACTTGCTAATCTAAGGGCTTCTTCAGTTGAAGAGTTACCCCCATTGTAATAACCTAAACCTACAAAAGTCATTATCTTTGGTTTATTTAGATCTTTATTCCAGTATTCTAATGCTTTACCTAATACATATCCCGGTTGAGTAGCTTTTTTAGCATAACCTGCTTTTGTAGAAGATGTTAAGTAATCTCCTATAGAAATTGGTTCACTGTCAGGATCTATCTTTACCGGCACTCTACCAGATAAGGCCAATGCTCTTTGATCTTGATTACCTGTTTCTCCGTCTATACTACCTAATGTTAAACCTGGTGCTGTAGAGATAACACCTATTAATTTACTATCATAAGCAGTAGAGGTCTTTCTAAGCACACCTTGGCTTGTGATTTCTTCTTCGTTATTACCTACAGAAACATTAAAGGCGTCTAAATAAATACTTCCTCCAGAGCCACCTCCACCTCCACTAGCTGGAGCAGTACCGTTTGTTGCAGTCCCGCCATTGGCTGTAATTGTACCTGAACCGGGCAATGTTATTGTGTCTGCTCCAATATATATTGCTCCACCTCCGTTACCACCAGCTGTCCCTGCAGTATTAGTACTAAACCCACCTGCTCCACCACCACCTCCAGAACCTAAAAACATAGCTGATAAATCAGGGAATCCATATAAACCTCCGCCTCCGCCTCCTGCTCCTCCTGCAGTAGTAATATTTGCGCCTCCTCCACCAGATCCGCTTACTTTACCGCTTCCTGCAGATCCTCCGGTACCAGTAGCAGTAGCACCCGCTGAACCAGCATTACCACCTGCTACACCGGCTGTAGCAGTATTCTGTGCTCCACCTCCTCCTCCGAAATCTGTTGTTGATTTAACATAGAATCCGCTCGCATTAGTTACTGTACTTGTAGCCTGAGTAGTGTAAACATAAGATTCAAATCCTTTTATATTTGTTACATTGCCGACTGGATTAAATGTAGAATTAAATCCAATTAATCCACCAGCTTCCTCAGTATCAGAATCTAATTGTAAGTAAGAAGAGGCTCCATAATAATCTAATGAGTTAGAAGTACTAAAATAACTTCTCCAAAGATTTAATGTATATCTAGCATCAGGCGGATTTTGTCCAATAGAAGCATATCCAGGGATATAATTACCATTTGCTGAACTTAATCTACCTACTCCTGCAGAGAATAAAATATCGGAATCACTAAAAATACTTCCCTCCACTCCTAACTGACCATTGATAAATACATCATCTCCATTCATTACAAAAGAAGAGCTAGAGATTGTTTCAGCAGTATTTCCAACAAATATATTACCATCAAATCTTGAAGTTCCCGCATCAATAAATAAAGCATAAGTATCTGCTCCTTCTA